>CANJBX010000031.1 GCA_947472885.1 Hyphomicrobiaceae bacterium
TGAGTGAGCCGGTCGAGCATGGCGGTCGTCATTTTGGCGTCGCCGAACACCTGCGGCCAATCGGCGAAGGCCAGATTGGTGGTGATGAGCAGAGACGTGTTCTCATAAAGCTTGCTGATCAGGTGGAACAACAATTGTCCGCCGGACTGACTGAACGGCAAATAGCCCAGCTCGTCGATGACGATGAGATCGTGGCGTAGCAGCTTCTCGGCGAGGCGTCCGCTGCGGCCGGCGGCCTTCTCCTGCTCCAGCTGATTGACCAGATCGACGAGGTTGAAGAAGCGTCCCCTGGCGCGGGTACGGATGACCGCGGAGGCGATGGCAATGCAGAGATGGGTTTTGCCGGTGCCGGTGCCGCCGATGAAGATAGCGTTGCGCTTAGCGTCCAGGAAGGCGCCGGTGGCGAGTTCGCGAACTTGGCCCTCATCGACCGGCGTGTCGCCAAAGACGAACGTGTCGAGGTCTTTGAGGACCGGGAACTTGGCCCCGCCGATACGGTAGCTGATAGATCGCGCCTGCCGGTGCGTGCGCTCGGCCTGGATCAGGCTGGCGATGAGAGGATAAATCTCATCGCGCCGGGTAAGACCCTTACCGGCGACCTCATCGAAGCTGGCGCGCATGCCGTAGAGCTTGAGCTCGCTCATGGCTTCCAGAATCTCATGGCGTTCCATCAGGCGACCTTTCTTATGCTGTCGTAGCGGCCACAATCGGCCATGGGTTCGATCTTCAGGCGCAGTGCATCCGGTGTGGTGATGCTGGGCGGCAGGACGGGCTGACGCTGGCGCGCAAGCACGGTCAGGATCACATCGCCACTGGCGAGGCCCGCCTCCAAGGCTTCGGCGCAGGCGGCCTCGACCGCACCCAGTCCATGATCGAGCACCGCGCCCAGCACCTTGACGAACTGACGGTCTCCGTCGGCGTGGCTCTTCAGCTTGGCGCGAACTTGGCTCAGCGCCGGTGGCAGAGCCCAATCCTTGAACGGAGCGCCGTTGCGCAAGGCGCCGGGCTTCTTCATCAGAATTGGCAGATAATGCCAGGGGTCGTAGACGATCTGATCGCGCCGGAAGTTGCGGGGATGATCGGCGACGGCGTCATCGCCCAGCAGCACGACGATGCGTTCGGCATACGAGCGCACCAGCACCATGCGCCCTGCAGCCCGTGCATCGACGCTGTAGCGATTGTGATCGGCCATGATCAGGCAAGTCGTGCTGGCCCTCACGGCCTTTTCGACGAACCCGTCGAAGGGGCCTCGCAACTCCATGAGGCTGATGCGCTCTTCCTGGAACACCTCCCAGATCGTCTTGTCCTTGAACTCCGGATGTTTGGTGCGCTTGGCAACGGCGATGCACTGATCTTCCAGCCACGCATTTAACTCGGTAAGGCTCTTCACTCGTGGCTTGGGCCGGAACAATTGATCACGCAGATTGCCGACCTGGTTCTCGACCTGGCCCTTCTCCCATCCCGAAGCTGGCGTGCAGGCTACCGGCTCGATCAGATGGTGCGAGCACATCTGCAGGAAGCGACGATTGTACCGGCGGGCCTTGCCGACAAAGATCGCTTCCACCGCCGTCTGCATGTTGTCGTAGATGCCGCGCCGGCAGACGCCGCCATAAAACCGGAACGCCTTGTCATGGGCGTCGAACACCAGCTCCTGGGTCTCGCGGAAGTAGACGCGCACAAACGGCATGCGGCTGTGCGACAGCTTCATGTGTGCTGCCTTGACCGTCAGCGGAAGCCCATGGAGCGTGATCGCTTCGTGGCTCCAATCGAACTGGTACGCCTCTCCCGGCGCAAAGCTCATCGGCACATAAGCCTGCGCCGGAACCCGCGCGCGTTCGTCACGCCAGCCCTTAACGAACCGATGCACGCTGTCGTGGGCGCCGTCATAGCCGCGTCCGCGCAGTTCCTCGAACAGCCGCTGGGTCGAGCGGCGCTCCCGCTTGGGCAGGCCGACTTCCTTCTCCAGGATCGCTGTCAGAACTTCGAGCCAATCGCCAAGTCTGGGTGCAGGCTGAACCCCGCGCTCGTACTTGAACTCCGTCCCATGACCGCGGATGACCTTGCGCACCGTTGCGCGCGATACCGGCGTGCAGCTTCTGGAACTCGCGCGCAATGCTCAACAGTTGTTCGAGCGACAAGAGCCACGCCAAAAACGTCGCCTGCTCAATTTCTTACTTTCGAACTGCACATGGGAGGACGGCGAGGTGGTCGCCAAATTCCGTCAACCATTTGATTTGTTGGCAGAAAGCACCGCTATCGCGATGCGCGTGGCGGAGGACGCAGATTCTAAATTGGCGAAATCTGGGATTTGGCTCCCCGGGTAGGATTCGAACCTACGACCATTCGATTAACAGTCGAATGCTCTACCGCTGAGCTACCGAGGAACGGTGCGCGGCGTATAACAAGCCCGTCGCGCTTTGCAAAGCGCAATCGCCCGATAGCCCGCCATCAGGCCATTTTGATGACGATTTTCCCGAAATGCTGCGCCGATTGCAGGTGTTTGAATGCGGCGGGCGTGTCGTCGAAGCCGAAAACCTTGTCGATCACGGGTTTCAGGCCGCCAGCGGTAATGGCGCGGTTCATCGCCTCGAACATCTGAGTCGATCCGACCGAAATACCCTGCACATTGGCGCGCTTGCCCATGATGAGCATCGGATTGAGGTCGGCAGCGCCGGAAAGCACGCCGATCATCGAGACCTTGCCGCCCATGCGGATGGCGCCGAGCGATTTCGTCATGGTGCCGGCGCCGCCGACCTCCACGACCTGATCGACGCCGCGCCCGCCGGTGAGTTCGGTGGCGGCTTTGTCCCAATCGGGCGTCGTCTTGTAATTGATGCCGTGCGCGGCGCCGAGTTTGGTGGCGCGTGCGAGCTTGTCGTCGCTCGATGATGTTGCGATCACGGTCGCGCCCATCAGCCGCGCGAACTGCAGTGCGAACATCGAGACGCCGCCGGTGCCCTGCACCAGTATCGTATCGCCGGAAATCAGCTTGCCGTGTTCGACCAGCGCGTTCCATGCGGTGACGCCGGCGCACGGCAGTGTCGCGCCTTCCTCGTAGGACAGATGCGAGGGGAGTTTGACGACGCCTTCCTCTTCCAGCACGACATATTCCGCAAGCATGCCATCGGCGGTGCCTCCCAGCGCGCTATTCTGCGCTTCCGGGCTCGGCAGACCGCCCGGCCAGCGCTGGAAAAAGCCACCAGCAACCCGGTCGCCGGCCTTCACGCGGGTCACGCCGGGGCCGACTTCGACCACTTCGCCAGCGCCATCGGACAGCGGAATAACGTTAGATTTCACCGGCATACGGTATTTGCCAAGCACAATGGCGAGATCGCGGAAATTCAGCGAGCAGGCGGCCACCTTGACCAGCACCTGACGGTAGGCCGGCTTTGGCGTCGGCAAATCAACCTTGGAAAGTGTGTCGATTCCGGGCTGCTGAAGCTGGTAAGCGCGCATGTTTCATCCCTCGCAACGAGTGCCTGAACTTTTCGTCCGGGCGCATTTTTGATGGCTTTTCGAAAGTATCAGGTGAGTGGAGGCCACGACCGGAATTGAACCGGTGTACACGGTTTTGCAGACCGTTGCGTAACCACTCCGCCACGTGGCCAAAACACTCAGACAGGACGCCCAACCGGGCCGGGTGGCTATACAGGAACGGTTCGCCAGCGGCAACACGGCGGGATTCGCACAGGAGACGCTTCTTCCAGCGGGGAAACTTGCGTTTTGGTGAGTCCTGCCGCAAAAGCAAAAGACGTGTCGTTATCAGGATAATGCCGCCATGCCGACCTCCACAACGGATTTTGCAACCGCGCGCCGCATGATGGTCGATGGCCAGCTGCGGACCTACGACATCACCGATCAGACGCTGCTGGCGGCGATCCTGGACGTGCCGCGCGAGCGGTTCGTGCCGGCCGCGCTGACGGGCATTGCCTATCTCGACACCGACGTCCCGGTAGGCAGCGCGCGCACGCGGCGGATGCTTAAGCCGATGGTGTTTGCCAAGCTGGTGCAGGCTGCGGCCATTACTGATTCTGACCATGTTCTCGATGTCGGCTGCGCCACCGGCTATTCGGCGGCGGTGCTGGCAAAGCTCGCCGGCAGCGTGGTGGCCGTTGAATCCGATGCTGCATTGGCGGATGAGGCGCGCAGGACGCTGGGGGAAGCTGCCGTCGTCAGTGGGCCGCTCGCCGAGGGCTGCGCCGTGCGGGGGCCGTATGACGTGATCGTGGTCGAGGGCGCCATCGAGGCCGTACCGCCCCAATTGTTGCGCCAGCTCAAGGAAGGCGGCCGTCTGGTTGCCGTCGTGGGCGACGGACCGGCGTCAAAAGCGACGCTCTATCGTCAATCTGGCGGTGAGATCAGCGCCCGCCCGATTTTCGATGCTTCGGGCGCGATGTTGCCGGGCTTTTCCAGGCCGGCTGAGTTTGTTTTCTGACCCGGTTTTGCCCGGAATCCGGGTTATGCGGGCCTGGTGTTGCAGGGAAGTCCCAAGCCTCCAGTTTTCTAACGACACCCCATTTGGGAGGGTTACAAGCTGACCTCCGGGCAGCTATGTTAGTTGGAGTCGGGGGGAATTGCGCGTTCCACGGGCAGGGGAATCTGCCTCGGATAGCGTAATTCGAGTTGTGTTTCGGGGTTGGTGGAATGTCGATTTCAGGCAAGCGGGCGATGCGGTCGGCGGCGCGCGGCTTAACCGTCGTCGCGGCAATCAGCATGTCGAACCTGGCGTTCGCCGAGACGATCGAAAGCGCCCTGACCCAAGCCTACCAGAATAATCCCAGCCTGAACGCGCAGCGCGCCGCGTTGCGCGCGACCGACGAGAATGTGCCGATTGCATTGTCGGGTTATCGCCCGCGCATCACCGGCACGCTGACCGGCGGCGCCACGGGACAAGATCAAGGCGTTCGTGGACCGACGGGTACCCGCACGGTGTCGCCGTTTACCAACACCGCGCCGGCTTCGGTCGGTCTGACTGCAACCCAGACCCTCTACAACGGCAACCAGACGGCCAACCGCACCCGTCAGGCCGAAAGCCAGGTGAGCGCTGCGCGTGAAACGCTGCGGCTGACCGAGCAGACCATCCTGCTCAACGGCGCAACCTCCTACATGAACTTGCTGCGCGACACCGCGATCCTCGATCTGCAGCGCCGCAACGTCGAGGTGCTGCAGGAACAGCTGCGCCAGACCCGTGATCGCTTCAACGTCGGCGAAGTCACCAAGACCGACGTTGCACAATCCGAAGCGCGTGTCGCCGCCGGACGTTCCGCGATGCTCAATGCGGAATCGAACGTAGTGACGTCGCGAGCGACCTACCGCCAGCAGATTGGTATCGAAGCTGGCAAGCTGACACCCGGCACGCCGGTGGATCGGCTTTCGCCGCGTTCGCTCGGTGCCGCCGTGCAGCAAGGCCGTGTCGAAAATCCAAACGTCACGGCCGCCGCGCTTGGCGTCGATGTCGCAACGCTCGGTGTGAAGATCAACGAAGGCGCGCTTTACCCGACGGTATCCGTCGCGGCGACCGTCCAGAAGCAGGTCGAGCAGACGCCGGCAATTCCTTACACGCTGTCCTTCACGGCGCTCGGCACCGTGTCGATCCCGCTGTTCCAGGGCGGCGCGGAATACGCGACCATCCGCCAGTCCAAGGAAACGCTCAGCCAGCGCCGCATGGACCTCGACACCCAGCGTGACGCCGCACAGCAATCGGTGGTGCAGTCGTGGGGCCAGCTTGAAGCCGCCAAGGCGCAGATCATCGCGACGCAGGCCCAAGTGGCCGCGGCCGAAACCGCACTGAATGGCGTGCGTGAGGAAGCCCGCGTCGGCCAGCGTACGACGCTCGATGTGCTCAACGCGCAGCAGGAACTCGTCAACGCCCGCGTGGCGCTGGTAACGGCGCAGCGCGACCGTTTGGTTGCTTCCTACGCGCTGCTGTCCGCCACCGGCCGCCTTTCGGTGGCGGCGATGGGCCTCAAGGTCGGCAATTACGATCCGGCAATCCACTACCAGCAGGTACGCGATACCTGGGTTGGCGTCCGTACCCCCGACGGCCGTTGATCGGCCGTCCGGTCCACGCCCGCGCGGCGTGTTCTGGCTTCCTGTCCGTTTAATCCCACCGTTTCATTTTTGACGCGCACGCCGGCGAAAGCGCCTTGCGTCAATCAAGCATGTGGACGGCTATGCCGCGCTCGCTTGCGTTGGCCCGCGACATGCCATACTCGCGTATATAAGGGGGCCAAGGCGCGTATCACGATTGATTCGGCGAAGAATTCGCGTTTCGTCACGACCCTCGGCGCGTACTTGATGTTGGGGATGGTGAGCAAAGAATGTCTCAGGCGGCAAAAGCTCAAGAGCCGTCCATGGAGGAAATCCTAGCCTCCATCCGGCGTATTATTGCCGATGACGACGCCGGCAAGGCGAAGGCTGCCGAGCCTGCGCGGCCTGCTGCGCCTGCGCCGCCGCTCGAAAATACAATTCCAGCGCCCTCATTCGCGCCCGAACCACCGGCTGCGGATCCTGTGGAAGACGTCCTCGACCTGACGCCGGCCATGGTCTTGCCCGAGCCGTCCGCGAGCGGTTTTCAGACCATCAATCCGACCCAGGACCTTGTGTTCGAGGAGCCGGCACCTCCCGAGCCTCAGCCGATGATGATGGAAGAGCCGGAGCCTTTGCCGCCGGTCGAGCCGTCATCGACCATCGAGATGGCGCACCATCATTTTGACCATGGCGCCCACGATGAGCGTTCGATCCTTTCGCCATCGACCACCGCCGCCGTTGACTCCGCCTTCAATACGCTCGCGCACAATATGCTGGCGCAGAACTCGCAGACACTCGATGGCCTTGTGCGCGAGATGCTGCGGCCCATGCTCAAGGCATGGCTCGACGATAACCTGCCGAACATGGTCGAGCGGATGGTGCGTATCGAAATCGAGCGCGTCTCACGCGGCCACGGCTGATATTAATGTAAGTTGGCGCGCCGCCGCTTCAATCTCACTGCCAGCCAGATGCCGAGCGCCGGCAGCGTAATCGCCGTCGCGATGAATGCAGGCTGCGCGCCCGCGTGATCGATGACGGGTGCTGCGGCAGCAACACCCACGGTCTGTCCAAGATAAAGTGCCGCAGAATAAAGTCCGACGGCTGTGCCGCGCGTTTCCGGCGACATCTGCGTGGCGTTGGTCTGCAACGTGTTGTGGATCATGTAGAAGCCGAGGCCGAGAATGACGGTGGCGATGGGGGCCTGCCACCACACCTGCGCAAAGGTCAGCACCAGATAGCCGACGCCGATCAGCGCGCCGCCGCAACCGGCGAGGCCGATCTGGCCAAACCGCGCAACGAACTGCTTGACGAAACCCGCATAGATCAGCCCGCCGACGGCGAACATGCCGATGATCAGGCCGATGACGGTGTAGCTCAGGTCGAACCGCGTTCGCAGGTCGGCGCCGACATAGGCGAACGCGCCAAACATCATGCTGTATTCGATGAAGCCCGCGAGCAGGATGAAACGCGCCCACGGGTTTGCGAGGACCGCCTTGTTGTCAGCGATGAAGCCGCCGCTCGACGGCGCGTTGTGGCCACGCTGGTGCGTTACCGGATTGGTGAGCAGTTCGTAGAGGAGCCCGATGGCGGCGATAGCCAGAAAGCCCGCCAGCACAAAGAACACGCCTCGCCAGCCGAAGAAGTCGCCGAGGACGCCGCCGGCGGCCTGGCCGAACAGCTGGCCGGAAATCTGTCCCGTGAGATAGCGCGCCAGCACCTGCTGCCGCTGCTCGTAGGGCACCACATCGCCGACATAGGCCATGCCCATGGGGATGATCCAGCCCGCGAAGGCGGCGGCGGCGATGCGCGCCAGCAGCAACGTGTCGAGCGATTGCATGAAGCCGCACAACGCCACGGCAATCGATGCGCCGGCACAGGTGATTGCGACGATGCGGTACTTGCCGAAATTGTCGCCGATAGGCCCCATGATGAGCTGCACCGAGCCGTGCACCAGCGAATAGACTGAGACGATGATCGAGGCGACGCCGACCATCACGCCCATGTCCGAGGCGATCTGCGGCAGCAAGGAGTCCGCCGAACGCACCATGGCCTGACTGGCAAAACCGGCAATCGCCAGGAACACGATGGGCCGGGTCTGCGAAGGGACCGGGGCAAGCGAGGGCGAGGGGGCTGGCACGGTCGGGCACCTGTCGAAATTGCGTTACGCGCTTATGCTGCACGACGGTGGAACCGCCGGGCAGCCGGGCGTTGACAGCGCACCGGGCGCGGGCCAAACCCCCACGGGAACCCGTCCTGTGCTCCGTCCCCGTCCCACGCTTCCGCCCTTATTAGCCGCAAAGCTGACGCCTGTACCATGATTGAAAAGACCTACCTGCCAGCCGAAATCGAGGCCCGTATTTCCGCCGCGTGGGAAAGCGCGCAGGCGTTCCGCGCCGGCCGCCCGGATCGCGCCAAGGCTTCGCCCTACAGCATCGTGATCCCGCCGCCGAACGTCACCGGCTCGCTGCACATGGGCCACGCGCTCAACAATACGCTGCAGGACGTCTTATGCCGGTTTGAGCGGATGCGCGGACGGGATGTGCTGTGGCAGCCGGGCACCGACCACGCCGGAATAGCGACGCAGATGGTCGTCGAGCGGCAACTGATGGAGCGCCAGCTTCCGTCGCGCCGCGAGATGGGACGCGAGAAGTTTCTGGAGCGCGTGTGGGAATGGAAGGCCGAGTCCGGCGGCACCATCGTCAACCAGCTCAAGCGGCTCGGCGCATCGTGCGACTGGTCGCGCGAACGCTTCACGATGGACGAAGGTCTGTCCAAGGCCGTTCTTAAAGTTTTTGTTGAACTTTATAAGTCGGGTCTCATCTACAAGGACAAGCGGCTGGTCAACTGGGACCCCAAGCTGCTGACCGCGATTTCGGATCTTGAAGTGCAGCAGGTCGAGGTGAAGAGCCACCTCTGGTATCTGCGCTATCCGCTTGATGGCGTTACCTTCAACCCCGAAGATCCATCGACCTACATCGTCGTCGCGACGACGCGGCCCGAGACGATGCTGGGCGATAGCGGCGTTGCCGTTCACCCGGACGATGAGCGTTACACCAGGCTGATTGGTTCGCATGTCATCCTGCCACTGGTCGGAAGACGTATTCCGATTGTTGGTGACACTTACTCCGATCCCGAGAAGGGTTCAGGCGCGGTGAAGATCACGCCGGCGCATGACTTCAATGATTTCGAAGTCGGCAAACGTAATGGCCTCGCGCAGATCGGCATTCTCTCGACCGAGGCCAAGCTCGATCTCAAGGACAACGAGGCCTTCCTTGCCGGGGTTGCCGGATCGCCCGCACTCGATGCGACGCTTACGATGCATGGCATGGATCGTTTTGCCGCGCGCAAGCAGATCGTTGTGCGTATGGAAGAGGGTGGCTTCCTCGAGAAGATCGAACCCAACACGCACATGGTCCCGCATGGTGATCGCTCGAACGTCGTGATCGAGCCTTACCTGACCGACCAGTGGTACGTCGATGCCAAGACGATGGCGAAGGAAGCCATCGCCGCGGTGCGCGATGGCCGCACAGTGTTCGTGCCGAAGAACTGGGAAAAGACCTACTTCGAATGGATGGAAAATATCCAGCCGTGGTGCGTGTCGCGCCAGCTCTGGTGGGGACACCAGATTCCGGCGTGGTACGGCCCGGACGGCAAGGTGTTTGTCGAAGAGAGTGAAGAAGAGGCTGTTTCCAAGGCGCTGGCCTATTACGTCGAGACCGACTTCATCACGGCGGAAGAGGCCGAGGCGATGGCGGTGGATCCCGCCAAGCGCGAGCCGTTCCTACTGCGCGACGAAGACGTGCTCGACACCTGGTTCTCCTCTGGCCTGTGGGCGTTCTCGACGCTGGGCTGGCCGGACAAGACGCCGGAGGTCGCCCGTTATTATCCGACCAACGTCCTTGTCACCGGCTTTGACATCATCTTCTTCTGGGTCGCCCGCATGATGATGATGGGGCTGCACTTCATGAAGGAAGTGCCGTTCCACACGGTCTACATCCACGCGCTCGTCCGCGACGAGAAGGGCGCCAAGATGTCGAAGTCGAAGGGCAATGTCATCGACCCGCTCGGCATCATCGACGACCTCGGCGCGGATGCGTTGCGTTTCACGCTGGCCTCGATGGCGGCGCAGGGTCGCGACATCAAGCTGTCGCCGCAGCGTGTCGAAGGCGAACGCAATTTCGCGACCAAACTCTGGAACACCGCGCGCTTTGCCGAAATGAATGGCGCGACTTCGGCTGCGGGTTTCGATCCGGCTACGGCCAAGGAGGTTCTCAACCGCTGGATCGCGCATGAGACCGCGCGCACGACGCGCGAGATCACTGCGGCGCTTGAGGCTTATCGCTTCAACGACGCCGCACTGACGGCGCGCGCCTTCGTGCGCGACATCTTCTGCGACTGGTACATCGAGTTGACGAAGCCGGTGATGATGGGGCCTGACAGCCCGGCGAAAACCGAGACGCAGGCGATGGTCGCCTGGGCGCGCGACGAAATCCTCAAGCTGCTGCATCCGTTCATGCCGTTCATTACGGAAGAGCTGTGGGCGGTGACAGCGGGTGGTACGCCGCGCGCGCACTTACTCGCGCTTACCGAATGGCCCGTCCACACGAATTTGAACGATGACAAGGCCGAGGCTGAAATCGGCTGGGTGATCGATCTGGTGACGGCCGTGCGTTCGATCCGCTCCGAGATGAACGTCGTGCCGGCAACCTTGTTGCCGCTCGTCCTCGCCGGTGTGTCGGAAGAAACCAAGGCGCGCGCCAGCCGCTGGAAGGAATTCGTGCAACGTCTGGCGCGACTTGGCGAAATCTCGTTTGCCGACCGCGCGCCGGAAGGTGCGGTTCAGCTCCTGGTGCGCGGCGAAATCGCGGCCTTGCCGCTCAAGGGTGTGATCGATCTCGTCGCCGAACGCATGCGCCTGGAAAAGGAAATGGCCAAGGCCGACGCCGATATTGCGCGCGTCGATGCCAAGCTTTCCAACGCCGATTTCATGCGCCGCGCGCCCGAGGAGGTTGTTGACGGCGAACGCGAAAAACGCGAGGAAGCTCAGGCGCGCCGGGCAAAAATTATGGAGGCGCTCGAACATCTCAAAGGCGCTGTTTAAGCCCAACAACAAGAACAACATTTGTAAAATCTGGAATGCCAGAATGAATTGCTTTTCCGATTGCGCGTTATTGGGGGAACGTCATGACTGGAACCACGGGTGCCGGGGCCAAGGCTGAATTAAATCCGAACGCCACGCTGCTGCGCGACGCTTACAACCTCTGGAACGACACCAAAGGAAAAAGCGTCGACCACTGGATGTCGCTTCTTGCCGACGACCTGAAATTCAATTCGCTCGCCGCCGGCGCTGCCCACGTGGCCTATCTGAAGGCCTACGATAGCAAGGCCGTGTTGCGCGACTATTTCGACGGGTTGCTGAAGCACTGGTCGATGATCCATTTCACCATGACGGAGTACATCGTGCAGGGCGATGTTGTAATCGCGCGCGGTAGTTGCGCATGGCAGAACAAGCACACAAATAAAGTCTGCAATACGCCGAAGATGGACTACTGGCGTTTCCGCGACGGCAAGGTGATCGAGTATTTTGAATATTACGACACCGCCGGTGTGCAGGCGGCTTCGGTCGTTTGATCGAAATGGAACTGGAATAGCCGGGTGACGCGTATCTTTGTTGCGGGTGCTTTGGGTGTGATCGGCAAGCCCTTGATGCGGCTGCTGGTCGCCGCCGGTCATGACGTTACCGGCACGACGCGCTCAGTGGCGAAGGCCGCCGATCTCGCGAAGCTGGGAGCGACACCAGCGGTCGTCGATGTGTTTGATGCCGATGCTTTGAAGGCTGCTGTCGTCGCAGCAAAGCCTGACGTCGTCATTCACCAGCTCACGGATTTGCCGGATTCCAGCGATCCGGCGGCAATCTCGAAATCGCTCGAAGCCAATGCGCGCATTCGCATCGAGGGCACCTACAACCTGATCGTGGCCGCGAAATCCGCAGGTAGCAGGCGCTTCATTGCCCAGAGCATTGGCTTTCTCTATGCGAGCAAGACGCTGCCCCATCACGAGGGCGATCCGATCAAGCCGCCGGGCGATGTATCGGCGCGCGGCGTCCACGCCCTCGAAGGTGCGGTGACGGGAACGCCCGGCATCGATGGCATCGTGCTGCGTTACGGCAAGCTCTACGGCCCCGGCACCTGGAACGAGAAGACCGGCGACAACAAGCCGGACGGCACCGGCTACATCCATGTCGATGCGGCGGCGCAGGCGGCGTTGATGGCCGTGACTCGCGGCGCGCCCGGCATCTACAACGTGGCCGAGGACGACGGCGAACTCGACATAGGGAAGGCGCGGGGCGAACTGGGTTTCGATCCCGGTTTCCGCCTGAAAGCCTAGCGTTCCGCCTTGAACGGCTTGCTGACGAATTTCGAACCCTTGAGGCCATATCGCCACGGCTCGCTGACCGCCTTGGTGATGCCGATGCGCGGACCTGTAACAATTTCCGGTTTTCCCGCACGCGCGAATAGCGCAAATGGCGGCATGGCGAGCGGCAGGCCGTTATGGGCATGGCTGACGCCGAGCGCCTGCGCCAGTTTGCCCGGGCCGGAACACAGCGCGCGGTCGTCCGGGATGCCCCGCCGGCGGCGCATTTTCGCAACGCCCTCGGTCGGTTCCAGTGCCCGGATCAGCACGGCGCTGGCGCTGCCTTCCTTTTCACAGACGAAATTCAGGCACCAGTGGATACCGTAAGAACGATAGACATAGGCGAAGCCGGGTTGGCCGAACATCACGGCGTTGCGCTCGGTCGGTCCGTTGTAACTGTGCGAGGCCGGGTCGGTGTGGTGATAGGCCTCGACCTCGACAATGACGCCGCCAACCCCGCCAATCAGCAAGGTCGCGCCGATCAGTTCGGGTGCCACCTTGTGAACGCTGCGGGCAAAAAAAGGCGGGGCCAATGGGGTGAGGGTTCAGGCGGGGCATCGCGTCAAGTCGTCCGGCCAATGCTGCGTAGCGATACAGGTGTCATAGTTAAATTAGGCTTTCGTATCTGTGTCATTGCGGCAACAGTTCCGCAACATTTCGCCGGTTCACCGATCCGCCAGCACTGCGCCGCTTTTCCGCCACAGCCCTCCGTGATTTCGATAGCGGCTCCAGTTGGTGTCCGGTGAACGTCGCCGGACATCCAGTAAAGGGGCTAGGGGCCGTACAGGTTATGGACGCAAAAACACCACTCAAGAATAAACTGCCAAGCCGCCATGTTACGGAAGGCCCGGAGCGCGCTCCGCATCGTTCGTATTACTACGCCATGGGTCTGACCAAGAGCCAGATCCACCAGCCGTTCGTCGGCGTCGCCTCCTGCTGGAACGAAGCCGCCCCCTGTAACATTTCGCTGATGCGCCAGGCCCAGGCCGTGAAGAAGGGCGTTGCGGCCGCCGGCGGCACCCCGCGCGAATTCTGCACCATCACCGTGACCGACGGGATTGCCATGGGCCATGGCGGCATGAAGGCTTCGCTGCCCTCGCGCGAAGTGATCGCCGACTCAGTCGAACTCACCATGCGTGGCCACTCCTACGACGCACTCGTCGGCCTCGCCGGCTGCGACAAGTCGCTTCCCGGCATGATGATGGCGATGGTGCGGCTGAACGTGCCATCGATCTTCATCTATGGCGGATCGATCCTGCCCGGTAATTTCCGGGGGCAGGTCATCACTGTTCAAGACATGTTCGAAGCGGTCGGCCGTCATTCGGTCGGCGATCTGTCCAGCGGCGATCTCGACGAGATGGAACAGGTTGCTTGTCCCTCAGCGGGTGCCTGCGGCGCCCAGTTCACCGCCAACACCATGGCGACGGTGTCGGAAGCCATCGGCCTCGCGCTGCCGTATTCGGCCGGCGCGCCGGCTCCTTATGAAATCCGCGACGCTTTCTGCATGACCGCGGGCGAGCAGGTGATGGAACTCATCAAGCTCGGCATCCGCCCGCGCGACATCGTCACCCGCAAGGCGCTGGAAAATGCAGCCGCCGTTGTGTCGGCATCTGGCGGCTCCACCAATGCCGCGCTGCATCTGCCGGCCATCGCGCACGAGTGCGGTATCGAATTCGATCTTTTTGATGTCGCCGAGGTCTTCAAAAGAACACCGTATATCGCGGATTTGAAGCCGGGTGGCCGTTATGTCGCCAAGGATATGTTCGAGGTTGGCGGCATACCGTTGCTGATGAAGACGCTGCTCGATCACGGCTACATGCACGGCGATTGCATGACCGTCACCGGGCGCACGATTGCCGAAAACATGAAATCCGTGAAGTGGAACGACAAGCAGGACGTTGTGCGGCCGGCCAACAAGCCGTTGCTCGCGACCGGCGGCGTTGTCGGCCTCAAGGGCAATATCGCGACCGAAGGCGCCATCGTGAAGGTGGCCGGCATGAAAAAGGTTCAGTTCACAGGCCCGGCGCGCTGCTTCGATGGCGAAGAAGCCTGCTTCGATGCAGTCAAGAACAAGAAGTATAACGAGGGCGACGTGTTCGTCATTCGCTACGAGGGTCCCAAGGGCGGCCCCGGCATGCGTGAAATGCTCGCGACCACGGCGGCGCTCTACGGTCAGGGCATGGGCGAAAAGGTTGCGCTCATCACGGACGGACGGTTCTCAGGTGCAACGCGCGGCTTCTGCATCGGTCACGTTGGACCGGAAGCGGCAGTCGGCGGCGAGATCGCACTTCTCAAGGACGGCGACATCATCACCATCGATGCCGACAAGGGCACGATGGATGCCAACGTGTCGCCGGAAGAGTTTGCCAAGCGCAAGGCCGGGTGGAAGCCGAGGGCTACGGATTACACTTCCGGGTACATCTGGAAATACGCTCAACAGGTCGGTGACGCGCGCAAGGGGGCCGTGACCCATCCTGGCGGAGCGGCGGAAAAAGAGTGTTATGCGGACATCTGACGGCTTTGTATCGGTTTGTGTCCTGACGCTGGGGCTCTTCGGCCCTGCGTACGGTTTTGACGGCACGACGTCGGAAGGCGTCGCGCCGGCTGTCAGCGTCGATATGGTCGCGCGTGGCAGCGTCACCGGCGCGCCGCTGAATGTTCCGGCTCCGGCGCTTGCGGCTCCCGGTTCGGGTATCGTGGTGCCAAATTCCGTACTTGGCGTCACGCGTCCGCGCCCGTTCGATCCGGCCCGCAAGCCGACCGCGCTTGAGGCCTTCCGCACCGGCACGCAGTCGTTGCGCGCCGGCGATATCAAGGGCGGTATCACCGCGCTTGAATATGCCGCGAGCAACGGCCATGCCGTCGCGAAATGGAAGCTCGGACGTATCTATGCCGAAGGTGACGGCGTCACCCGTGACGATCTGCGCGCATTTGAATATTTCCGCGACATCGCGGATTCCCATGCCGACGATGCGCCGGGCACACCGCAGGCGCGCTTCGTTGCCAACGCCTTTGTTGCGCTCGGCCAATACTATCTTGAAGGCATTCCGAAAACGGCGATCAAGGCCGACCCGGACCGCGCGCGCGAAATGTTCCAGTATGCGGCGTCCTATTTCGGCGATGCCGATGCCCAGTTCTATATCGGCCGCATGTACGTGCAGGGGCAGGGCGTTGCGAAAGACTCCAAGCTCGCCGCGCGCTGGCTTGGCCTTGCCGCCAACAAGGGCCAGCACCAGGCGCAGGCGCTGCTCGGCAGCATGCTGTTCAAGGGCGATGCGGTGCCGCGGCAGGCGGCGCGGGGGTTGATGCTGCTGACGCTCGCCAGCGACTCAGCACCGCAGCAGGAAGCCTGGATACACGAGCTGCACGACTCGGCTTTCAAGCAGGCCACCGACGATGAGCGCCAGCTTGCGCTGATGTACCTTGAGCGCCGCCTGAACGGGGCACCTCCGCCACGTTGATTTGCGCCGCGGGCTTTGCTGTTTAGAAATCCAGATCGATCCAGACGGGAACGTGGTCTGACGGCTTTTCCCAGCCTCGCACATGCTTGTCGATTCCCGCGGCGCTGAGCCTGTCGGCGGCCTGTGGCGACAGCATCAGGTGGTCGATGCGGATCCCGTTGTTCTTTTGCCAGGCCCCGGCCTGATAATCCCAGAACGTGTAAAGGCCGTCGTCATCGCTGATCGCGCGTAGCGCGTCGGTCATGCCCAGATTGGCGAGTTCGCGGAACTTGGCGCGAGTCCGCGGCAGGAACAGTGCGTCGGTCAGCCAGAGTTCGGGATTGTGAACGTCTGCGGCGGTCGGGATGATGTTGTAGTCGCCGGCCAGCACAAGCGGCTCTTCCGCTTTGAGATGTTCATGTGTGTAGCGAATAAGCCGGTCCATCCACTTGAGTTTGTACGGATATTTCTCCGTATTGGTTGGGTTGCCGTTGGGCAGATAGAGACAGACGACTTTCACGGTGCCTGACCCGGCCGATACGGTCGCGCTGATGAAGCGGGATTGAACGTCCTCGTCGTCGCCGGGCAGGCCGGTCGCAATGTCCTCGAGCGGAAACTTGGACAAGATTGCCACGCCGTTGAAGGTTTTCTGGCCCAGGATAGCAATGTTGTAGCCAAGTGCTTCCAGCGGCTCCCGTGGAAAACCGGCCTCCTGGCATTTGATTTCCTGCAGGCAGACCACGTCCGGCGCGCGCGCCGTGAGCCAGGCCACCAGGCTATCGACGCGCTGGTTGACCGAATTGACGTTCCAGGTGGCGATACGCATGCGGGAGCCCGGTTAATGACCTAAGATTAATTTGACTTGGATTCGGGCTGAGGGACACCCTGCCAGCTCCAGAGTCGTGTGCTGCGGTGCACAGTGCACACGATGCAAGACTTGTCCAAACCCGGCTTGTTCAGACACACGGATAACTTGTTCCGGCACTAACTCATGGCGTGCATACCATTGGCAACTATGGTATAAAAGCGCGTGATCCGGTTGGGTCCGAAGTCGGCACTAAGATCGGCATAAGTACATTTGCGGGCGTGGAAACCAGACGAGAAAGGGATTGCCAGGTCGGCCCCTTGCGGGACGGCCGGACGGCCTTCAATGACCAAACGAAAACTGGGAATCGTAAGCACCGGCGCGATTGCGCTCGTCGCGATAATTTTGGCAGTGCACTGGTTCACTCGCACGGACGGCGCGGTTGCGCAGGCTCCGGGTGCCGGGCAGGGCCCGCGTGGCGTATCCATCTTGGTTGCGACCGCCGAGAAAAAGAAAACACCTGTGAAGGTCGAGGCACTGGGTACCGTGACGCCGATGGCGAGCGTTGCCATCAAGCCGCGTGTCGATAGCGAAATCGCCACGATCGAATTTGCCGACGGCGCCAAGGTGCGCGAAGGCGACGTGCTGATCACGCTCGACAAGCGCGCCATTGAAGCCCAGATTCAGGCCGCCGAAGGTCTGGTCGCGCGCGATCAGGCACAGCTCGAAGGCGCGCAGCGCGATGTCCGCCGCTATACCGAGCTGGTGGAAAAGAACGCCACGCCGGTGACGAACCTCGACAATGCCAAGACGCAGGCTGCTGTTTTCTCCGCTGCCAAGCTGGCAGATGAGGGCACGCTCGCGAATCTCAAGGTGCAGCTGAGCTATACCAGCCTGCGCGCGCCGATCACGGGCCGCATCAGTGCCGCAGCGCTGAAGGTCGGCAATTTCGTCCGTTCTGCGGATCTGGCGCCGATTGCCACCATCATCCAGACCGCGCCGATCTACGTTACCTTTTCGGTGCCGCAAGGAACGTTGCCGAATATTCGCAAGGCGCTCGCCGCCGAGACCGCGACGATTGAAGCGCGCGTGCCGGGTGAGGCCCGCCCAGCGCAGGGCGCTGTCACCATGATCGAGAATACGGTCGATCCGGGTACCGGCATGGTGCTGGTGCGGGCAACCATGCCGAACACCGACGAATTTCTGTGGCCGGGCACGCTCGTCACCACGCAGCTGACGCTGCGCGAGGAGGAGGCTGTCACGGTTCCTTCCGCGGCTGTTCAGGTCAGCCAGGCCGGCAGCTTCGTGTTCGTCATCAAGGACGGCAAGGCTGCGGTGCGTCCGGTCAAGGTTGCCCGCGTCATCGGCACCGACGCCGCGCTGGAATCCGGCGTCGAGGCCGGCGAGACGATTGCTACCGACGGATTTTTGCAGCTGACCGATGGCGCTCGGGTGAACATACGCCCAGCCCGCGCCGAGCCTAAGCCAGGAGCCTGAGCCAATGGGATTTTCCGAGGCCTGTATTCGCCGCCCGGTCATGACGACCCTCGTGACCGTGGCGCTGATTGTCTTCGGAGTTTTCGGCTACCGGCTGTTGTCGGTGGCGGCGCTGCCGGCGGTTGACTTCCCGACCATTCAGATCACCGCGACGCTGCCGGGCGCCAGCCCGGAAACCATGGCCGCGTCGGTCGCTGGCCCGATTGAGCGCCAGCTTTCCACCATTGCCGGCATTTCGTCGATGACCTCGACGTCGGCGCTCGGCACCACCTCGATCATCATCCAGTTCGATCTCAACCGCAGCATCGATGGCGCTGCGCTCGACGTCCAGACCGCGCTGACCATCGCGCAACGCCGCCTGCCAATCGAAATGACGACGCCGCCGGCCTTCCGCAAGGTCAATCCCGGTGATTTCCCGATCCTGTTCATCAGCCTGATTTCCAATACGCTGCCGCTGTCGAAGGTCGATGATTACGCGCAGCTTGTGCTTGGCCAGCAGATTTCGCAGTTGCCCGGCGTTGCGCAGGTGCTGGTGTTCGGCAGCCAGAAATTTGCCATCCGCGTGCAGGTCGATCCGGTTGCCGCTGCGCAGCGCAATATCTCGCTCGACGACATCCGCAATGTCATCTCGAAGGCCAACTCCAATACGCCCGTCGGCACGCTGGTCGGCCCGAAGCAGAATGTGACGCTGACCGCGTCGGCGGCGATGCAGCAGGCGGAGGATTACCGCAAGATCATCGTGGCCTATCGCAACGGCACGCCGGTGCGGCTCGAAGAAATCGCGCGCGTCATTGACGGCGTTGAGAACGACAAGGTCGCCAGCCTCTACAACGGCGAGCGCGCCATCGTGCTGGCGATCCAGCGCCAGCCCGACGCCAACACCGTTCAGGTGGTCGATCAGGTGCGCGCCCGTCTGCCGGCGTTCCGCACCCAGGTGCCGGCGTCGGTCAGGATGGAAGTGTTGAACGACCGCTCGATCTCGATCCGTGACTCGGTCGTCGATGTCCAGGAAACGCTGGTCATCGCCATCGCGCTCGTGGTGCTGACGATCTTCATGTTCCTGCGCACGGTGTCCGCGACCGTCATTCCCGCGCTGGCGGTGCCGGTGTCGCTGGTTGCGACCTGTGGCGTGATCTACTGCTTCGGCTTCTCGATCAACAACATGACGTTACTGGCGCTGACGCTGTCGGTCGGCTTCGTGGTCGATGACGCCATCGTCATGCTCGAGAATATCGTCCGCCATATTGAAGGCGGCATGAAACCCTATGAGGCGGCGCTGAAAGGCTCGCGTGAAATCGGCTTTACGATCATATCGATCACGTTCTCGCTGATCGCGGTGTTCATCCCGATCCTGTTGATGGGTGGCATGGTCGGACGCGTGTTCCGTGAGTTCGCCGTCACCATCGCCATTACCATCGTGATGTCAGCCTTCATCTCGCTGACCCTGACGCCGATGCTGTGTGCCCGCGTGCTGCGCTCGCATCATGAAGGCGAACAGAAAAAGCAGAACATCGTATTGCGAGCGTTCGAGGTGATGTTCGACAAGATGCTGATCGGTTACGAGCGGTCGCTCGACTGGGTGCTGGATCACAAGTCCATCGTGATCTTCGTGACGTTCGGCACGCTGGCTGCCAGCGCGGCGCTTTACGTCGTCATTCCGAAGGGCTTCTTCCCGATCGAGGATACCGGGTTCATTTCTGCGACGGTCGAGGGTCCGGCGGATATTTCGTTCCGTGCCATGTACGAGCGCCAGCAGGAAGTGGCAAAAATCGTCAAGGACGACCCGGCGGTCGATTATGTGAATTCGACGGTCGGTACCGGCGGCCCGAACCCGACCAACAACTACGGCCGCTTGTTCATCGCGCTGAAGTCGAAGAAGGAGCGCGGCGAGAGCGTTATCCAGGTCATCCAGCGTCTGCGCCGCACGGCGAATGGCGTCACCGGCATGGTGACGTACTTCCAGGCCGTCCAGAACATCAACATCACGGGTCGCCCCTCGAAGAGCGAATTCCAGTACACGCTGCAGTCGAGCGATACCCAGGTGCTTTACGCTGCGGCTCCGGAATTGCGCGACAAGATCGCCAAGATCGAAGGGCTACGCGACGTCACGACGGACCTCTACATCAAGAATCCCCAGCTTACGGTGGAGATCGATCGTGAGAAGGCCGCAGTCTATGGCGTGTCGGTCGATCAGATCCGTCAGGAACTGTTCAACACATTCGGTAGCCGCCAGGTCGCGACGATCTACACGCCGTCCAACGACTACCAGATCATTCTTGAAGGCATGCCGGAGATCCAGGGCGACCCGGCCGCGCTTTCCAAGATATTCCTCAAGACCAGTGCGCCTGCCGCGGTCGTCGCGCCGGGTGCCGGCGTCAACGGCGTCGGCGTGTTGTCCGGCCCGGTCATTCCGCTGTCCGCGGTGACAAAGATCGTGCCGACGGTTGGACCGCTGCAGGTCAATCATCAGGGCCAGCAGCCTGCGGTGACGATCTCGTTCAACCTCGCGCCGGGCTACTCCATCGGGCAGGCAACGGACGCGATCCGGCTGATCGAACGCGATTCAAACTTGCCGGCCTCGATCTCGTCGGGATTCCAGGGCGCCGCGCAGGTGTTCGAGGATTCCAAGAAGGGCCAGGGCGTGCTGGTGCTGGCGGCGATCTTCGCCGCCTACGTCGTGCTTGGCGTGCTTTACGAGAGCTTCATCCACCCGATCACCATCATTTCCGGCCTCCCTTCCGCCGGTGTCGGCGCGCTGCTGGTGCTGATGGCGTTCCAGATGGACCTCTCGGTGATCGCGATGATCGGCATCGTCATGCTGGTCGGCATCGTGAAGAAGAACGCGATCATGATCATCGATTTCGCCATCGAACGGCGGCACCTTGGCCTTGCAGCACACCCGGCGATCCGCGAAGCCTGCCTGCTGCGTTTCCGCCCGATCATGATGACGACGTTTGCCGCGATCTTCGGCACGCTGCCGATTGCGCTTGGCACTGGCGCCGGCGCCGAACTGCGCCAGCCGCTCGGCATCGCGGTCGTCGGCGGTCTGTGCGTGTCGCAGCTTCTGACGCTATACATCACGCCGGTGATCTACCTTTATCTCGACCGGGTTGACCGGACTCTCAAGCGGCGCCTTGAGCCTCGCCTGGAAGAAGTGCTGGAAGCACCGGAACGTCCGGCGGTTGCGGCGGAGTAGGGTCTTCGCTTCACCGCTGGTTCAAACAAAAGCCCGGCTCATTGAGCCGGACTTTTTGTGTCGATAAAAAACAGAGATTAAATCGAGAAGCTCGTCCCGCAGCCGCAAGAGGCCGTCGCGACGGGATTATTGATCTTGAACGATGCGCCGATCAGGTCATCGACATAATCAATCTCGGCGCCCGCCATGTATTGCTGCGACACCGCATCGATCAGTACGACCGCGCCTTCGCGCGCCAGCACCAGATCCTCGTCGGTCTTGGTCTGCTCGAAATCGAACTTGTATTGAAAGCCGGAACAGCCACCGCCCTCGACCGACACGCGCAGCATGGCGCCGGCCGGTTCATTCTTGAGAATGACGCCGATTCGCCTGGCCGCCCGTTCGCTCAGACTTACCGTTGCTGTCATGGTGCCACTCTAGCCCGGTTTTCAGGCTGCGGGCCACGTTAGTCTGCGCCAGTTGCCAATTCCTCTACGGCATAGGTATGTCTGCCCTGGAGCTTGGTCAACGGCACCCGGTCGCCGATTTCGGGCCGCGATAGTTCAATTCAGGTCATCGATCATGGTCCAGAATCGCGGTCGGCAGGCAGTCTTCGCGGATGACCCCGCGCGGAGCCGGGGCCGGCTGGTGGCAGAACCCGGAAGTGTCACCCGTAGCGACTTCCGCCGCGATTGCGACCGCATCATCCATTCGACGGCGTTCCGGCGGCTGGCGCACAAGACGCAGGTTTTCGTCTACCACGAGGGCGATCACTTCCGGACACGGCTGACCCACACGCTTGAGGTCACGCAGATCGCGCGTTCGCTGGCGCGGGCGCTGGCGGTCGATGAGGATCTCGCGGAAGCCTCCGCGCTTGGCCACGATCTGGGTCACACACCGTTCGGCCACGCGGGCGAGCGCGCCCTCGACCGTTGCCTCGCGGACTTCGGCGGCTTCGATCACAACGCCCAGACGCTGGCCGTCGTGACACGGCTGGAGCGCCGCTATGCGGCTTTCGATGGCCTCAACCTGACGTGGGAAACGCTCGAAGGTCTGGTCAAGCACAATGGCCCGTTGACCGACCGTGCCGGAAATCCGGCGGGCCGCTTCGTCAAGCGCGGCGTGGCGGCGTCGATTCTGGAATATTCCGGCAGGCATAATCTCGAGCTTTGGAATTATCCCGGCGTTGAGGCGCAGGCCGCGGCCATTGCCGACGATATCGCCTACGACGCCCATGACATTGATGATGGCTTGCGCGCCGGCCTGTTCGTACTTGATGAACTCGCCGCGGTGCCCTTCATCGCGGACCTGATCCGGGAGGTAGATCAGGCAACGCCGGGTCTCGACGATTTTCGCCGCAGCCACGAAGTCGTCCGCCGCATCATCACGCGCATGATCGAGGACGTGATCGCCGAGAGCCTGAATCGCATCGCCGGGATTGCACCCGCGAGCGCCGCTGATATTCGCGGCGCGGGCAGGGCAAGCGTCGGATTCTCGCCCGCGATGGCGGAGACCGACAAGGCGATCAAGGGGTTTCTCCATCCGCGCATGTATCGCCACGAGCGGGTGATGGGAATCATGACCGCCGCCGAACAGGTGCTGCATGACCTGTTCGGCCGTTATCTTGGCTGGCCGGACGACCTGCCGGGTGAGTGGGGGCAAAATCTTGCCGGGGACGAACGGATACGGGCGCGGCAAATCGCCGATTTCATCGCCGGAATGACCGACCGTTTTGCGTTGATTGAACACGCAAGGCTTTTTGACAGTACCCCTGAATTGCGTTAGTCCGCGCCGATTATTCCTGTTAGGCCAGCCATTTGCGGCCTGTTCATAACTTTTCAAGCGGTATACGAGATAACCAGATGCCGGGCATCTCCGCTCTGCGTTACGAGACTAGGGCCCGCGGCATGACTGGCAGCGACAAGAACATTTTTGCCGTCGTGCTTGAGCGCGTCCATGCGGCAACGGACGCACTTGTATCGGCAGGCAAGCTGCCTGCGGGTCTCGATAAGTCCCGCATTGTCGTCGAACCTCCGAAGGATGCATCCCACGGCGATATGGCGACCAACGTCGCGATGGTGCTGGCCAAGCCCGCCAATGCCAGGCCGCGCGAGCTTGCGGAAGCGGTCGCCGAAAAACTGCGGTCCGATCCGCTCATCGCCAAGGTCGAGATCGCCGGTCCTGGATTTATCAATCTTGTTCTGAAGCCTGCGGCCTGGGCCGATGCGCTGCATGCCGCTGTCGTTGCCGGTGCGAACTACGGCAAGAGCGCCATGGGCGCGCACAAGAAGATCAACGTCGAATATGTATCGGCCAATCCGACCGGCCCCATGCATATCGGCCATTGCCGTGGCGCCGTATTTGGTGATGCGCTTGCGAACCTGCTTATTTTTGCGGGCTACGACGTTACCCGCGAATACTACATCAACGATGCCGGTGCGCAGGTCGATGTTTTGGCGCGCTCGGCGTTCCTGCGCTATCGCGAGGCGCTCGGTGAAAATATCGGACCGATGCCGGAAGGTCTTTATCCCGGCGACTATCTCCAGGAATGCGGCGCTGAACTTGCGAGCGACTATGGGCAGGCGCTCAAGGAAATGCAGGAAGCCGAATGGCTGCCCATCGTGCGCGAACGCGCCATCAACATGATGATCGCGGAAATCCGCAATGATCTGATGGCGCTCAATGTCGTCCATGACCTGTTTTTCTCCGAGCGTTCGCTGATCGAAGGCGAACCGGAAGAGGTCGTGTTCACCGGCGGGGCCACGGCGGAGGTGATTGTGGTTGCGCCGAAGCCGCCGCCGCCCGATCTGGTTGCCGAGGCCATTGCAAAGCTGCGCGCGCAAGGCGTTGTCTATGAGGGCCGTTTGCCGCCGCCCAAGGGTGCGCCGGTCGAGGACTATGAGGACCGCGAGCAGACACTGTTTCGTTCGACGGATTTCGGCGATGACGTCGATCGGCCGTTGATGAAGTCCGACGGCAGCTACACCTATTTCGCGTCCGACATCGCCTATCACAAGTCGAAGATCGACCGTGGCTTCGCCACCATGATCGACGTCTGGGGCGCCGACCACGGTGGCTATGTCAAACGGATGCAGGCGGCGGTCAAAGCCGTCAGCGATGGCAAGGCTGAACTCGATGTGAAACTCGTGCAGCTCGTGAGGCTGTTGCGTAATGGCGAGCCGATCAAGATGTCGAAGCGGGCCGGTGAGCTCATCCTGTCGCGCGATGTCGTCGCCGAAGTTGGCCGTGACGCCGTGCGCTTCATGATGCTCTATCGCAAGAACGACGCCTTGCTGGACTTCGATCTGGCCAAGGTGATCGAGCAGTCGCGCGACAATGCGGTGTTCTACGTTCAATACGGCCACGCGCGCGGGCAGTCGATTTTCCGCAATGGGCTTGAGGTGCTTCCCGACCTGCCGGCAGATCCCGAGGGCCGCGCCGCCGTGCTGGCGAAGGCGAATCTCGCGCTGCTGGACGACCCGGCTGAACTGGCGCTGATCCGTCGGATCGCGCAGTTCCCCCGCCTGATCGAGGCCGCGGCAGAGGCCCATGAGCCGCACCGGATCGCGTTTTACCTCTATGAATTGGCCTCCGAGTTTCACGGGCAGTACTCTCTAGGGACCAAATCGCCTCATTTACGCTTCATTATCCAGAATGATCCAAAGATGACGGCAGCCCGTCTTGCAATGGTGCAGGGGGTGGTCGGCGTGCTCGCTGCCGGACTGGCGTTACTCGGCGTCAGCGCGCCAGAGGAGATGCGTTGATCGCCGGGCGATCTGCGTTACGGCGAAGATGCTTCGCACGAGTCAGCACACGGGTGGCAACAGCAGCCGATGGCGAACGACCCCATGAGCCGAGCGCCCCGTTTCCCGTTCAGCCGCGGTAATCCGCAGGCGGAGCCGGGAATGCGCGACTATGCTTCGCGGGACCTTCCTCCGCATGCGCCGATGCCTCGCCCGCAGCATGCTTCCGTCAACGATCCCTTGAGCGAACTGGCGCGCCTGATCGGCCAGACCGATCCATTCGGCGAAGCCGCGCGTAGCGCTATTCCGCAGCGCGACGACCGCGCCGGCGGTTGGCCGGGCAGTCCGCCGCCGCAATACAGCACCGGCTTGCCGCCGCTGATGCCGGAATACCGCGATGATCGCCGTGCGCCGCAGGATCACTACGTCGGCCAGCACGCCGGTCCGGCTTATTCCGATCCGGGCCAGCAGACCTACGATCCGCGTTACGACCAGCAGCCTTACGCCGCGCCGCATGCACAATACGGCCAGGGCCGCGCCGATGCCCCGTACTACGGCGACAACGGCCAACTGATGCAGCAGGACCCATACGCTGCGGACCCTTATGGCTATGAAGAGCGCCGTCCGCGGCGCCGCAGTGGCATGATCATTGTTGCAGCGGTGCTGGGGCTGGCGATGGTCGGCACCGCCGGCGCCTATGCTTACCGGACCATGTTCAACGGCGGCATGTCCGGTCCGCCTCCGCTCATCAAGGCCGATACGGCGCCGAACAAGGTCGTGCCGGCGCAGGCCAGCGCGACGGACATGTCGGGCAAACAGATCTACGATCGCGTCGGCGGCAATGCCGGGCAGGGCGAGCGCGTGGTGTCGCGCGAGGAACAGCCGGTTGACGTGAAAGCCACGGCGACGCGGCCGTCGTATCCGGCCAATTCCGGTCAGCAGATGGCGGCCCAGTTCCCGCCGCCGCCCGGCGCAGGCGCATCCGGCACCTTGCCGCAGACGCCGCCGGTGCAGGTTGGCAGCCAGACCGAGCCACGCAAGGTTAGAACGGTGACGATCAGGCCGGACCAGCAGGGATCGGTGGCTTCCGCTGCGCCGGCGCAGGCAGCGCCACGTGCCACGGCAAATAGTGCCATTAGAACACCGGCTGGCGGCAATGCGCCGCTCTCGCTGACGCCGCAGGGCGCAGCGGCCGTGCCGGAGCGCGTCGCCACGGCGAATTCTGCTTTATCCGCAGCTACTTCGAGCGCGGCGCCGACCGGCGTCGGGTTCATGGTGCAGGTCTCGGCCCAGAAGTCGCAGGCCGAGGCCAGTTCGGCCTTCCGGTCGGCCCAGTCGAAGTACCCGAACCTCCTGGGTTCCTACCAAGTGGTTCTGCGTAAAAAGGAAGTTGCCGGGAAGGGCACGTTCTACGGCGCCCAGGTCGGCCCGTTTGAAAGCCGCGAGGACGCCAACGGCCTGTGCGTGCAGCTCAAAACCGCCGGTGGAAACTGCCTGGTGGAAAAGAACTAACTCTTTGAATCGCAATGAACTTGCGGCATAAGCGCGGGCATGGCCCCACGCGCTTTTATCACCGGACTTGAAGGACTGAAAATCGCGCCCGCAGAGCGCGATTTTCTGCGTGCGACCGATCCCTGGGGTCTCATTCTCTTCAAACGCAACATCGACAACCCGACCCAAGTTGCTGATCTTGTGCGGGAGTTCCGCAAGAGCGTCGGCCGTGCCGATGCTCCGGTCCTGATCGACCAGGAGGGCGGTCGGGTCCAGCGGATGCAGCCGCCGCACTGGCCGGCTTACCCGCCCGGCAAGGCCTATGCGAGCCTATATGCTGGTGATGCTTCGTCGGCCAAGGCCGCTGCGCGGCTCGGCGCGCGCCTGATAGCGTCGGATTTGGCGGAATTGGGCATTACCGTCGATTGTCTGCCGCTCGCCGACGTTCCGATACCCGGCTCGCACGACGTCATTGGCGACCGCGCCTACGGCGATACCGTCGAGCAGGTTGCGGCGCTGGCGCGGGCGGTTTCGGACGGACTGCTGGACGGTGGTGTGCTGCCGGTGCTCAAGCACATTCCGGGGCACGGCCGGGCCGGGTCCGACAGCCACAAGATGTTACCCGTGGTCGATACCGACCGGGCGACGCTGGAAGCCACCGACTTTGCCGCCTTCCGGCCACTCGCAGATCTGCCGCTCGCCATGACCGCCCATGTTGTGTTCACAGCCCTCGATCCGCTGCTTCCTGCGACCACCTCGCGGATTATGATCGACCAGGTGATTCGCGGGTTCATCGGGTTTGGTGGTGCGTTGATGAGTGATGATGTGTCGATGGAGGCGCTGTCCGGGTCGATCGGCGCGCGCACGGCGGCTGCACTGGCAGCCGGTTGCGACCTCGCCCTGCACTGCAACGGCAAGCTCGATGAAATGAAGGAAGTCGCCGCCAACACGCAAGAGCTTTCCGGTCAGGCGTTGCGCCGCGCCGAGGCTGCGCTGGCCGCGCGGACGCAACCGAAGGCGCTCGATGGCGCCGCCGCGCGCGCCGAGTTTGCGCGCGTGATGGGTACCGCGGGAGCCGTCGCATGAGCGCGGAAATCCTCCAGTTCAATGCCGACACCAAGGAGCGCGCCGAGGACGAACCGGCGCTGATCGTCGATGTCGAGGGCTTTGAAGGGCCGCTCGATCTGCTGCTGACGCTGGCGCGCGACCAGAAGGTTGATCTCGCCAAGATTTCCATTCTGGCGCTGGCCAACCAGTACCTTCAGTTCATCGAAGAGGCGCGCAAGATGCGCCTCGAACTCGCCGCCGATTATCTCGTCATGGCGGCGTGGCTCGCGTACCTGAAATCCCGGCTGCTGCTGCCGGAAGCGCCAGGCCCCGAAGGCCAGAGCGCCGCCGACATGGCGGCCGCGCTGGCGCTGCGGCTGCGGCGGCTTGAAGCGATCCGCATTGCGTCGGGGCAACTGTTCGAGCGTCCGCAGCTTGGCCGCGACATGTTCGACCGCGGTGCGCCGGAGCCGATCGAGGAGATCAGGCGTCCTGAGTGGTCGGCGACGCTCTACGATCTGCTGTCGTCCTATGCGCGCGAACGCCAGAAGCAGGCGCTGTCGCGGGTGCGCTTTGCCAAGCGCAATGTGTGGACGCTCGCCGAAGCGCGCGAAGCCTTGCAGCGCCTCGTCGGCGCCAGCGACGACTGGGCGCGGCTCGACGAATACCTCATTGCCTATCTGGTCGTACCCGCGATGGTGCCGACTGTGCTGGCCTCCAGCCTTGCCGCGATGCTTGAACTCGTGCGCGAAGGTCACATGGAATTGCATCAGCACGCGGCGTTCGCGCCGATCTATCTGCGCAAGCGCCCCGATTTTGCAGGCGCGGGCGGAACTGAACCGGCGGACGGCGGGCATGCGCCGGGCGCCACGCATTAATTGTAACGAGCAAACGAGCCCAAGATGTCGAGCGCGAACTTGGCCGAGAAGAACGTAGTGATGCTGGAAGAACAGACTGAAGGCGAACAGGAGATCAACACGCGGCCCGAGGAGCTTCGGCTCATCGAGGCGCTGCTGTTTGCCGCCGGCGAACCGCTCGACGAGAAGGCGCTGGCGAAGCGCCTGCCGCAGGATGTCGATGTGCGCGCCGCCTTGCGCAAGTTGCAGACTGAATACGCGCCGCGCGGCGTTAATTTGCTGCACGTCGGCAACAAATGGGTGTTCCGTACCGCCAACGATCTGGCCTGGCTGCTGACGCATGAATCGGTACAGCCGAAGAAGCTCTCCCGCGCGGCCATGGAGACGCTCGCCATCATCGCCTATCACCAGCCGGTGACGCGCGCCGAGATCGAGGATATCCGGGGCGTCACCGCCGCCAAGGGCACCATCGACGTGCTGCTGGAGACCGGCTGGATTCGTCCGCGTGGCCGCCGCAAGGCGCCGGGCCGTCCGCTGACCTACGGCAGCAATGAGACGTTCCTGTCGCACTTCGGACTGGAAACGCTGTCCGACCTGCCGGGCCTCGATGAACTTAAAGGTGCAGGGCTGTTCGACGGCGCGCTGCCTTCGGGCTTCGACGTGCCGATGCCGTCGGACGATCCGACGCTGCGCGACGATGAGGACCCGCTTGAGCCGGGCGATCTCGATCTTGGCCTTGCGCCAAGAGTTGAGGGTGAAGAGTAGTCTTCGCAATTTGTTTTCGGGGTGTAGGGCGGGTTAGGCGAAGCCGTAACCCGCCGCCTTGTGCGTGAGATGGCGGATTACGCTGCGCTAATCCGCCCTGCGGACTAACCCTATGGACTAAAATGATGCATCGCGCGTTTCTGAGTCGGCTGTAGTCTCGGCGGTGGGGTGATTCCACTTGAACCGTGACAGGATGGCGCCAATGCGAATGACCAGGATCGTGGTGTTGATTGCGGCAGCAGCGTTACTCGCCAGTTGCGGCCAGCCTGTTCCAGGTCCGCAAGGCACCGCGGGTCCCGCGGGGCCGCCGGGACTTAAAGGCGAGGCGGGACCGGCGGGCATTTCCTCGACGTTCCGTTTGGTCAAGGCGCCCTGCACGGACGCTTCCGAATGCACGGTGAACTGCCGCGACGACGAAGTCGTCGTCACCGCCTACTGCGGCCGCAAGCGCGCCCCGGCAACCTTTCTCTCGGACTTAGCGGTTTCGTGCGGCGTCACGCCCGACACCGGCGACGGCCCATTGGTCGCGATCTGCGGTAAATAGAGCAGGGGTGTAGGGCGGGTTAGGCGAAGCCGTAACCCGCCGCCGCCTTGTGGGTGAGATGGCGGATTACGCTTCGCTAATCCGCCCTACGGACTGCGGGAAGTAATTCCGGCTTCATTGTCATAAAAAACCGCTGGCGTCGTTCGCCGGCCCGCGCTATTTCAATTCAATAATTCAAGGATTATTGAAATATGAAAGAGAAGCAGGCCGTTCCGGCTTTTGCTGCGCTGGCGCAGGAAACCCGCCTTGGCATTGTGCGCCGTCTGGTGCGTGAGGGGCCGGACGGCTTGCCTGCGGGAAAACTTGCGGACGCCGCCGGTGTGTCGCCATCCAACCTGTCGTTTCACCTGAAAGAACTTGAGGGCGCGAGGCTGATCGCCTCGCGCCGCGAGGCGCGCTCGATCATCTACAGCGCCGACTACGAGGGGCTGCGCGACCTGATCGGTTTCCTCATGAAGGATTGCTGCGGCGGACGCCCCGAAATCTGCGCGCCTGTTCTCGCCGACCCGTGCTGTGTCCCTGTCAAACCGAAGAAGCGCATCCATGCCTGATCCAGATCGCAGCTATAACGTCCTGTTTCTGTGCACCGGCAATTCCGCCCGCTCGGTGATTGCCGAAGCGATCCTCAATAAAATCGGGGCGGGGCGCTTCCGCGCCTACAGCGCCGGCAGCCAGCCCAAGGGCCAGATCAATCCGGGCACCGTCACATTGCTCAACGGCCTCGGCTATGACACCTCCGGTTTCCGCTCGAAGACGTGGACGGAGTTCGCGCAGCCCGGCGCGCCGGAACTGGATTTCGTTTTCACCGTTTGCGACGACGCCGCTGGCGAATCCTGTCCGGTGTGGCCGGGCAAGCCGATGACGGCACATTGGGGCATTCCCGATCCGGCGGCGGCGACCGGAACGAGCGCCGAGATCGCGCAAGCCTTCGCCGATGCCTATCGCATGCTCAACCAGCGCATCGGCATCTTTGTCGCGCTGCCGGTTGCGTCACTCGACCGGCTGACGCTGGGCACTCGTCTGAAGGACATTGGCCGCGGGGCCGGGGCGACTGCAAAGGCCGAACAACAGTGAGTACGCTCGATCTGCCGCGTCGCGCATTCAGCGAACTTCTCGGCACGGGGTTGCTGCTCGCAACCGTCGTCGGCTCTGGCATCATGGCGGAGCGGCTCTCCGGCGGAAACATCGCGCTGGCGCTGCTCGGCAACACGCTGCCGACGGGTGCAATGCTTGTTGTGCTTATTCTGGCGTTCGGTCCGCTCTCGGGCGCGCATTTCAATCCGGTGGTGTCGCTTGTGTTTGCGCTGCGCGGCGATCTCGCGTGGCGCGATGCGGCGATCTACACGGCCTGCCAGATCGCAGGCGCCATTCTGGGCGTGCTGGCGGCGCACGCGATGTTCGACCTGCCGCTGTGGCAGGTGTCGCAAACCGTCCGCAGCGGGGCAGGCCAATGGTTTGCCGAAGGCGTTGCGACGTTTGGCCTGGTGCTGACCATCCTGCTTTGCCTGCGCAACGCGGCGGCCAGCATTCCCTACGCGGTCGGCCTCTACATCACGGCGGCCTACTGGTTCACGGCCTCGACTTCGTTCGCCAATCCGGCGGTGACGATGGCGCGCGCCCTCTCGAACACCTTTGCGGGCATTGCACCGGCGGGCGTGGCGGCCTTTATCCTTGCGCAAGTGGCGGGAGCGTTGATCGCGGCGTTTGTGGCGCGTTGGCTGGTGCGGGAGTGAGGGCGGCGGTCGAACGACTCTCTTGGTTTAAGGACGCTCCTCACTCAACCTCATGCTGAGGAGCATCGCATAGCGATGCGTCTCGAAGCACGAGGTTGCCCGGATCGCGTGGCCGCCTCGTCCCTTTGAGACGCGGCTGCGCCGCTCCTCAGGATGAGGCGGGGAGGGTTTATTGCGTGCGTCCTACGCCTCGTAGGCCGCCTTCAGCACCTTCATGTCGAGTTTCTTCATCGGCATCATGGCTTTCATCATGTTGTCGGCGCGCCGGGCATCGCCCTTCTTCATGAGTTCCATGAATTCACGCGGAACGATCTGCCACGACAGACCGAACTTGTCGGTGAGCCAGCCGCACTGGACTTCCTGACCGCCGGCCGTGAGTTTCGACCACAGCAGATCCACTTCTTCCTGGCTGTCGCACATCACCATCTGCGAGATGGCCGGCGTGAACTTGAAATGCGGGCCGCCGTTGAGCGCCATGAAGCTCTGGCCGTTGATCTCGAACATCACCGTCATCACCGTGCCCTTGGGCATCGGCCCGGCATCGCCGTAGTGACTGACGGCATCTTTCCGGGCGTTCCTGAAGACCGAGACGTAAAAATCGACGGCTTCCTCGCCATGGGTGTCGAACCACAGGCAAGTGGTCATCTTGTCATTGGACATGGTTCTGCTCCTGCAATTTCATGCGTTTGAGTACGGGAAGTCTTTTAGTCAGATCAGCCGGTGACGATGACCTTGAAGCCACCGAAGATCATGCGCTTGGCGTCGAACGGCATGTTCTTGCCGCTCATCATGTCGGCGAGGCGCTTGTCCGCCATGACCTTTTTCATGCAGCGGTCGCGCTGCGTGCGCGACTTGTAGACGATGTAGGAGAACACCACCGTTTCGCTCGGCTTGAGATTCACGGAGCGCGGGAACGACGTCCACTTTCCCTTTGAGACATCGTCGGCGACGCATTCCTTGACTTCCAGCGCGCCGTGTTCGCGCCAGATTTTTGCGCATTTTTTCGCCATCGCGCGATAGGCCTTCAGGTTCTTCTTCGGTACCGGCACCACAAATCCATCGACGTAGGACATTTCGTTTTCCTCTCTGTTGATTATTTCTGCGCGATAACGTGTCCGAGGTAGTGGTCGAAGCGGTCGAACGTCGAGCCCCAGCCATAGCCATGGCCGTCGCGCTCGTTGAGCGACTGGAACGGCGACTGATGGAATGTCATCAGCGTCTTGCCGTCCTGTTCGGCGAATTCGACGGTGACGAGCGTATCCATGCCGCGTTCGCCGTCGGCATCCCATTTGAACGTGTAGACGATGCGGCGCGGCGGTTCGATCTCGCGGATGACGCCGCCCTGCCAGAGGTCCTTGCCGTCGTCGCGGCCGTGCAGGCAGGCACGCCACTTGCCGCCGACGCGGAAGTCCATGTCGATGTAGTTGGCGGGGTATTCGATCGGGCCCCACCATTGTCTGGCCATCTCGGGCGTCGTCCAGCATTTCCACACGAGGTCGCGCGGCGCGTCGAACGTGCGTCTGATGATGAGTTCGCGGTCGGCTTTGGTGAGGGGAGCGGCGGATGCAGACATGGGATTTCCTTTTATTTTTCCACCAGCGCCTTGAGCTTGTCGAAACCTTCCTCGAACGACTTGCCGATCATCCTGTCGCAGTTGACGACGGTGCTCATGACCTTGGCCATGAAGGGCTGCGGGCCGCTCATTTTCCAGGTTACATCCGTAGCATTGCCGTTGGGCGACAATGTGAACGCAGCATCGTTGTTGCAAGCGAATGGCCGCGTCATCTTCAGCTTCATGGCGACGCTGGCGTTCGGGGTTGCATCGAGGATCGAGACATTGCCCGCACCGGCATTGCGGTTGCCGTCGAACACGTAGACCTGGCCGGGGCCGCTTTCGGGACCTGTGAAGGTGCGCTTCATGGCGGGGTCTTTTTCGAACGGCGACCAGGTCATGAAAGCCTTGAGGTCGTTGATGAGCGGGAAGATTCTGTCCGCCGGCGCGTTGATGCGCGCGGTGCGCTGGATGCTGAAGCTGTCCGGCCTGGTGGCGGCGATGACGAGAATGATAACGACGGCTGCGATGACAATGCCGCCGATGATGAGTGCGATGGTCATGAATGTCTCCTGTCGAAAACGAGTTAGCGGCGGAACGGAATGAGGGCGCGAACGGTGGCGTCGCGCAGCCAGAGCCCGCCCCAGATGAACAGCGCGAGATAGACGCCGAACAGCGTGTGCGAGAACAGCGGGTTGCCGACGCGCAGGTGGGTGTAGATCGCGCCGCCCATGTAGCCGGTGAGCAGGATCGCGCCGAGTACCGAGGTGCGCGGAATGGCGTAGAGGATCGTGCACAGTAGCGTGATGACACCGAGCGGGCGCGCCAGCTCGGCCGGGATGCGCAACTGCTGCGAGGTCTCGATGACGATATCGAGCGGAATGAGCTTGATCGCGCCATCGAACAGCAGGAACACAATGACGATCCCGGAGAGGACGCGGCCGGTCCATACGGCTGCGTTCCTGATCGGCGGGGCTTGCGTGAGAATTTGTGTGCTCATCGTCGTTTTCCTTACTTGCCTTGCGTCTTCGCCAAGAAGGCGTCGAACTGCTCGAAGGTGCCGGTGAATCCCATCTTCATGCCGTCATGCGCGCCATCGAAGGTATTGCGTTCGGTCTCGTTGGCGTTGAGGGCGGTCCAGTGGACGGTGAGGATGGTCTTGCCGTCCTTCTCGGTGAAGGTGGTGCGTGACAGCGTCTCCAGCGGCCAGGTTGCCGAACCCGGATGGCGGGTAATGCCGCGGTCCTTGTCCGAGAACGACGTCACGACGACGAGTTCCTTCGGCGGATTGATTTCGCGAAACGTCCACTTGCCCCACATGGTGAAACCGTCCGGCGATTGCATGCCGTAGTGGAACTCGCCGCCTTTGCGCAGGTCCATGTCGCAGGCGATGATCTTGAAGCCCTTTGGCCCAAACCATTCCTTGAGGTGTTTTACATCGGTCCATGCCGCCCACACGAGATTGCGCGGCGCATCGAACGTGCGGGTAATGACGAACTCATTACTTTCTGCGGTCACTTTTCTTCTCCTTGGTCTTTCCGTTGGTTTGCAATTTTCTGGTCTGTAATTTGCGTAGGGACTCATCGAGGCGCTCGAAGCTTTGCTCCCAGAATTTCTTGTAGTGTTCGATCCAGCCGAAGGCTTCGCGCAAGGGTGCTGCTTCGAGCTTGCAAGGACGCCACTGCGCCTCGCGGCCGCGCGAGATGAGGCCGGCGTTTTCCAACACCTTGAGATGTTTCGAGACGGCGGGCAGGCTCATGTCGAACGGCTCGGCGAGTTCGTTGACCGAGGTTTCGCCCAGTGCGAGCCGCGCCAGGATCGCCCGGCGGGTCGGATCGGCGAGGGCTGCGAAGGTTGCGTCGAGCTGCTGCGGCGTCATGGTGATTTACCATTAGGTTAAATAACTGTTTGGTTTAATACGTCGCGCAAATGCAGCCGTCAAGCGCGATGGCGGGATAATTTGACGCAGGGGAAAAAGCGCGCAATTACGCGCAGTTAGCGCGGGGCAGGCGCGCGCGTCGTGGCGACCGGCACGGCCGTCGCGCCCCACAAGGCGACCAGCGACGACGTGAACAGCAGGCCTGCGATGTTGTCGCGGGCCCAGATTTTCCGGCACTGCACCTGCTTTTTCTCGACATGGGTGAGTTCGAGAATGAAAGTCTCCGCGAGCGGGACCGGCGCCGTGAACTGCAGTTTTGCGCCGCCCGGCGAAATATCCACCATCACGCAGGTTGTCGCTGCCGGCCCGTGTTCGGCATTGCGTACCGCGACCGGCATCTTCGTCATGACGCGCGCGCGTTCGTCGCAGGTGGCGCGGCCCAGCATGTCGCCGAAATCGCCGATGCGATATTGCGCGCCGGGATTTATCGCCAGCGTGTCGATGGTTTGCTGGTCGCCGCGGGCGATCAGTACCGCTGAGAGGTCGGCGTCGATACGCGCACGCTGGCAGATTGCCAGCAGGTGTTGCGCGCTACAGGATTTTGCAATCGCCATCAGGTCGGCATGATCGAGGCTTGTTGTCTGCATCAGCACTGGCGCTGCAACGGCCGCGCTCTCATGCTGGGCGAGGTGGCGCATCAGCTTTGGCGGCGCCTGCGGGATCGGGGCGAGGGGCGCGCTCAACGCGGCAAGCGATTGCGCATCGACACCCTCGATCTGGCGCAGGAACACTTCGCCGAACAGATCGACGGCGTCGCCGTCGAGCGAGCCGGCATGCTGGAGAAACAGTTTCGCCGTGCTGGAAAAGATGCGCGTGCGCGATGGGCCGTTGGCCGACGACAGCGCCTGTTCGACTTCGGCGAGCAGGGCCAGATGTGCGGTGTCTGCGCGCGGCAGGCTGGCGGCGATTTCCGGCATGAAGCGAACTCAGACGGCGTGAAAAGTGGACGGAAGGCGCATTTTCGGCCCGCCGCCTTAATAACCCGTGTCAAAAGCCGGTTCCCGCGCCGGAATTAACCAATTCGCCGCGCTGCCCGGCATGCGATACCGCCGCGGCGCCAACAACCTTGTTTTTGCCGCCGCCGGGGCCTAGTTTCTCATGAACATTCAATCGTTGCCTGGCAACGCGCCGAGCAGAGGGTTAAGCCGATGGGTTCCTTGAGTATTTGGCACTGGATCATTGTGATTGGCGTGGTCCTGCTGCTGTTCGGGCGTGGCAAGATTTCCGAACTGATGGGCGATGTCGCCCAGGGCATCAAGGCGTTCAAGAAGGGCATGTCGGACGACGAAGTCGCCGCCGCCAAGCCGGATGCGCCGAAGGACCCCAAAATCATCGACAACCAGCCGACCCAGAACGTCGGCGCGACCGAAGGCCGCAAGGTCGGCTGATCGGCCGGCGCGTCCGCCGCCAGGCGGGCGAGCGTTCAAGGCGGCGCTTGGTCAGCCAGTATTTTGCCGGCGCGTGAAAAAGAGTCATGTTCGACATCGGTTGGAGCGAATTACTGGTCATCGGTGTCGTCGCATTGATCGCGATTGGACCGAAGGAACTGCCGGGCGTGCTGCGCTCGGTCGGTCACTGGATGGGAAAAATCCGGCGCATGGCGTCGGAATTCCAGGGCCAGTTCAACGAGGCGATGCGCGAGGCGGAAATGTCCGACCTCAAGAAGCACGCCGACGATCTCAACGACGTCACCAAGCAACTGACTTCCGGGATCGACCCTTACGACATCATGCGTGACATGAACGCCGAAACGAAGCCGGCAACCCCGGCGGCGGACACGACCGTCACACCCCATGTCGAAGACGCGCCGCCGATCCCGCTCGATCCGCCGGCCATACAAACCGATGTGGCTGCGGTCACGACCCCTGCGTCCGAGCCGATCGCTGCCGGTTCGCCGGAAGCGGCCTATGAACCGCCGCTGCCTGCGCAGAAGAGCGGCACATGAGCCAGGCCGACATCGACGCCACCAAAGCGCCGCTGATGGATCACCTGATCGAGCTGCGCTCGCGGCTCATCAAGGCGCTGATCGCGTTCGCCATCACGTTCGCGCTGTGCTTCCTGTTCGCCAAGCAGATTTACAACGTGCTGGTGTGGCCATTCGTGCTGATCGCCGGCGCAGCGAATTCAAAATTCATCTACACGGCGCTGCTTGAATATTTCATCACGCAATTGAAGCTCGCCATGTTCGGCGCGGCGTTCCTGTCGTTTCCGGTGGTCGCGGGGCAGATCTACGCCTTTGTCGCGCCCGGCCTCTACAAGCACGAGCGCGGTGCGTTCGTGCCTTACCTGATCGCGACGCCGTTCTTTTTCGTGATGGGCGCGGCGGTGGTTTATTTCGTCGTCATGCCGATGCTGGTGCGGTTCTCGCTCGGCATGCAGCAGACCGATGCAGGCGAAGCCGAAATCCTGTTGCTGCCCAAGGTCGGCGAATATCTCTCATTGATGATGGGACTGGTGTTTGCCTTCGGCATTGCATTCCAGTTGCCGGTGATCCTGACCCTCCTGGGTCGCATCGGCGTCTTGACCTCGCAGCAGCTGCGGGAAAAGCGGCGCTACTTCATCGTCATCTGCTTCATCATCGCCGCCGTGCTGACGCCGCCGGATGTGCTGTCCCAGATGTCGCTCGCGATCCCGCTGATGATCCTCTACGAAGGCTCGATCTGGTCGGTGAAGCTGGTCGAGAAAAAGGCCAGGGCGGAAGCCGAAAAGAAAGCCGCGGAACGCAAGGCTGAAGAAGCCGCCGATGCTGCCAGGGAGGCCGAGAAGGCTGAAGCCGCGAAGGCTGCTGCCGCGTCGGCGGTGGTGACGGATGCCGCTGCGGCCGTGACGCCGGAGCCTGCCGCACAGGAGCCTGCCGCACAGGAACCGCCGCTGGAACCGAAGTCGGACGATAAGAAGCCCGGCGAGTAATAATTTTCTGAAAGGTTTATCGCCGGAGGCGGTGCAGCCCTCTCCCCTTGAGGGAGAGGGTGGACGCGAACGAAGTGAGCGGCCGGGTGAGGGGTTCCGGTCTCACATTTGGCACCGTGTCCCCGCACCCCGCTCGCTGCGCTCGCGACCCTCTCCCTCAAGGGGAGAGGGTAAAACCGCGGCACGGTCCTGCTATAACAACACCCTGATTCCACGCTGAGTAATTGCCATGCACGACATCAAATGGATTCGCGAAAACCCGGACGCCTTCAAGAAGGCGCTCGCGCGGCGCGGGCTCGATTCCGAAGCTGTTTTTGCTGAGGTCGATAAACTGGACGGCGAGCGCCGGGCCAATATTGCGCAGTCTCAACAATGGCAGGAAGATCTCAATCGCAAATCCAAGGAAATCGGCAAAGCGAAGGCTGCCAAAGACGAGGCCCTGTTTTCGAAACTGATGGCTGAGGTTTCTCGCCTTAAGAGCGATATTTCCGCAGCATCATCCGCGGATGTTTCGCAAGACAAGGCCGGCGAGCTGGTAAAATATCTCGCAGCTATTCCCAATCTGCCGCTCGATGAAGTGCCGCAAGGTAGCGACGAGCATGGCAATGTCGAGAAGAGTCAATCCGGCGCAAAACGCAATTACGCTTTTGCGCCGAAGCAGCACTTCGAACTCGGCGAAGCGCTCGGCCTGATGGATTTCGAAGCGGCGTCGAAATTATCCGGCGCGCGTTTCGTGGTGCTGAAGAAGGGGCTGGCGCGGCTTGAGCGTGCGCTCGGCCAGTTCATGCTTGACGTGCACACGGATGAGCATGGCTACGAGGAGGTCGCGCCGCCGCTGCTGGTCAAGGATGACGTGATGTTCGGCACGGCGCAACTGCCGAAATTCAAGGACGATCAGTTCAGGGCTGTGCGTTTTACTTCAAAGGATGAGGGTAACGCGGCGCTTCGCGCCGTCATCAATGAAGACCACGGCTACGATGAGGCAAAAGATGCCTCGGCATATTTTGAAACCGTGACGGTCGAGGGCGGCCTGACCAACCAGCTGTTCACCGACGCCGGATGGGAGCGGTTTCAGGACCTGCAAAGCAGTTCAGATTTATGGATCATTCCCACCGCTGAAGTGCCGCTGACCAATCTCGTGCGCGAATCCATCCTCGATGAGGACGCGCTGCCGATGCGCATGACGGCGTGCACACCATGCTTCCGCGCCGAGGCGGGCGCGGCCGGGCGCGATACGCGCGGCATGATCCGCCAGCACCAGTTCACCAAGGTCGAACTCGTCTCGATCACGACGCCGGAACAATCCGCCGCCGAACATGAGCGTATGCTCGCCTGCGCTGAAACGATCCTGAAGAAGCTCGGCCTGCATTACCGCGTCATGACGCTGTGCACCGGCGACATGGGTTTTGCCGCGCAAAAAACCTACGACATCGAAGTGTGGCTGCCGGGCCAGAACATGTATCGCGAGATTTCGTCGTGTTCGGTGTGCGGCGACTTCCAGGCGCGTCGCATGCAGGCGCGCTATCGCACGAGGGAAGGGCGCGTCGTGCGTCACGTCCACACGCTCAACGGTTCGGGTGTCGCGGTTGGCCGTGCGCTGATCGCCGTGATGGAAACCTATCAGCAGGAAGATGGCTCGATTGCCGTGCCGGATGTGTTGCAGAAATACATGGGCGGCATGAAGGTGATCGAGAAAAACTGATGCGTATTCTTGTCACCAACGACGACGGCATCCACGCGCCGGGCCTCGATATCTGCGCCGACATCGCGCGCGCCTTGTCCGACGATGTGTGGATTGTCGCGCCGGAAACCGACCAGTCCGGCGTTGCGCATTCGTTGTCGCTCAACGATCCGCTGCGGCTACGCAAGATCAACGCGCATCGCTTTGCCGTGAAGGGCACGCCGACCGACTGCGTGGTGATGGGCGTGCGGCACATTCTCGCCGAGAAAATTCCGGACCTGATCCTGTCGGGCGTCAATCGCGGCCGCAACGTCGCCGAGGACATCACCTATTCCGGCACCATCGCGGCGGCGATGGAAGGCACCATCCTTGGTATTCCCTCGGTCGCGCTGTCGCTGTCGTTTGGAGCGAACACCCGGCAGAATCCGTTCTGGGATACGTGCATTGAACACGGTCCCGATGTGGTGCGGAAAATTCTGGCGACGAAGATGCCCGGCAATGTGCTGGTGAACGTGAACTTTCCCGATTGCGCACCCACCGACGTCAAGGGCATCGCCGTGACGGCGCAGGGCCATCGCGGGCCGGAACTCCTGAAGATCGAGGCGCGTCACGATGGCCGCGGGCATCCGTATTTCTGGATCGCCTATGACCGCCGCGAACGCCCGGCGCCGGGCGGCGGCACGGATCTCGCGGCGCTCGCCGAGAACAAGATTTCGGTGACGCCGCTGCGGCTCGATCTCACCGACCAGCCGTTTATGACCCAGCTGGCGCAGACGCTCAAATGACCGGCACGCCCGCGCATCCCGACGTCGGTGTCGCGCGTATGGAGTTTATGTTGTCGCTGCGCCGCTATGGCATCATGGATGCGGCGGTGCTGCGCGCGATGGACGATGTGCCGCGCGAATATTTTGTTTCGGTCGAGAATACCGCGCGCGCCTATGCCGACCATGCGCTGCCGATTGCCTGCGGGCAGACCATCAGCCAGCCGTTCATTGTTGCCTATATGACCGAGCAGCTGCGCCTGCGTCCCGAACATCGCGTACTCGAGATCGGCACCGGCTCCGGCTATCAGGCGGCGGTGCTCTCCCGAATTGTGCGCGAGGTGGTGAGCATCGAACGCTATCGCACGCTTGCCGATGCTGCGCGTGTGCGATTGAAAACGCTCGGTTACACGAATGTCGATGTAATCGTGGCCGACGGCATCGAAGGCGCAGCGGACAAGGCGCCGTTCGAGCGCATCATGGTCACGGCGGCAGCGCAGGAAATTCCGCGGGTGCTGGTCGATCAACTGGGCGAGGGCGGGGTGATGCTGCTGCCGCTTGGTCCGCACGACGGCGCGCAGCATATCGTGCGTATAACGAAGACGGGCAACGACATTGCGCGCGAGACGCTGCTGGCCGTGCGGTTCGTGCCGCTGCTGCCGGGCAAGGCCAACGCGCTTTAGGTGCAACTGTAATTTAGCACCGTCGAATCGCGGGTAACGGTTCCTTAAGCAAGATAGAACGGTTACTGCGGACTTAACAGGATGTTGAAAAAGGGTCTTCCCTTGGGCCCGCTAGCGTGATTCCGTCTTGTTAACGCAGGACGGAGGTGAGCGATGCGCGGGATGGATGAGAGATCGGGGTCGCTGTTTTCATACGTCGATCTTGAAGGGCGGATTCCGCA
>CANJBX010000032.1 GCA_947472885.1 Hyphomicrobiaceae bacterium
CGTCACGTCGCTGGGATAGCGAAGTTTGCTTCGGTCATAGCGCCCGCGATTTTCCTTCGTCCACATCGGCGATCTCCAAAAGAATCGGACCGCCTCCCTTGAATCATAAACGATTCAAGAGATTCAAGTTTTCTCCGGACAGGCTCTTAAACTACTGGATTCATGCAATTAAAGCCGTGGCGGTGACGCCGCGGCTTTTTTCTTGATGCTGACAGTTTTTGGCACGTCATTGCCTTGCACAGCCCCATTGAAGAATTATGTCATCCTCAATGGACAGAATCGTGGTCTGATGAATTTGAATACGCGGGTTCTTGCAACGCAGCCGCCATGGCAGCCGCATTGTGTGGGGCGCACCTGAAACGATAACCGGCCGTGGTTGAACGGCCAGCCGAAACATCCGGGGGCTTGTATGTCCGCCACAGTGACCCGCCTGCAAGACGTTGCCACGCGTAAGGCGGCCGACGCCTCACTTCAAGAACGCGCCAAACTCCAGGATGCCTTCCGCGCCGTGCGTTCCGAAACCGAACGCCGCGCCGCACCGCTGTCGCCCGAGGATCAGGTCGTCCAGTCGATGCCGGACACGAGCCCGACCAAATGGCACCGCGCGCACACCACATGGTTCTTCGAGCAGTTCCTGCTGGTACCACACCTCGATGGCTATCCGGTTTTCGACAAACGTTTCGCCTACCTGTTCAATTCCTATTACGTCGCCGCCGGCCCGCGCCATGATCGCCCCAAGCGCGGCCTGCTGACACGGCCGACAACGTCGGAAGTCGCGTCCTATCGCGCCCACGTCGATGCCGCCGTCGAGCGTCTCATCCGCGACTGCGATACCGCGACCTTCGCAAGGATCGCGCCGCTGATCAAACTCGGTCTCAATCACGAACAGCAGCATCAGGAATTGCTGCTGACCGATATCCTGCACGCCTTTGCGCAGAACCCGAGCGCGCCGGCCTACAATGCCAACTGGCGGCCGCCACGCGTTGTCATCGAATCTGGCGATGTGGAAATTGCCGAAACCGTGCAGACCATCGGACACACCGGCAACGGATTTCATTTCGACAATGAAGGCCCGGCGCATCGTGAACTGGTCGGCCCGGTGCACGTGGCGCGTTCGCTGGTCACCAATGCCGAATGGCTCGCGTTCATGAAGGACGGCGGCTACACGCGGCCTGAGTTGTGGTTGTCCGATGGCTGGGCGACCGTCCTGGCGGAGGGCTGGAACGCACCAGGTTACTGGAAAGAGATCGACGGCGAGTGGCACGCGCTGACCTTGCGCGGGCGGCAGCCGATCGATCTCGCAGCACCCGTATGCCACGTCAGCTATTACGAGGCCGACGCCTTCGCGCGCTGGTCCGGCAAGGCATTGCCGAGCGAAGCCGAATGGGAAGTCGCCGCAGCAACCAGCGAACTCGCCGACGCCTATGGCGTGGTGTGGCAGTGGACCCGTTCAAGTTATTCGCCCTATCCCGGCTACGTCGCGCCGCCCGGCGCCATCGGCGAATACAACGGCAAGTTCATGGTCAACCAGATGGTCCTTCGCGGCTCGTCGCACGCAACACCGGACGGCCATACGCGCCCGACCTATCGCAACTTCTTCAATCCTCCGGCGCGCTGGCAGTTCATCGGCCTGCGGCTTTCCGAAAACGTCTGAAGCGTAACCGCGGAATATCGTCATGAACGTGCAGGTCAGAAACGCGCCGTCCACGGCTCCGCGCGACGAAGCCACCGAACAGTTTGCAGCGGACGTGCTGGCGGGCCTTGCACAACAGCCGAAAGTCCTGCTGCCAAAATATTTCTACGATGCCGCCGGTTCGCAACTGTTTGAAGAGATCACTGTGCTGCCGGAATATTATCCGACGCGCACCGAGCTTGGCATTCTCGACAGCAACGCCAAGGCTATCGCCGCGCTCATTCCGAAAGATGCCGCACTGATCGAATTCGGCGCGGGCTCGGCGCTCAAGGCAAAGATCCTGCTCAACGCCGCACCGCAGATCGCCTGCTACATTCCCGTCGATATCAGCGCGGAATTCCTGGCCGAGGAAGCCTCGCGGCTGACGCGCGATATTCCACGCGTCGGCGTGCATCCGGTCGCCGCCGATTTCACGCAGACATTTGATCTTCCGGCGGCAGCGCGACATCGTCCGCGCGTCGGCTTCTTTCCGGGCTCGACCATCGGCAACTTCGAGCCGCCCGCCGCAAAGGCGGTGCTGCGCCATGCACGCGAAATTCTCGGACCGGACGCCCTGTTCATCGTTGGCGCGGATCGTGTGAAAAACGAAGACACGCTGCGCGCCGCCTACAACGATGCCGCGGGTGTGACTGCCCGGTTCAATCTCAACCTGCTGGTCCGCATCAACCGCGAACTCGGCGGCGACTTCGATCCCGGCGCCTTCCGCCATTTCGCAAGCTACCATCGCAAACTTGCCCGCATCGAGATGCACCTCGAAAGCCGCGTCCGGCAGACCGTCCGTGTCCTCGGAGAGACATTCGAGTTCGCCGCAGGCGAGACGCTCCACACCGAGTCGAGCCACAAGTTCACCATCGAGAGCTTCACGGCGATGGCGGCGGAAGCCGGGTGGGCAACCGCGCAGGTGCTGAGCGACGGCAATGACCACTTCTCGGTCTACGTGCTTCGACAGGACTGATCCCACCGCGACTGAATGGGCCATAACCGCGCCTGACCACCGGCAGCCAGTTATGACCGACATGCTCGCATGGAATGCTGCAAGCGCCGTGAAAGCCCGCTATTGTGCCTCCCGAAAACAAGATTACTCGCGGGAGGACTTTCATGATCACCAGCCGGGATCGCATTCTCACCACCCATGTCGGCAGCCTGCCGCGCAATGAAAAGCTGTCCGACCTGCTGATCAAGCGGGAAGCCAGCGAAGCCTACGACCAACAGGAATTCGACGCCGAGATGGACAAGGCGGTGCGCGATGTGGTCACCCGCCAGAAGGCTGCCGGCATCGACATCGGCAACGACGGCGAACAGCAGCGCGTCGGCTTCCAGACCTACGTGCCGCAGCGCATGACCGGCTTCGCCGGCATTTCCAAGCGCCGCCGCGGCAAGGAGTTCGAGGAATTTCCCGAGCTGGTCGCAACGCTAATGCGGCGCTTCCCCGCCGTGAGCAAGCAGCAGAACGCACCGGAAGCGCAGCAGGCCGTTCACTACAAGGACCTCGGCCCCATCGAAGCGGAACTCAAGCGTTACAAGGAAGCCGTGAAGTCCGTGAATGCGTTTTCCGAAAGTTTCATGACCGCCGCCTCGCCGGGCATCATCTCGACGACGATGTATAACGCGCACTACGATTCACACGACGCCTATCTCGACGCGCTGGCGACCGAGATGAGCAAGGAATATCAGGCGATCCACAAGGCCGGCCTGATTTTGCAAATCGACGCGCCGGACCTCGCCATGGACCGCACGATGTTCTACCGCGACAAGTCCGACAGCGAGTTCGTCAAGGATTGCGAGCGCCACGTCGCCGCGATCAACAAGGGCATCGCCGGCATTCCGCGCGACCGCGTGCGGCTGCACGTTTGTTACGGCAACTGGGAAGGCCCGCACATCCACGACGTGCCGCTGGCGACGATCCTGCCGGCACTCTATCAGGCCAACGTCGGCGCGCTGTCGATCGAGTTTTCCAATCCGCGCCACGCCCACGAATACGCCGCATTCAAAAAAGTACCGCTGCCAAAGGACATGATCCTGATTCCCGGCGTGATCGAGACAACCTCGAATTTCGTCGAGCACCCGGAAGTGGTGGCGCGGCGCATCAACGATGCCGTCGAAGCGGTCGGCGACCGCGAACGGGTCATCGCCTCGACCGATTGCGGTTTCGGCACCTTCACAAACCGGGAGTGGGTGATCGAACCCGCCGTCTGGCTCAAGCTCAAGGCGCTGACGGAGGGCGCACAGCTGGCATCCGCCAGACTATGGGGGCGACAATCCGCGGCTTGATGTATAAGTCCGATCCAGCAGTGTATTCCAGTCTGCCTGCCGGAGGTTGAAGGCCATGAAATCCCTGTTCGCCGCCGTCACGGTTGCCGCATCGCTCGCAGCCCCCCTCGCCGTTTCGGTAGCCGCACACGCGCAGGCAGTCGATACCTATCCGAGCCGGCCTGTTCGCGTCGTGGTGCCATTCCCGGCCGGCGGCGCGACGGACGTCATCGCACGGCTGATGGCCCAGAAGGTACAGGAAGCCGCAGGCCAGCCCTTCATCATCGACAATCGCGGCGGCGCAGCAGGCAACATCGGCTCCGATAACGTCGCGAAGTCGCCGGGCGATGGCTACAGCATTCTTCAGACCGTCAATGCGCTTGCCTTGAGCCCTGCGCTTTACCAGAAACTGCCGTTTGACCCGACCAGAGATCTGATTGCGGTCACGCAGCTCACTGTTTCGCCACTGGTCATCGTCGCCAATGCGAAGACCGGCATTTCGACGCTCAAGGATCTCATCGACCGCACCAAGGCAAAGCCCGGCGCGCTCAACTTCGGTTCCGGCGGCGTCGGCAACCCGCAGCACCTGACGATGGAAATGCTGAAGGCGCGGGCTGGCCTCGATATCGTCCATGTGCCGTTCAAGGGCGACGCACCGCTGTTCCAAAGCCTGCTCGCCGGCGACATCGAGCTTGCCTGCACGCCGCTTTCGACCGCGCTGCCGCACATCCAGGCCGGCACGCTGAAGGCGCTGGCCGTGACCAGCGCAAAACGTGTGGCCGCTTTCGCGGATGTGCCCGCCGTTTCCGAAACCTTCCCCGGCTTCGTCTCGACGAGCTGGCAGGGCTGGTTCGTCCCGCCGTCCACCCCCAAGGAAATTGTCACGAAGCTCAACGGCTATGCGCGCGCAGCGCTGCAGACACCGGAGCTTCAGGAAACGCTGAAGAAGTTTGGCAGCGAGCCACTCGGTTCCACACCCCAAGAGTTCGGCCCGAGCTTCAAGGCCGAAGTCGAACGCTTCAAGAAGGTCGTGAGCGATCTAAAACTTCCCCCGCAGGACTAAACTGCGGCCACAGCACCAGCCAAAAAATCCCTAGGAGCCCGCCATGGACGTCAAAGCCCGCCAGATCAACTCCGACGACATCAACCCGCGCCACAACTGGGGCCGCGCCCTGCCGGCACTCGGCATCATGGGTGTCGATTTCGAAGAGCGGGTCGATTACCGGCGGATGCACCGCTACCGACTGGCGCGCGTGAAGCGTGCGCTGGAAAACTCAGAACTCGGCGCGCTGCTGGTGTTCGACGTCAACAACATCCGCTACATCACATCGACAAAGATCGGCGAATGGGAACGCGACAAGCTCTCGCGCTGGGCGCTGCTGACACGCACGGGCGAACCCATCCTGTGGGACTTCGGCTCTGCCGCCATGCATCACAAGCTCTATACGCCGTGGCTTGCGCCGGAAAATTGCCGGGCCGGCCTGATCGGCCTGCGCGGTACGGTCGATCCCTCGTTCGGCTTGATGAAGCGCCACGCCGAGGAAATCGCCTCGCTCATTCGCGAAGCCGGTTGCGGCGACATGGCGATCGGCGTCGATATTCTCGAACCGCCGATGATGTTCGAACTGCAGAAAGCCGGCCTGAAGATTCAGGACGGCCAGCAGGTCATGCTGGAAGCGCGCGAGATCAAATCCAACGACGAGATCGCGCTGCTGAACCGCGCCGCTGCCATGGTCGACGGCGCCTATGACCTCATCAACGAAAAGCTCCGTCCCGGCGTGCGCGAGAACGACATCGTCGCCGACGTCAATCACTTCCTCTACACCCACGGCTCCGACGACGTCGAAGCGATCAATGCGATCTCCGGCGAGCGCTGCAACCCGCATCCGCATAATTTTACGGACCGCATGATCCGCCCCGGCGATCAGGCCTTCTTCGATATTCTCCAGTCGTTCATGGGCTATCGCACCTGCTACTACCGCACGTTCAATGTCGGACGCGCGACTGACGCACAGCGCGACGCCTACAAGAAGGCGCGCGGATGGCTCGACGATGCCATCGCGCTCATCAAGCCCGGCGCTTCGACCGACAAGATCTGCGCCGCCTTCCCCAAGGCTGGCGAGTTCGGCTTCCCGGATGAAATGTCGGCGTTCGGCCTGCAATTCGCCCACGGCCTTGGCCTTGCGCTGCACGAGCGTCCGATCATCTCGCGCGTCGTCTCGATGGAGCATCCGACCGAGATCAAGGAAGGCATGGTGTTCGCCATCGAGACCTATTGCCCGGCAACGGATGGCTTCTCGGCGGCACGCATCGAGGAAGAAGTCGTCGTCACCGACAAGGGCTGCAAGGTGATCTCGCTGTTCCCGGCCGAGGAATTGCCAATCGCGAACCGCTACTGATCGCTGCGGAGTAGCCGCGCCTAAACCAAAAGAGCGGGTCGGTAAAAACCGATCCGCTCTTTTGTTTTAACGACTCTTTGCGCGTCAAATCTTGCGGCTGTCATAGGCCCAGTGCAGCAGCGCCTGACGCTGGCGCGGCCGGCAATAGGGATCGCCCGGTTCGCAGTTCTGTTTCACCTGCGCGACATGGCGGCGGATCGCTTTCCAGCGCTTGATCTGGCGATGGTCTTCTTCCGGCAAGCGGCGGCCCATGTAGTAGCGGCAGTACCACTGAAACCAGCCGCGCGGATCGTCCTTGTGCAGCCATCCCTTCGCGCGCCACACCGACAGCGGATTTGAGGCATCGACGCCGAAGTAGTTGAGTTCCTTGTCGCGGTGTTTTTCCGCGAGCTTCGCCCTGGCGAACCAGTTGGCTGGAAATTCCTTGCGGCAGTCGGTCATATATTTACCGGCAAACACGCCAAGCGCCAGCATTTCCTTGGGCGTCAGATCCGGTTTGAATTCAGGATCGAAGCTGCGGCCCATCGGCACAACGAGGTCATAGCGATAGCCGCGCTGCATCTTGTCGGAGACGGCGATGGTTTTGCAGGGCTTGGACGCGGCACGCTTCGTTTTACTGGTCATTCAGTCGATCAACCTGCCTTCTTCTTCAAATGCGGAAACCTGTCCGTCAGCAAGCTGCCGAAATAATACGTCGGCTTGAACGCCGGATGCGCGCGGATCGCATCGAACCAGCGCGCGATCTTGGGCCGCTTGTCCCAGGCGGCGCCGAGACCGAGATCGTCGATCCGCACAATCGCCGGCATCACTGAAATATCCGCAAGCGAAATATCCTTGCCCATCAGCCACGGCCCGCCGCTCGCCGCGATGGCTTCCTCCATCCGCGTGTAGGTGCGGCTCATGCGGTCGAGCGAAGCATCCATGTCCTTCTGCGGAAAGCCCGTGCGGCCCATGGCCAGCATGAACTCGCGGCGCAGCGGCTTCGAATTGGCGAAGGCCAGAAACTCCTCCTCGCTCATCGCCGCGAAGCGCGGCAGGAACGCGATGTTGTAGGTTGGCACGCGCACCGCTGCCGCCGGCACCTCGTCGATGAAGCGCATCAGCGCGCGCATCGCGGCGCGTTTGACCGGCTCTTTCGGCGTAAAGCTCACCGGGTCGCGAAACACCTCGTCGAGATACTCGATGATAACGGCTGAATCGATCACGATGCCGCCATCATGGTCGAGCGTCGGCACTACGCCGTTGGGATTGAGCCTGAGATACTCCGGCTTCATCTGATCGCCCTCAAGCAGGTCGAGCTTGGTCTCGGCAAACGGCAAGCCTTTAGCGTTGAGCACGAACCGCACCCGCTGGCTGCAGGTCGATTGCGGCGCGTTGTAGAGCATGAAAGACATGATTTTATCCCATGGCGTTTCCCGCTCCAATACTGGCACACGGCCGCGAAAATCACGACTGCCGACGCGCATCGGCCACGCACATTTGAACCGGGGTTCTGGCGCATAGGATTTCGCCATGTAATCCTCGGCCCCAACAAGACACTGAATAATCACCACGGGGGATCGCCATGGGAATGCTCGCGGGATCAGCGCGACTGTTGCTTGCCGTCTTTGCCGCTGTGTTGCCACTCGCTGCGCAAGCCGCATGGCCCGAGCGCGTCATCACCATCGTGGTGCCGTTCGCCGCCGGCGGCCCGACCGATATCATCACCCGGCTGGTCTCGGAACCGATGAGCCGCAGCCTCGGCCAGCAGATCGTGATCGAGAACGTGGTCGGCGCGGGCGGAACGGTTGGCGTCACCCGCGTCAAGAATGCCGCGCCGGACGGCTACACCCTGATCATGGGCAACCTTGGCACGCAGGCGGCGAGCGTCGGGCTCTACACGAACCTGCCCTACGATCCGCGCACGGATTTTGTACCGATCATGAACACCGGCGGCACGCCGATGATCGTTGCTGCGAAGAAGGATCTGCCGGTCAAGGATTTCCGCGAGTTCGTCGCCTATGTGAAAGCCAACGCATCAAAGATGAATTACGGCACAGGTGGCGTCGGCGCGACCTCGCATCTCACCTGCCTGTTTCTGGACTCGCTCCTTGGTGTGACGCCGCAGCACGTGCCGTTCCGCGGCTCGGGGCCGGCACTGAACGCGCTGCTCGGCGGGCAAGTCGATTATGTCTGCGACCAGACCGTCGGCATCGTGCCGTCGATCCAGGCCGGGCAGGTCAACCGCCTCGTGGTAGCGACACCGGCGCGGCTCGCCGCCCTGCCAGACATGCCGACGTCTGCCGAACAAGGCCTGCCGGCATTTCAGGCGGTCGGCTGGAACGCCCTGTTCGCACCCAAGGGCACGCCGGTTGAAATTATCGCGAAACTGAACGAAGCCGCGCGCGCCGCCCTGAAAGACCCGGTCGTGCGCAAACGCCTCGAAGACCTCAGCCTCGAATTTCCCAGCGAGGCTGCACAAACGCCCGCCGCGCTCGGCGAATTTGTGGCAAAGGAAATCGACAAGTGGGTGCCGGTAATCAAGAAAGCCGGCGTCACCGCGCAATGAGCTTCGGAGAAACTGGAAATGCGTAACCACAAGATCGCCGCCATCGGCGGCGACGGCATCGGCCCGGAAGTCATCTCAGCGGGTCTTGAGGTGCTTGCCGCCTGTGCGAAGCGCGACGGCGCATTCGGTCTGGACGTCTCGCATTTCGACTGGGGTTCGGACTACTACAAGAAGCACGGCCTCATGATGCCTGCCGATGGCGTCGCTGCGATGCGCAAGTTCGACGCCATCTATTTCGGCGCGGTCGGCGCGCCGGACATTCCCGATCACGTCACGTTGTGGGGATTGCGGCTCGCGATCTGCCAGGGCCTCGATCAATACGCCAACGTGCGCCCGACGCGCATATTGTCCGGCATCACTAGCCCGTTGCGCGATGTTACAGCAAAGGAACTCGACTGGATCATCGTGCGCGAGAACTCGGAGGGCGAGTATGCCGGCGTCGGCGGCCGGGTGCATCGCGGCCTGCCGGAAGAGGTAGCGACCGACGTCGCGATGTTCACCCGCGCAGGCGTCACGCGCATCATCCGCCATGCGTACAAGATCGCGCAGGCGCGCCCGCGCAAGCTCCTCACCGTTGTCACCAAGTCGAATGCGCAGCGCCACGGCATGGTGATGTGGGACGACATCGCGGCCGAAGTCGCGTGCGAGTTTCCCGATGTGAAGACCGACAAGATGCTGGTCGATGCCATGACCATGCGGATGGTGGCGCGGCCGCAGACGCTCGACACCATCGTCGCCACCAACCTGCATGCGGATATTCTGTCAGACCTCGCCGCCGCGCTCGCAGGCTCGCTCGGCATCGCGCCGACCGCGAACCTCAATCCCGAACGCAAGACCCCCTCGATGTTCGAGCCGATTCATGGCTCGGCATTCGACATCACCGGCAAGGGCATCGCCAATCCCATTGGCACGTTCTGGACCGGCGTGATGATGCTTGAGCATCTCGGCGAGGCGAAGGCTTCGCAGCGGCTGATGCGCGCCATCGAGCGCACCACCGCCGACAAGGCCAACCATCCGCCCGATCTCGGCGGCACGGCGACGACGCGAAAGGTGACGGACGCCGTGCTGCAGGCGCTGGAAGGCGATAACGCGTAACGCCGGTCAGTCCCGAACCCGCACAGCAACTGTCCGGAATCCGGCCTCAATTCCATGCTGTCTGGATTCCGGGTTCTCGCCTTTGGCGCACCCCCGGAACGACAGCACGCCCGCTACCGGCGACCCGGGAATCATGCTAACAGCACGCTGCAATAAAGGCAGGCACCGCCGTCCGGTCGATGGACGAGCCGGCCGCCTTGAGTTTCCCATCTTCATATCCAGCTTCATGGACTCGCCTTGACCACAGAAACATCGGTTGATCGTTCCTCCACACCTCCCAGTGCTTTCAACTGGGCGCAGACGCTGGCGCGCTACCGGCAGCCGAATACGCCGCGAAGCATTTTCGAGATCGCGATCTCGTTCGTACCGCTCGCGGCCCTGTGGGTGCTGGGCTGGTGGATGTACGCCATTGGCTTCTGGTGGTTATCGCTGCTGATCGCCATTCCCGCCTCGGGCTTTCTCGTGCGCCTGTTCATGATCCAGCACGACTGCGGCCACGGCGCATTCTTTCGCCACCGGCTTGCCAACGACTGGATCGGCCGCGCCATCGGCGTGCTGACGCTGACGCCGTATGATTTCTGGCGGGAGACTCACGCCGAGCATCACGCAACTTCGGGCAACCTTGACCGCAGGGGCATTGGCGATCTCGATATGCTGACGGTACGGGAATATCTCGCGTTGCCATGGTTCGGGCGGCTGCGCTACCGGCTCTATCGTCACCCGCTCGTACTTTTCGGCCTCGGCCCGGCCTATCTGTTCCTGTTGCAGCATCGCCTGCCCGTCGGCCTGATGCGCGGCGCGGGATGGCGGCCATGGATCAGCACCATGGCGACGAACCTCGCCATCGCAGCGATTGCGGCGACGCTGATATGGTTCATCGGCTTCTGGGCATTCATGCTGGTGCATCTGCCGATCGTGCTGCTGGCATCCGCCATTGGCGTGTGGCTGTTCTACGTCCAGCACCAGTTCGAGACGACGCAATGGGCCTACGAACGGGACTGGAACCAGCACGAGACCGCGCTGCATGGCAGTTCATATTATGACTTACCGCATGTGCTGCGCTGGTTCACCGCCAACATCGGTGTGCACCATGTGCATCACCTGTGCGCGCGCATTCCATTCTACCGTTTGCCACGCGCGCTGCGTGACTATCCGGAATTGCGCGGCATCAGCCGGCTGACGCTGCTGCAAAGTTTCCGCTGCGTTCAATTGCGGCTATGGGACGAGAGCCAGCGGCGGCTGGTGTCGTTTCGCGCCGTGCGGCGTGCAGCAAGAGCCGCACGCGCGTGAGCCTCAGTCATTCCGGGGCACGCACCTATAGCGCGTAGAAGACGCGCGTAAACGCGCTGATGGGCGCGAGCCCGGAATGACAAAGACTATTCCAGCCCCGACGGCACGTTCTGGTTTTCGCTGGTGAGCTTCATGCCGGCGGCGAGCGCCATCGTCTCCGCGAGCGCGGCGAAATCCTTGCCGAGATATTCTTCCGGGTTGGCCTGCAGGGTCGCTGCGCCGAAATGATTCTGCAGCGTCTCGCGCGTCGCCGCCGTCACCGGCATCGGCACGTCGTATTCGCGACCGAGTTCAAGACCGAGATCAAGATCCTTGCGCAGCAGTTCCGGCGTGAATGTCGTGGTCCAGTCGAGATTGACCAGCGCCGGCGACTTGTAGCGCGTGAACATCGAACCCATCACCGAATTGTTCATGAACGCCAGGAAGGCGTGACGCGGCACGCCCATCTTGTTGGCGAGCAGCGTGATCTCGATCAGGTTCTCGATCACGACGCCGAGCATGACGTTGTGCGCAATCTTGCAGACGCGGGCGAGTTCGCCATCGCCCACGTAGGACACACCCATCGGCGCGAATACTTCGATCAAGGCCGACACCGCCTTGAATGAGGCCTCGGGGCCGGACGCGACCGCCGACAGTTTGCCAGCCTTGATGACCTTGGCATTGCCGGATACCGGCGAGGCGATGAACGCGACGCCAAGCGCGGTCAGTTTGGCGCGGATTTCCGCCGACTCATCGACCGAGATGGTCGAACAATCGACGGCGATCTTCGGCTTCTTGGTGCCTGTCATCAGGCCACCCGGTCCGAAATAGACCTCCGCCAGATCCTTGCCGGTCGAGACGATGGAGAAAACAATGTCGCGGTTGGCGAGATCGACGACCTTATCGACGACCTTGCCGCCTTTGGCGGCCAAAGGCTCGGCCTTGGCCTTCGTGCGGTTCCAGATCGAGACGTCATGGCCGGCCTTGATCAGCCGTTCGGCCATGGAAAAGCCCATGCGGCCCATGCCGATCCAGCCGAGTTTTGCGGTGCTAGCCATGTTGGTCTCCCTGTGTACGCCTTATTCGGGCTGCCTAACACGGCGCTCCCGGCCCTTCAACGGCGACAGGGTTATAGCGCCAATTTCAGCCGCTGGCTTGCGATCCGGATGCGCTTTTTCCGGCGTGTATTTGGGCAATGATGGCGACGCGGCTTATGCGGCTTCCAGCAGGATTTCCGTCAGCCGTTCCGGCATGTCCACCATCACGTCATGACCGCAGGGCACATCATAGACCTTCCAGCCCGCCTTTTGCGCCTTGCCCTTGCTGAAATCAAACGGCTCGCTCGGTTGCGATGCGCGGATATAGGATTTTTTGGCGATGCGGTCGCGTGCGCCGGTCAGGGTCAATTTCTGCGTGAAGCATTTGATCGGATGCACCGTACACTGCGCATCGACCCAGGCCCGGTCCTTCTCATTGACGTGGAACATCGCCGCCGGACGCGCCGGCACTCGCCATTCGCCCTTGGCTTCGAGCGCCTTGAACATCTCGGCCGCGGCGGGTGGCTGCATATCGACAAGGCTCTGACCATTTTCAGAAACAAACGCATCGAGCATGACGAGCGATGCAATCTGCTTTTCCATTTTCTCGGCCACGCCGGAAATCACCATGCCACCGTAGGAATGCCCGACCAGCACGACGTTGGAAAGTTCCTGCCACTTGATCTCGTTGACGACGTCCATGACGTGCGTATCGAGCGAAACATCGGGGCTTGCGAGATGCACGCGTTCGCCGACGCCGGTCAGGGTCGGCACATAGACGTCGTGGCCCTTGGCGCGCAGCAGCTTCGTCACGCGCTTCCAGCACCACGCGCCATGCCATGCGCCGTGAACGAGAACAAAAGTCGCCATGAGAACCTCCCCCTCTTTTCGTCATCGCCGGGCTTGTCCCGGCGATCTCGCTTAGGAGGGCTTTATGCCTCCCTTATCGAGATGGCCGGGACAAGCCCGGCCATGACGCAGTTACAATATCTTTGCCTAAAGCAGAAAACTCACCGACCCCAGCGCGCCAAGTTCTTCCGCATCCAGAATGGCGCGGCGCTCGAAAAACCTGAGCGATCCGCCAACACGTTTCAGCTTGTGACGATAATGCCCGACGAACACGCGCGGCGGTTCCGCGCGGCGATAACGATAGATCACGAAATTCGCAAACACCGGAATGAGATCGCCTTCGCTGGCGCCGACGCGCACATTCGTGATCAGCCGCCGCGTATGCGACGGCGGATATTCGGCATGGCAGTTCGGGTCCTTGAGCCGGATGATGCGCTCGCGCAGCCGCACGATATCGTCGGCAATGGTGAACAGCGTGAAGCGATGATCGCCGTCGGGTTTGTCGTTCGGCGGCACGTAATAGCTCGCGTCATCGGCAAGCAGCTTCATCCAGTCATCGAGTCGCCAGTTGTCCAGCAGATCGGCCTCAAGATAGAACAGATCCTCGACTTCGGCGCGCGTGGCGGCCACTTCACCCTGGCTCACGTCTGCTTCTCCATCAGATCGCGCCAGCGCCGCCAGAAGGTGCGCAGATGGCCCTCGTCGGTGTTGGTCTGTTCGTCGTTCTTCGCCATTCCTCGGGAAAGATCGTTCCACTCCACATCGCGCCACGCCGCGTAACCAGCCTGCGCGGACTCCAGCGCCGTCACATCGTCGGGCGTCGCAAAGCCGCCGGGACCATAAAACGTCAGGAACGCATGCAGCCGCCGCGCGCGCTGTGCTTCGGTTTCTTCCACCGGGCCCAGCGCCCAGGCCGTGACGCGCATTTCCGTCGCCGACACCGGATAGAAGTTGCGCACCGTGACGGAAGAGCCGTCGTTGATGACGAGGTTCGGAAACACCACGAGATTACGGTTGGTGTCGGCAACACGCGCGGCGCGCTTCTCGCCAAGCCGCGTGACCAGTTCCTTGCGGATGGCGTCGATGTCTGCCTTGGCATCTTCGCCATAGAGCGAAATCCAGCGCGCGACCGGACGGCCGCGATAGTTCGGATTGTCGGTCGTGAGATGGCCATTACCGAGGTCCTTGCCGGCGCCCTTGGTCGGCAGCAGCAGGCCGGAGTCCTTCGGCTGCGTCATGTTGACGCCGGAGTTGCGCATGTAGTTGACCCACGTCGCATGGGTCGCAATCAGGTGATAATCATCGACGCTGTTCTCGACCAGCAGCTTCCAGTTCGCCTTGATGTCGTATTCCTGCGTGCCGGAAATGATTTCCATCTTGCCGGACGGCGACTGCTCGGTGACGAGGTCGATATATTTGGTCGCGCCCGCGAGATAGGTTTTCAGGTCCACCGCATCGCGGTCGAAATTCAAGAAATAGAAATCGCGGTAGTGTTCGAGCCGCGGCACCGGCATCAGGCCCATTTCTTTTTTATCGATGGGCTTCGCGTAGGCATCCTCGCCCGGCACCGACTTGACCGAGCCATCGGGCTGATAGGTCCAACCGTGATACATGCAGTAGAACTGCCGCGCGTTGCCCTCGCGCTCGCGGCAGACGATGGCTCCGCGATGACGACAGGAGTTGATCAGCGCGCGCACTTCGCCGTCGCGTCCACGCACAAAGATGATCGGACGGCCCGCGACATTGCGCGTCTTGAAGTCACCGGGGTTTCGCAGCTCGGAAGCGTGGCCGACATAAATCCAGCAGCTGTCGAACAGCGCACGCAGCTCGCCCTCGAACACTTCCGGCGAAACAAACACCTCGCGCTTGACCGAGAAGGTCATGGCGGAATGGTCCTCGCGGACCATCCCGTGAAAGTTGCTGCGTGTCTGGTCGAGCATTTTCGTCTCTCCCGCCTCTCTAATTCTAGACTTTAACGCCCATCTTGCGCGCATCTTCGATGGCTGACCAGATGCGTGCGGGTGTCGCCGGCATCTCAAGTGTCTGCACACCATAGACCGAAAGTGCGTCGATCACCGCGTTCATGATGGTCGCCAGCGCCGGCGTAATGCCCGCCTCGCCGCCGCCCTTGACGCGCAGCTTGTTGTTCGCAATCGGGTCTTCGACCATCTCGACGTCAAAGTTCGGCGTCTGGTCGGCGCGCAGCATGGCGTAATCCATGAAGCTCGCACTCAACACCTGGCCCGTGTCGGGATCGTGAACGACGGCTTCGGACAGCGCCTGTCCCGCACCCTGCACGATGCCGCCATGGGTCTGGCCATGCACGATCAGCGGATTGATGACCTGCCCGGCGTCGTCCACCGACGTATAACGCACGATTTCGACGACGCCAGTGTCGGCTTCGATCTCGACTTCGCAGACCGCCGAGCCTGTCGGATATGCCGGAAGGCGGCCAACAAACCTGGCTTCGCTGCGCAGCGGCTTGCGTAAATCAGGCGGCATCGAAGAATCTTCCTGCAACGCCTTGGCAAGATCGAGGATGCCAAGCCGCAGGTTCGAGCGCGGCGCAGCGAACATGCCGTCGTCGAATGTCACGTCGTTTTCGGAAACCTTGGCCATGGCGGCAAAGCCCTTGCGCGCCTGCGCGACGACATTCTCCGACGCTTCCACCATGATCTTGCCGGCAAGCCGCATGGAACGATCCGAATGCGTGCCACCGCCGGCGGTGATGATCCTGGTATCGCCGGTGATGATCTTCACCTGCTCAGGCGTGACGCCGAGCTGGTCGGCCATCACCTGCGCAAACGTCGTCTCATGACCCTGCCCGCTCGATTGCGTGCCGACGGCCACTTCGACCATACCCTCCGGCAGCACGCGCACATCGACCCATTCAATCGGCGCGCCGACGGGCGTCTCGACGTAGTTGGCGATGCCGATGCCGGCGAGCTTGTTGCGCTTCTTCGCGGCCTTGCGGCGCGCAGGAAAACTTTTCCATTCGGCCATTTCCGCAACCTTCTTCTGGTTGCCGACGAAATCGCCACTGTCATAGGTCAGCCCCGTCACCGAGACATACGGAAACTGCGAACGCTTCACCATGTTGCGGCGGCGCAGTTCGACGCGGTCGATGCCGAGCTTCACCGCCGCCATGTCGATCAGGCGTTCGAAGGTGTGGATGGCTTCGGGCCGGCCGGCACCGCGATAGGGCGCGGTCGGCACCGTGTTGGTGAGTGCACCGCGCAGGCGAATGTAAGCGCAAGGCAGGTCATAAACCGTCGGCTGCACCTTCGATGCGTTGTTGAGAAATACGTAGGACACCGGATGGCCGCCGACGTTGCCGACCATGTCAATCGACAGACCCAGCATCTTGCCCTTGTCGTCGAAGGCAAGCTTGCCGACCGTAATCATGTCGCGGCCCTGATAATCGGCGAGGAACGCCTCGGTGCGGTCGCTGGTCCACTTCACGGTCCGGTTGAGATGCACGGAAGCCCATGCCACGGCGACCTGTTCGGGATTGAGATGCGTGCGCAGACCGAACGCGCCGCCGACATCCTGCGTGATGACATGCACATTCTCGGGCGGCAGGCTCAGCACATAGGCGAGGTCGGTCTTGACGCGCACCGCACCCTGACTGCCGGTGAGAAACGTCAGCGTGTTGCTCGCCTTGTCGTAACGCCCGACATGGGAACGCGGCTCCATCTGCACGGCGACCGCGCGGGTGGCGCGAAATGTATGCTCAACGACGAGATGCGCCTTGGCGAAGGCCTGTTCCAGCGCCGGAAGATTTCCCGCCGCCGACTCGACCGCCAGATTGTTCGGCGCCCCGTCGTACAATTGCGGCGCACCGGGCTTCAAAGCCTCGAACGCATCGACGACCGGCGGCAGCGCCGCATAGTTGACCTCGACGGCTTCGGCGGCATCGCGCGCCTGCGCCACCGTCCTGGCGACGACGAATACGACCGGCTCGCCGACATAGCGCACCTTGTCCTTGGCAAGCGGCAGGTGCGGATGCTCGAAGACCTGGCGGCCGTCATGACCGAAGGCCTTGACCTTGTAGTCGATGACATCAGCCGGGTTGGCGTTCTGGTTCACGCCCTTGGCGCCGGAGGCAAGATAATCCTCCACCGTCATGACCGCGATGACGCCGGTCATGCCCTTCGCAGCAACGGTATCGACCCTGGCAATGCGCGCATGGGCATGCGGCGAGCGCACGAAATAGCCGTAGACTTGATCCGGGAAGGAAATGTCGTCCGTGTAGCGGCCCTGCCCGGTAATCAGCCGGAAATCCTCCAGCCGCGGCATCCAGCGGCCGACATAGGGTTTGCGGGGCTCAAGCTTGGGATCAGACATTCAGGACGCTTCCTTGAGGGTATCGCCTACCGCCAAAGCGGTTCTCATGACCTTGTTTAATCAAAACAAATGCGCTTGTCTTGCGTTCAAGCCCGGCAAGTTCCGTGGAGCGCGTCTGCGCAAAAGCCATAGTCAAATAAAGGCCCGGTTGAGCGGCCAGAACGGTGGGGCATGAAACACACCCGCACAACCCGTCGCACTTTCCTCAAGATCGCCGCCGGCTCCGCCGCAGCGGCGTTGCCGGCGTCCCTTTCCTTGCCTGCCATCGCACAGGGCGCAGGCCCCCGCGTGGTGGTGATCGGCGGCGGTTTCGGCGGCACGGCTTGCGCGCGCGCGCTCAAGCAGGCGAGCCCCAAGATTGCCGTTACGCTGGTCGAGGCCAACGCGACCTATTCCGCCTGCCCGATGGCGAATGCCGTGCTGGCCGGCCTGCGACCCCTGAACGTCCAGCAGTTCGGCTACAGCAGCGTCGCGGCAAAAGGCATCACTGTGGCGCTCAAGGCCGCGACCGACATCGACGGCGCCGCCCGCACCGTCACGCTCGCGGACGGCACGCTCCTGAACTACGACCGGCTGGTGCTGTCGCCCGGCATCGCGCTCAAGCTCGATGCGCTGCCCGGCTATTCCGCTGCCGCGGTCGAGGCGATGCCGCATGCGTGGACCGACGGCGCGCAAGTGGTGGCGCTGCGCCGCCAGCTTGAGGCGATGGAAGACGGCGGCGTGGTGGTGATTTCCTCGCCGGCCAATCCGGCGCGCTGCCCGCCGGGACCTTATGAGCGGGCCAGCATGATCGCGTGGTACCTCAAGCAGAACAAGCCACGCTCGAAAGTAATCGTGCTCGACGCCAAGGAACGCTTCTCGATGCAGCCGCAATTCGAGCGGGCGTGGAGCGAACTCTATCCCGGCATGATCGAATGGCATGGCGTGCCCGACGGCGGCAGCGTCACTGCGGTTGACGTTGCGAAAAAGATTTTCACGACCGACTTCGATCAGGTGAAGGCCAACGTCGGCAATGTCATCCCGCCGCAAAAAGCCGGCGCAATAGCGGACGTTGCGAAAGTCACGGACCGCACCGGCTGGTGTCCCGTGAACCCGCTGACATTCGAGTCGCTGCTGCAACCCAACATCCACGTCATCGGTGATGCCGCGATTGCCGGCGCGATGCCGAAGTCGGCGTCGGCGGCCTCAAGCGAGGGCGCGATCTGTGCGGCGGCGATTGTCGCGCTGCTCGACGGAAAAGCGCCCGCACCGCCGAAACTGACCAGCATGTGCTACAGCCTGATCGCGCCGGATTATGCGATTTCGATTTCCGGCACCTATCAGGCGACCGATGGACAGTTTCTCGAGATCGAGGGTGGCGGCGGTACCAGCCCCGTCGATGCGCCGCGCACGCGGCGGGCAGAGGAAGCGGCCTCCGCGGACGAGTGGTTCAGGAAAATTACCGAAGCGACATTTGGGTAATCGGTCTCTTGTCCCGGGCAAGCGAAGCGCGACCCGGGACCCAGGGCGAAGAACCCGATCTCAATTTATTACATTCTATGTTTGGGCTCTGGGTCCCGGATCTTCGCGCGTTACACGCGCTCGCCCGGGACACGAGAGTTGAGTTGGGGCAATCAGTTGCCGTTGAAAACCGGCTTGCGCTTTTCCATGAACGCGCTGCGGCCTTCCTTGTAGTCGTTGCTGGCGAAGCAACCCGCGACCAGGTCCTCAGCGCGCTGGATGTTGCGGTTACGATCCTCGACCACCACTTCCGCAACCGTCATCTTCACCGCATGGATCGTCAGCGGCGCATTGCCGGAGATCGTGTCGGCATAGGTCTTCACAAAGCTCTCGAGTTCGGCCGACGGCACGACGCGATTGACAAGGCCCATGCCGGCCGCTTCCTGCGCATCGAACTGGCGCCCGGTGAAGAAGATTTCCTTGGCGAACGAAGGCCCAACGAGATCGACCAGCCGCTTGAGGCCGGTGTAGCCGTAGCCCAGACCGAGCTTCGCCGCCGGCACGCCAAACTTCGAATTATCCGAGCAAATCCGCATATCCGTGCACAGCGCGAGACCAAGGCCGCCGCCGATGCAATAGCCGCGGATCATCGAGATCGTCGGCTTGGGAAAATTGTTGATGCCCTCATAGGCCTTGTCGCTGACCACGTTGTATTTCTCGACCAGTTCCGGGCTGGAGCGCAGCTTTTCGAATTCGGAAATGTCGGCACCCGACACAAACGCCTTGCCGCCCGCGCCCGTCAAAACAACAACGCGCACATCCTTCTCATGCGCGAAGTCATCGAGGATGCGATGCGTGGCGTCCCACATTTCGAGCGACATCGCGTTGTGACGCTCGGGATTGTTGAAGATCAGATAGCCGACGCCGCCTTCCTTGCGCGACAGCATCTTGGTGGTCTGGGCGATCTCGCTCATGGTTGAATCCCCGTATCGTTAGCTCAGGAAGTTTTTTCTAGATTGCGCCGGCCTTGGTCAGATCGGCAATCTGCTTTTTGCTGAAACCTAATTCAGTCAGCACCGACCTGGTGTGTTCACCCAGCCCCGGCGCCTGCTTGACGAGCTTGCTCGGCGTGCGCGACAGCGTGAACGGCTGCGCGGCCATCGTCACCGAACGCTGCTTGCCCTTGATGGTCTGCGCGATCTTGAGATGCTTGACCTGCGGATCGGCGAACACTTCGTCGATCTTGTAAATCGGGCCGCACGGCACACCGGCATCGTTGAGCTGATCGACCCATTCCTTGCTGGTCTTCTTCAAGGTGAGCGCCTCGATCACGCCGTTGAGTTCCTCGCGGCGCTTGAGCCGTTCCGGCGCGGTCGCATATTCCGGCTGCTTGCTCATGCCCGGCGCGCCAAGCGCCGCGCACATGCGGTCCCACATCTTGCCGCCGGTGGTCGCGATATTGATGTAGCCATCGGACGTCTTGTAAACGCCGGTCGGCGCACTGGTCGGATGATTGTTGCCCGCCTGTCCCGGCACTTCATTGCCGATCAGCCAGCGCGCGGACTGGAAATCGAGCATGAAGATTTGCGCCTGCAGCAGCGATGTCGAGACGTGCTGGCCCTTGCCGGACTTCTCGCGCTCCAGCAGCGCCGTGAGAATGCCAAGCGCAGCAAACAATCCGGCGGTGAGATCGGCCACCGCGATGCCGGCGCGCACCGGACCCTGACCCGCCAGACCCGTGATCGACATCAGCCCGCCCATGCCCTGCGCGATCTGATCGAAGCCTGGACGCCCGGCATAGGGACCCGTCTGGCCGAAGCCGGAGATCGATGCGTAAACGATCTTCTTGTTGACCTTGGCAAAGTCCTTGTAGTCGATGCCGAGGCGGCGCTTCACGTCGGGGCGATAATTCTCGACGACCACATCGGCCTTCTTCGCGAGCTTCATCAGCGCCGCGACGCCTTCCTTGCTCTTGAGGTTGATCGTGATGCTGCGCTTGTTGCGATGCAGGTTCTGGAAATCCGGGCCGAGGCGCGGGCCGCCCATGTCGCCCGCCTCGACGTGTTCCGGCGTCTCGATCTTGATGACGTCAGCGCCCCAATCGGCGAGTTGGCGCACGCAGGTTGGACCGGAACGCACGCGCGTCAGGTCCAGCACGGTGAAACGGGTCAGGGCTTTGGAAGCGCGCGGCGACGGCATGCGGGAATTCCCTCGGGAAACAAAGCGTTATTGCAACCAGTCATAATTGACCAGCGGCCTGGAACGGCCGGGTGCAAACTTTCCCTGATCGCAGCGGGCTTGTCCACCGGACCCGCCGCACGCCTCGCCTGCCTATCGCGCGGGACTACTTGGTGGCGGAATTTCCCGCCGGGTCGATCCAGCCGATATTGCCGTCGGTCCTGCGATAGACCACGTTGACCCGGTTGGTCGCGCCATGGCGGAAAATCACCACCGGCATGCCGGTCATGTCCAGTTCCATCACCGCTTCGCTGACCGAGTACGTCCGCAGCACTGCGGTCGATTCAGCGATAACGGCCGGATTGAAATCGACGACTTCCACCTCGGAATCGCGATCCGGCGCAGCGAGCACATAGCTCGCCATTTCGCCGTTTTCGGCCGCCACACCGTTCTTGCGCGAAGGGTGCTGTTTCAGACGGCCGTTATAGCGGCGCAGCCGCTTCTCGAGGCGCTGCGCGGTCTGGTCGGCGCTGGCGTAGGCATCGCCCGCGGTGCCGTCCACATGCAGCGTGATGCCGGTGTCGAGATGGATTGCACAGTCGGAACGGAAGCCGTGGCCTTCCTTGCTGATCGTCACATGGCCGGAAAAACCGCCGTCGAAATACTTGCCAACCACTTTCTTGATGCGATCATTCACGCGGTCGCGCAGTGTCTCGCCAATGTCGATGTTCTTTCCTGAAACCCGAAATGGCATGACAACCTCCACTATTGTTTGTTCGTGCTTGTCTATCTTACGTAGGAATGCGTCCAACGGTTGTCAAAGCGGATGGAACTCCATAGTTCCCTGCTTCTATTCAGGCCTGTGCGGGTGCCGCAAGTTTTTCCCGCCGGCGTTGCACAGACGAGGGAATTCGCATCGCTTCACGATACTTGGCGACCGTTCGCCGGGCGATATCGATACCGGACTCCTTCAGTTTATCTACAATCGTGTCGTCGGACAGCACCGCCTTGGCGCTTTCCGCATCGATCAGTTGCTTGATGCGATGCCGCACCGCTTCGGCAGAATGCGCGTCGCCACCGTCAGATGCTGCAATCGACGACGTGAAGAAATACTTTAGCTCGAATATGCCGCGGCTGGTCGCCATGTATTTGTTGGCGGTGACGCGCGAAACCGTCGATTCGTGCATACTGATGGCGTCCGCCACCGTCTTGAGATTAAGCGGCTTCAGGTGCTGAACGCCATGCAGCAGGAATGCGTCCTGCTGACGCACAATCTCGCTCGAGACCTTGAGGATCGTCTTTGCCCGCTGGTCGAGTGCGCGCGTCAGCCAGCTCGCGGTTTGCAGGCAATTCGACAGAAACGTCTTGTCGCCGTCGCTTTTCGCGGTCTTGGAAATTTCGGAATAGTAGGTCTGGTTGATCAGCACTTTCGGCAGCGTGTCGGAATTGAGTTCGACAATCCACGCGCCATCCGAACCTTGCCGCACGAATACTTCGGGGATCACCGGCTGGATCGGCGCGGAGCCGAACGCAAGGCCAGGTTTCGGATCGAGCTGGCGCACTTCGGCGATCATGTCGATGAGGTCTTCTTCATCGACGCCGCATATTTTTCGCAGCGCCGCGAGTTCGCGCTTCGCCAGCAATTCAAGATTGTCGATCATCGCCTTCATGGCGGGATCGTAGCGGTCGCGGTCCTTGAGCTGGATCGTGAGGCATTCCTTCAGATTGCGCGCACAAACGCCGGTCGGTGACAATGTATGCAGAACGGTAAGCACTGCTTCGACATCGGCCACTGTGCTGCCGAGCTTTTCCGCAACCTCGTTAATGTCGCCGGTGATATAGCCGGCATCGTCCACCAGATCGATCAGGTAGCCGCCGATCAAACGCTGCTGCGGATTGGCAATCGCGAGCGCGAGCTGTTCGGCGAGATGATCCGCGAGCGTCGTCTGCGATTCAACGAAAGCTTCGAGATTGTATTCGCCGTCCTCGCGGCCGCCCTTTGCGCTCGACCATTCCGAATAGGCCGGCGACTCGGGCGCGGCCGTACGTTCGGGATTGGCGTCGCCATCGTCGTTGTAGGAAGCCTCGGGTGTCACATCGCCGTCGAGCGCACCATCGGAGCGATCCGCCACCGCGTGGTCGCCGGGTGCATCGAAATACGTTTCTGCCAGGGCAGGACCACCATCGTCAGCGCCGCCTGAAAAACCGTCGTCGCCGGCCGGATCGCCTTGCCAGTCGCCGCCATCGGAATCGCCGGAAGGCGCTTCGGGGGCCTCGGCGACCGGACCATCGCCTTCCTCGGAACGCTCCAGCAGGGGATTGCGCTCAAGTTCGGCATCGACATAGGCGGAAAGATCGAGACTCGACAGCTGCAGCAGCTTGATGGCTTGCATCAGCTGCGGCGTCATCACCAACGCTTGGCTTTGGCGTATCTGGAGTCGTTGAGAAAGCGCCATCGGTCCCCGGAAAATGGTCCGATTATTGCTTATATCCTTCTTGTAACGCTTTAAAGCGCCTTTTGGCGCGCAAATTGCCTGCCGAATAGGCAGGACATGCAGGGTACCCTCACCCTACAGGCGGAATTCCTCACCCAGATACAGGCGCCGTACTTCAGGGTTGTTGACGATTTCGTCCGGCCGGCCCTCGGTAAGCACCTCGCCGGAATAGACGATGTAGGCGCGGTCAGTGAGGCCGAGCGTCTCGCGCACGTTGTGATCGGTTATCAGAACACCGATGCCGCGCTGGGTCAGATGGCGCACGAGCTGCTGAATATCGCCAACCGCAATCGGGTCGATGCCGGCGAATGGCTCATCGAGCAGCATGTAATTCGGACGTGTCGCCAGCGCGCGGGCGATTTCAACACGGCGGCGTTCACCGCCCGACAGCGCAATAGATGGCGTCTTGCGCAGCCGCGTGATGTGGAATTCCTCAAGCAGCTCGTCGAGCTGGCGCTCGCGTTTTTTTCTGTCCGGCTCGACGACTTCTAGCACCGCGCGGATATTTTCTTCAACCGTCAGGCCGCGGAAGATCGAGGCTTCCTGCGGCAGGTAGCCGATGCCAAGACGCGCGCGCTGATACATCGGCAACTTGGTGACGTCGTGGCCGTCGAGCTCGACCCTGCCGCGATCCGCCGCGATCAGGCCCGTAATCATGTAGAACACCGTCGTCTTGCCGGCGCCGTTCGGTCCGAGCAATCCGACTGCTTCGCCACCGCGCACATAGAGGCTGACACCCTTGACGACCTTGCGGTTGCCGAAACTTTTTTCAACGCCCTGCACCGCGAGATATTCGCGCGCGCCCTGCGGGCGCAACATCGGATGTTGCAGCGCGCGTTGTCGTGGCGGCGCTTCGCGCGCCACAGGCGGCTGTCGTTGCGCGGGAGGCGGCGGATTTTGACGCGGCGGCGCTTGCCGCGCATGCGGAGGGTTCGGGCGGGCGCGCGGCGCAGAGCCCGGCAGCCTGATGGCTTCCGTCACGATGCGGCCGACATTGCCGCCGAGGTCGTCCATGTCGATGCGAAAGCGCTCGTCCGCCGTGAGACGACGGCGCTTGAGAATCCCGACCCGGCGCAGGAAGCTGGAAATTTTAGTCACGCCGGAATGATCCCCACTGAAATCTCGAATGGACCGGAAGGATTTGCACCGGCTGCATGACGCACATCAATAAAGACCCGAAGGCTGGGGCGGCCGGCGCTGCAGCGGCCGCGCGGCTCCCGTGTCGCCACTCGTATCCTTGGCATTCTCGCTGGTGCGCTTGGCGGGCTGCTGCTGGTTCTGGCTCTTCGGGTCCGGCATGCTCGACGGCGTGAATGTACCCGTCACGCGGCCTTTGCCGCTTTCGACATGCGACACGCCGGTCGTCAGATTGACCGTCAGCCGTTCACCGCTGAGCGTGCTGGTGCCCTGGGAGACAATGACATTTCCCTCGAGCCGCACGGTGTTTTCGGCCATGTCGAAAATGCCCTTGTCGCCTGTCGCCGTCTGCTCCTTCGACGTCACAACGACATTGCCGGCAGCTTCGAGACGGCGGATTTTTCCCTGACCGCCAGGACCCGGCTTTGCCGCAGTCATCGTATTGCCGGTGCTGTTTTCCTGATCGTAGAAAACCTGCAGCGTCTTGCAGCGCATCATCGTATCGCCCTGCACGACCTGCACGTTGCCGGAGAACGTCGCGATCTTGTTCTTGTCGCGCACTTCCAGCGAACCGGCATCGATCTTCACGGGCAAATCGCGATTCTTGGAAAATCCCTGCAGCGCATTCGGCGGGCCGGCCTGCGCCAACACAACCGCCGGCGACAACAACACCGCAGCCCCGATCAGCAGAACATGGATATGACGCATCATGTTCACGGCTGCGCCTTCTTGGCGTCAGCCGCCTTCGCAGCATCGAGCATCAGTATCATCGACACGCCGCCGCCGAAACGCACCACGTCACCCTTGTCATCGACGTTAAGCCGGTTGGCGTTGAGCGTGCCGTTGAGCAACTTCACCTCGATCGGATTTTGCGAAGCGATACTGCCGGACTTCGTATCGATCTCGGCCTGCGTGAGCTTTGCTTCATAGCCGGTCGATGACGTCAGCAGTATCTTGTCGGTCAGTGTGAGCTTTTCGGTGTTGCGGTCATAGACGCCGCTGGTCGCCGTCATCTCGACCTGCGCCTTGTCCTGCAGTTCGACCTTGGCGCGCAGATCATGCAGCAACAAAAGATTTGGCTTGAGCAAATCCTGCGACGCGGCACGCGCGGTCAGGTCGTAGGCGCGCGCATCGCGCGTGAAACCGGCGACCTTGGGCGATGCCATCGTGACCGTGGTTCCCGAAATGACGACCTTGCCGGGATCGAGCGGCAGCTTGGCGAGAATGCGGAACGGATTGAGGAACGTCAGGCCAAAGATGATGCCCAGCATCAAAACAATGCCGACCGGCAGCGCGACGCGCAGCAGGCGTACGCGCCGGCTGTGGCGCGCAGCAGCCTTGAATGCCTTGCCGTTTTGCTGCCGGACGCCGCCGCCGACCGCATCTGACCGATCATCCATGGTCAAAACCGATGCCAGAATATCCCCACTACCGTTGGAATCGCTGTGGAATCACATAAGGGACAGCGACCGAATATTACAGACTTGAACTGACTCATACGATCTTAGCCCGGCACACTTGCCCGCGAATATGGCCGGGGCACGGCGGGGTTAACCTACGAGAATTCAACGCCGCCAATGATTTACACGACGACGGTTAACGCCTTCGGACAAGCCCATGAGGCATTTTGGCCGTCAGGAATGGGCGAAAATATCTTCTTCCGACCAGCCGGCCAGGTCGAGCTTCGCGCGATCTGGCAAAAACCGGAAACAGGCGTCCGCCATGCCCGTGCGGCCTTCGCGTGCCAGCATCTCGTCCAGCCGGGTCTTGAGCGCGTGCAGGTGCAGCACATCCGACGCCGCGTAAGACACCTGGGCCTCGCTCAGTTCGTTTGCGCCCCAGTCCGAGGACTGCTGCTGCTTCGACAGATCGACGCCCAGCACCTCGCGGACAAGGTCCTTGAGGCCATGGCGGTCCGTATAGGTGCGGGTCAGGCGGGAGGCGATCTTCGTGCAGTAAACCGGCGTCGGCATGACACCCAGCGCATTGAACAGCGCCGCCAGATCGAACCGGGCGAAATGGAAAATCTTGGTCTTGGAGGCGTCCGCCAGCAGCGCCTTGAGGTTCGGCGCGTCAAACTTGCCAACCGGCATTTGCACCACATCGGCGGTGCCGTCACCCGGCGAAAGCTGCACCACGCACAGCCGGTCACGATGCGGCGACAGGCCCATGGTTTCGGTGTCGATGGCGACGGCGCCCTTGTAGCGCGTCAAATCCGGAAGATCGCCGCGATGCAGGCGGATCGTCATGCAATTCCTCCCGCACGGCGATCAATCGCGCCGGCGACCGTCAAATAAGTGGTGCCCAGGAAGGGATTTTCCTTCGGCGCCGAATTCATAAGAATATCAGAGGCTTATCGTTCATCATTGATGGCGCTATGTACCACCCAACTGACGTTTTGTCTAGCTTCAGCCGCTCCGCACGCGAGCAATCATCGACAGAGTTTGATGCACTTTCCTATGAAGGCAGGGAGTGGTTTCACTGCAACTTTCGATGGCCTCGTGACCGCACTGCCGACCCAGAGTGCTAGCAAATACGTCCGCCTATCCTGCCATGTACAGTGCTGAAAATGCCGTTTCTATACTGGCTTACCGAGTACCTTCTACAAGTCTAGGCGCTAGTAGACCGGACAGAAGGGAACCCTGTCAAAACAGGAAGTCGCACAGCACAAGATCCAGAAATGCAAAATAGCCGCACGCTAGTAGGCTTCCTTTTCTTCAGCGGTTTATCGACGCCCAAGACCATTCAAGTGTATCGTGGAACCGGGTGGATTCCAGTCCGGGAGAAAAATCATGAAAGCCTTTTTACTCGCCTGCATCGGTTCGTTGATTGTTGCCGTCGTGGCGGCCGGCGCGCTGAATACGATTCAGAAGCCCGTCAATGAAGCCTTCTCAACGACGGGCGTCCGCCTGTAGCAATGGCTAAAAAGCAAAACGCCCGGCTTTCGGCCGGGCGTTCTTCGTATCCGTAAAATCACTATTCGGCAGGTGTAGCCGCGGACTGACGCGGCGGCGCGCCGGCGGCAGCGCGTGCACTTTCGTCCTTGAGCCACAGGCTGTGGTGCTCCTTGGCCCAGTTGACATCGACCGTGCCCTCGCCCATCGCCTCGAAAGCGCCTTCCATGCCGATGGTGCCGATGTAGATATGGCCCAGCATCGCTGCGATGAACAACATAGCCACCACGGCATGGACCATTTCCGCATTCTGCATCATGCTGACATTAGTGCCGTAGAATGGAAACATCAGCACATAACCGCTGATCGCGACCGCGCCGCCACCCAGCACCACGATCCAGTAAATCAGCTTCTGGCCGGCGTTAAAACGATAGGCGGGCGGATGCTTGTCGCCGACGATACCGCCGCCTTCCTTGAGCCACGCCACATCAACCTTGTTGGGGATGTTGCCTGAAATCCAGATCAGGAAAATCAGCACAACCCCAATCGTGAATGGAAAGCTGAGGTAGCTGTGAGCGAACTTCGCCGCTTCCGACCATGCGGCAAACGCCTCCAGTCCGATCAGCGGCAACAGCAGCGGTCTTCCGAAAGAGATATTGAGGCCAGAGAGCGCCAGGATGATGAAGCAAGTCGCCGTCATCCAGTGGACGAAACGCTCGAAAGCATTGAAGCGAACAATCGTGCGGCCGGATCTCCCGCTCTGGAGCTTCACCATGCCACGCCACAGATAGAAAATAACGAGAATCGCGAGCGTGCCGAGGATCGAGATGCCGCCGATCCAGCGCAGCGTGACACCGTGGAATTCGCGCCAATCCCGTCCCGCCGGCTGCTCGATCACGTAAGATTTCACGTCCGGAATCGAACCGCGCCCCTGAATGGTCTTGAGCTGCTGCAGTAGCTGTTGCTCCTTGACGGAGTCGGCGGTCGGATTAACCGAAGACGGCTGTTGTGCGACGGCTGGAATGGCTATCGCGATCATAATCGCCAACGCCAATGCACCGGCGATGAAGCGGATGTGCCTCGAAAGAGCCGCCATGCGAATTCTCCCTTTGACTTTTTAACTCGCAACAGCGGCGTGACCAGGCTGCGCCGCCCCTGAGATCACGAAGCGATAGTCTCACGATAGGCGGTCTGCCAACCCCAGGCACCGGAGCCGTAGCCGCGCCGCGTCACGCGCTCCTTGTAAATCTGCGCAATGACTTCGCCATCGCCTGCGAGCAGCGACTTGGTCGAGCACATCTCGGCACACAGCGGCAGCTTGCCTTCGGCAAGCCGGTTGGCTCCGTACTTCGCGTACTCCTCCTTGCTGCCATCGGCTTCCGGACCACCGGCGCAGAACGTGCACTTGTCCATTTTACCGCGTGAGCCGAAGTTTCCGACCTTCGGATACTGCGGCGCGCCGAAAGGACATGCGTAGAAGCAATAGCCGCAGCCAATACACAGATCCTTCGAGTGGAGCACGACGGCGTCGGCTGTGGTGTAGAAGCAATTGACGGGGCAAACCGACGCGCACGGCGCGTCGGTGCAGTGCATGCACGCCATTGAGACGGATCGCTCGCCGGGCTTACCGTCGTTGATGGTCACGACACGGCGGCGGTTGATGCCCCATGGCACTTCATGTTCGTTCTTGCAGGCGGTGACGCAGGCGTTGCATTCGATGCAACGGTCGGCATCGCAGAGGAATTTCATACGGGCCATGTTCGTTGCTCCTTATGCCGCTGCGATCTGACAAAGCGTGACTTTGGGCTCTTGCATGCCTGTCGCGGGGTCGTACCCGTAACTGGTGATCGTGTTCGCGCTTTCGCCCAGCACGATCGGATCGGTGCCCTTCGGATAGTTGCTGCGCATATCGACGCCCTGGAACCAGCCGCCAAAGTGGAATGGCATCCAGGCCACGCCTTTGCCGACACGCTCAGTCACCATCGCCTTCATCTTGGCCTTGGAGCCGTTTTCGGCGCCAGTCACCCACACCCAGCCGCCATCCTTGATGCCGCGAGCCGAGGCATCCGCAGGGCTGATTTCGATAAACATGTCCTGCTGCAATTCGGCGAGCCACGGATTGGTTCGCGTCTCCTCACCGCCGCCTTCGTATTCGACAAGCCGGCCGGATGAGAGAATGAGCGGAAATTGCTTGGCAATCCCCTTCTCCACCGCCGCCTTTTGAATCGAGAAACCAATGTTCGGCAGGCGGAACTGTTTTGCATCGGGCAACGTCGGATATTTCGACACCAGATCGACACGCGGCGTATAGATCGGTTCGCGGTGCACCGGAATCGGGTCCGGCAGGCCAAAAGCGTTCATGCGTGCCTTGCCGTTACCGTAAGGCACGCAGCCATGCTTGAGCGCAACGCGCTGGATGCCGCCTGACAAATCAAGCGACCAGGAGACGCTGTCCGGCGTCGTCGGATTGACTTTGTTGATGACAGCCATTTCGGCCTCGGTCAGGTCGGTATCCCAGCCGAGCTTCTTCAGCACAGCGAGCGTGAACTCAGGGTAGCCGTCCTTGATGTCCGAGTCCTTCGAGAACGAGCCGTCGGCGAGCAGGCTGACCTTGCGGGTCGTACCGTCAGCCAGCTTTTCTTCGCGCTCAATACCGAAGCGCGGGCGGAACGTGCCGCCACCATCCATCACGCCAAGATTTGTGTTGTAAAGCAGCGGAGTGCCGGGGTGACGAACTTCAGGCTTGCCCCAGCACGGCCACGGCAAGCCATAATAATCGCCGCCGATTTCCGGGAGATCCTTGGAAGCGCGCATCGTGACCAGATCAAATTTGTCCTGGTTCTTCATGTGCGCCTTTATGCGCTCCGGCGACTGGCCGCAATAGCCGGTCGACCAGCTTCCGCGATTGATCTCGCGGAGAACGTCCTCCGCTTCCGGCAAATTATTCTCGACCTTGATGTTCTTGAACATCCTGTCGGCAAAACCAAGTTTCTTGGCGATCAGGTACAGGATCTCCAGATCGTCCTTCGATTCGAAAATCGGCTTCACGATCTGCTCGCCCCACTGCATCGAACGGTTGGAGGCGACGCGCGAACCTTTGCATTCGAACTGCGTGGCGACAGGCAGGATGTAGACCCCATCCTTGCGGCCAGCCTGCACGGCAAGCGAAGCCCAGGTGGTCGGATGCGGATCGGCGATGACCAGAAGTTCAAGCGCCTTCAACCCGTTCATCGATTCCGGGATACGCGTGATGCTGTTGCTGGCGTGACCCTGAACGAAAACCGCCTTGACGTTGTCTTTCTGGGCAACGTCGGCTTTCGGCATGGTTGCGGCATCGAACCACCGCGTCAGCGGGATGCCGGGCGTCTCCATCATCTTCTTTTCGTCGAACCGGGAAACCAGATAGTCGTAATCGACCTCCCAGACCCGCGACCAATGCTTCCACGCGCCTTCAGCGAGGCCGTAATAGAATGGCAGCGTTACGATATCGAGACCGACGTCGGTTGCACCCTGCACGTTGTCGTGGCCACGCAGGATGTTGGCGCCAGTACCAGACTTCCCGATATTGCCGGTCATCAGCAGCGAGATGCAGCTCGCGCGCACGTTTGCGGTGCCAACCGTGTGCTGAGTCTGCCCCATGCACCAGATCAACGTTGCGGGCTTCTCGGTCGCGAACATCTTTGCGACACGTTCAAGCTGCGCGCCCGGAACGCCGGTGACGCGCTCGACTTCTTCCGGATTCCACTTCTCGACTTCCTTGCGAAGATCGTCGAAGCCATACACGCGCTGCTTGATGAATTCCTTGTCTTCCCAGCCATTCTTGAGAATGTGCCACATCATCCCGTACAACACCGGAATGTCGGTTCCCGGACGCATACGCACATACTCGGTCGCATGCGCTGCTGTGCGCGTCATGCGGGGATCGATGACGACAAAATTCGCTTTGTTGATCTCCTTCGACTCCAGCATGTGCTGCATGCCGACCGGATGCGCTTCGGCGGCATTGCTGCCGATGAACACCATCGTCTTGGCGTTGCGCATATCGTTGATGCTGTTGGTCATCGCACCGTAGCCCCAGGTATTGGCTACGCCGGTGACGGTCGTCGAATGGCAGATACGCGCCTGATGATCGGTATTGTTGGTGCCCCAGAACGCGCCGAGCTTGCGGAAAAGATAGGAGCCCTCGTTAGTCATTTTGGCCGAGCCCAGCCAGTAGACCGAATCGCTGCCGGACTTTTCGCGAATACTCAGAAGCTTATCGCCGATCTCATTGACGGCAGTGTCCCAGGAGACCTGGGTCCATTGGCCATTCACCAGCTTCATCGGATATCGAAGCCTGCGGTCACTGTGCACCAGTTCACGCACCGCCGCGCCTTTGGCGCAGTGCGAGCCCCGATTGATAGGACTATCCCAACTTGGCTCCTGACCGATCCAAACACCGTTCAGAACTTCCGCCGTCACCGTGCAGCCGACTGCGCAATGTGTGCAGATACTTTTGCGAACGGTCGCGCCAGACGCCAACGGTCCTGCGGTGGCGGCATCCGCCTTGCGCACGCTGCCGAATGGCAACGCGCCGATCGCGGCAAGCCCGCCAGCCGTAAGGCCGGACTTGCGCAAGAATGCACGGCGATCAAAACCACCTGACTGTTCAACCAGCGCGCCCGACAATGAGTTCCGGCGCTGTGTTCTTTTAATCAGCATGAATGCCTCCCTCAGCGCGGATAGCGGTTGACGCGATAATAGTTCTGCACACCGGCAGAACTGGCTTGGTAACGCGCCTTGCGTTTCTCGTCGTTGTTCTCGGTATCAGCCAACGCCTCAGTGGTGAGCGGTGAGACAACCGTCGTGCCAGCAGCCACGGCCCCGAACCCGAGCCCACGAAGAAATGCACGACGCCCGACCGCAGGTTGATCTTTAGCTTTCATCGCGATTTCCTCCATGAGGCGTTCAACTAGTCAGCGAGCGCAAAGGCTTCCGTTTCGATGTCCAGGAATATCCGGCCCAATGTTCCAACGTGCCGGTAGAAATTTCCCGTTTCCGAAATTTCCATGTCCGAGAAAAGACGCCCCATCCACGGCGCCAAATGTTTCTCGAACATTTCGCGCTCGGCGCTTTTCGATGCAGGAAACCGGCCGCCCGCGATTGCCGACATGATTTCGCACAAGGTTGCGGCATGGTCCTCGGGTTCGTAATTTTCCTCGACGCGCTCGATGCCGAGCTGAATGAGGTCGTCGCGCAGGCGGGCGAGCGGCCGTTCATTCAGGAAGCCGGTGAGATAGTAGGAGCCGTAGGGCAGCAATTCGCCGCGGCCGAGGCCGATGAAAAGATCGAAATATTCACTTCCGACCTGTGCCGCGCTCACGGCTTCAGCCGCCTGCCCGAGTGTAGCATGCGCCTTACCGAGCGGAGTGGCATCACCACGCAGCTTTGCCAGGCGCGCGAGAAAATTCTTGTCCGGTGCGCGCATCAGCAACGCGGAGAGCAACGCGTATTCCTGAGAACGCTCTTGATCGATCTCATCTACCTGAATCGGTACAGAAGCCTCGCCGTAAAGATCGGGGCGTAAGTGCATGCGCGAAATACCGGACACTGTTTCGACAGCGACCACGCGATCAGCAGGGACACGATCCCAGTTTGAAACCGACGGCTGTGCGATACCGATCCGGCGCGCGAGCTCAGTCACGCCGCCAACGGCTTGTATGGCCTCATCAAGACCCGGATCCCGCAAGGCAGTTCCTCCGCGGCAGGAGCGCTTCTGCGCTTCTTCAAAATAAGAATAGTTATAAGCTATGCCCAAGGAACGGGAGTGGTCAACGGTTGCGCATAATCTGAGGCTATATCCTTTTGTCTCACAGCAGGACTAGCGGGGAAGCGCTCCTCCGTGCGTGCGGTGCACCATTTCATGCGGCCCCGCGTGCGCAGGTTCGGCCGTTGAGTCTTCTTTCCCGCATTCGGAACTCTGCCCGACGACGGAAGCAGCGCTCGAGGTCGCTTCCTCGGAGACGGTGACGGGTACCGTCTCCTCAGAGCCGGAGACTTGCTCGTCGACATTGTCAGAATTTTCAGATCGCTGGGGCAATTCCGGTTCGGCAGGCGGGATAGCATCAGCGGTGCGGTCGATTTCACCAAAAGCTTTCCGAACCATCTCTCGCACCTGCTCCGGCGAATGATCCAGCGGTCCAAACCCGGCCATCGCGTTCGGATCGTTGAAATCCCAGGCGTTCTCCGCGAGGCCGACGAAGTCGCGAATGCCCGGATCGGAGGTCCATGCGCGACGAAGCGCCGCACGGCTCAGTTCAAGCGGCACGCCCTTGCGGAGGAAAACCGATATGTCCGTCAGGGATGTAATCGAATCAATCGGCGGCAAAGTCGAAAGATCGAACGCTTCTTCTGGCGCCGGTATTGCAACGTCAGCAGATGGCGGGACTTGCTCGCGGATCGACTCCGGTGCTTTGGCGGAGCCCTCCACCGCATGTTTACGCCGCGACCAGCGACTGAGAAAATCCTCATCGCTCATTCGTCACCCTCCCGACGACTGCGCCGGGCCAGGGTTTCCGGATCGGCGCGATTGCGCTTTCGCTTTACAAAATCTCTCGCCACATGATGCTCATCAACGAAGCGCCCAACGATCTCGCGGATCGCTTCAGCCATCGTCACCTGCTCCACCAGATTGGTTGCAGCTTCGGAGAAGCCTTCTCCCTCCGCCGGATCTGCCGTGACCACGGCAATGGAATAAGGCCACATACCCTCGCAGGGACTCAGCACCACCCAGACGCCGGGCTCTTCCACCGCAAGATTCTCGCGGTAGTGCGCCGTCTCGGAACGGTAAAGATCAATCGTCGCGCTGCCGGCATAGAACGCGGTATATCCGGCTTCTTCGCGCAAAATTGTCCATGGCTTCATGGCGGGCTCGTCCGGCAGCACGCCGGTCGCATGCCAGGTGAAATCGATCCATTGCGACGCGGCCTTGCGTCGTTCCACGACGACACCGACCGGAATACGCACGAGTGGGGTTGCGGCAGGGCTCAACTCACGAACTCCATATTCCGTACCGGAAGACCCGTCACCAAATTCTGCGGTTTCAATCGCAACAATTTGTCGGGCGTCATCGCAATAAGCAAATAGACGGCTTCGCCCTTCAACTCGTCGGCAACGAAGGTGCGGTCTGGAAACGTCAGCTTGAAAAGACCGGCGACGCGTCCGGCGCTCGCATCGTCAAGCGCATCGCCATTCCAAAGCTTGTCGCCAATTCTTGTTGCCTCGGAATCAAGGCCGACATACCAGCTGAACTTGGCTTCCCGCAGTTCGGTTAACGGTTCGATCGTAACCTCAATTGCCAGCAGATGATTTATCCAGAGCGTCATGGCCCGGGCGAGGGCTTCCAGCCCGCTCCGTCCGCCGGTGAAGTCGAACGCCATATCGAACAGGTCGCTGCGTTCCCAATACGTCTGCGCATTCTCCGCCGTCATGATATCGATATCCGCCTCGACCGGGATACCGAGCATCGATACCAGAGGCGAGACCGGCGTCGTGCTGGTACCGGCCACCTTTTCCTCGTCGGCGCAGATCAACGATTGTTCGTGCAAGGTGAATCGCTGGACACGGAAAAACAGTTCCGCTGCGCGCAGAACAAACGGATCTTCGCAGCCGTCGAGCGCATTGCGTAAAATGACATGGGCGAGCTGATTGACAAACAACGGGGGCAACGTCACGGCGCCAGCGCGCATCAGCGCAAGATAAGCTGCCTCCAGCGTGGGATGGCGCAGCAAAAGATCGCGAAACGCCAGTACGAACTGCCAGTTTTCACGCGCGTCGGGATCGGCGATCAGCGCGACTTCATCTTCGCTTACCGCCCGGCGCGGCTCCGCCAGCAACACGCCGTATAACGTTCGTTCAACAACGCAAGCGTCCTCGGGAGGGACAAGTTCCGGCCGCACAAAATAGGCCTTGAGGAACTCATCGGTCACGACCAGCCCGCCGCCATCGTTGCGGTCGAGCAAATGATGGCCGCACGAGATCCAGAAATCCTTCATTCGCGTTTCAGCTCCGCGAGCAAGTGTGCCAAATCGACTTCTTCTTGCGGCTGCTCTTCGCCTTCGGCCTCAAGAAACGAGAACACCTTAAATGGCTTCGGCCCGCCGCGCGCACGCAACGTGCGAAATGACTCACGAACTTCGCCGTTCTCGGAGGTGCGGTGGACCGCGATCAGCGTATCGGAAGGGTGATCGCAAAGCGATTCCGCAAAAATAATCTCCTCCTCCGCCGCAGTACGCGCGGTATCAAGGTCAGGCGCACCCAGCTTGTCGATCAACTGCCGGGCAAGCAACTCAACGACGGCGGCGCGATCCTGCTCCGTGACGTTGACGATCTGCACGAGGGTCGACCACCCCCACGATTGCACGCCAAGAAAACCGCCTCGAAATGCCGTGCGGTCCTTGCCTTCGAGCACGGCGGGATCGCCGCCCCAAAAGCGGAACGCACCGGATACCGCCCAATCCCCCGGCTCGGCCGCAGGCTCAAACACGAACGTATCGGACGGATCGAGCGCAATGGTACGCAACAGCTTCATAGCCGCGGTCCGCCCGTCTTGCGATCAAACCACGATGGCGACAGCAGCGTTGGCAACAAAGCCTGCCGTTCAACGGCGGCCTTTCCGGTGCGGCGCGTCAACAGATCGCCGTTTGCATCAATCTGCCGGCTGACACCAGCTTCCCGCGCGAGCCGGCGAATATATTCTTTCGCCACCTCCGCGAAGCCGTGCGACTGCCACGCATCGGTCGCGACCATGAGATGGCGCGCAAAACTCTCGACGACCTGCACCGCACTTGAATCGTCAAAACCCTCCTGCTCAAGCGCGGACGCCAGCGGATACAAGCCGGTGTCCTCCTCGCTCATCGAGACCGTGCGGATCATCCCGCCAAATACAATCCACTGCGGCGTCTCATCTTCGCGCGTATCCTTGGGCCAGCCCAGGCGGCCACCGCCGACCAGACCGCCGTCGATGCGGATGGCGTCAGGCCAATCAATCGTCACGAGTTTTTCCGGCGGTGCATAAGCCAGTAACGCATCAGTCAGCGCCGTCATGCCGGCATAGAAAGCGCGCCGGGCGGTGCGCAGCGGCTCTTCCGGTTCAAGCACAACCGCGAATTCTGCGAGATCGAAGCGGCCGACATAGACGAGTGTACCGGCGCCCTGCTCCGGCGCAATATCGACGGCATGGGCAAAAGCATCGCCGACTTCGCGCAATGTCACGAGCGTATACGGCGGCGGCAAATTAAGAGCGGGCGCGGAAGACCGGCGTGAGCGCGTGTTCAGTGCCAAGTAACGCCTCCAACCTTGCCTATTGTCTTTGCAACAAAACTCTAGAGACTAAGGGGCCATAAAAATTAAAGCGCCGGAAGACACGAAGCCTAGTCTAACCTCAAATTTGCGCAAATGCCGAAATGATCCAACTCTCATCCGATGACGAGAAATTTTAACGATGGCAGATCGGCCAAAAAAAATCCTAGCGTGTTCGTGCGAGACGACAATGCCGCTCGATGCGAAAGCCATTGGCCGGGGTTGCAAGCAGGCTGATATCACGACCTTTAACCACCTCTGCCGTACTGAAACGAAGCACTTTGTCTCCGCGATGAATAGCGGGAGTGACATCGTTGTCGGCTGCACACAGGAAGCACCGCTGTTCGCGGAACTCGCGGGTGAGAACAGCGGCCGGCTGAGTTTCGTCAACGTCCGCGAAAATGCCGGCTGGTCGAACGAAGGGAAAAATGCAGGGCCGAAGATGGCCGCGCTATTTGCGGCAGCAGACGAGCCCGTCCCGGACTATCCGCAGGTCACGATGACCAGCAAGGGAGTGGCTCTAATCTACGGCCGCGACGAGCAGGCCATCGAGGCAGGCAAGCTGCTGGCCGAACAACTCGATATCACGGTTCTCATCAGCAATCCCGCGAACCTCGAACCGCCGCGCGTCACGGACTTTCCGGTCGCCAAAGGTACGATCCGCTCGGCGCAGGGCCATCTCGGCGCATTCGCACTGACCATCGACGATTACGCCACGTCGTCACCGTCCTCGCGCGGCGCGCTGGCATTTGGAACGCCGCGTGACGGCGCGGTTTCAAACTGCGATCTTGTGGTCGATCTTTCGGGCGGCCCACCCCTTTTTCCGGCGCACGATCTGCGCGACGGATATCTTCGCGCAGATCCCGGTGATCCCGCCGCCGTACTCCGGCTGATCCTGAAGGCGCGCGACATGGTCGGCGTATTCGACAAGCCCCGCTACATCAATTTCACCGCCGACCTCTGCGCGCATTCGCGCTCCCGCATCGTCGGCTGCCGGCGCTGCCTGGACCTGTGCCCCACCGGCGCGATCACGCCTGCCGGCGATCATGTCGCAATCAATGCTGAAATCTGCGCCGGCTGCGGTCAGTGCGCCGCGGCGTGCCCGACTGGAGCGGCCGAATATGCCTTGCCGCCGGCAGACGCGTTGCTGCGAAAGTTGCGCGCGATGCTCAAGGCTTATTACGAAGCCGAAGGCGAGAAAGCCGTCATCCTCTTCCATGACGACGATCATGGCGGCGCGCTGATCGATGCACTGGCCCGCCACGGCAATGGCCTTCCGGCAAATGTTATCCCGCTCACCATCAACGAAATCACGCAGGTGGGTCTTGAAGCAGTTGCAGCCGCTTTTGCTTACGGCGCATTGGGCGTGCGCTTTCTCCTGCGCGCCAAGCCGCGTCATGATATCGCCGGACTTCAAAAGACCATTGCCCTTGCTGAGCCGATCCTGAAGGGATTGGGATTCGGTTCGGGCCATGTCGCGATGATCGAAACCGACGACCCTGACCTACTCGGAGAAGCACTTCGCGCCATAAAGCCCGCAGCCAGCGCGCCGCGCATGGCGAGCTACATGCCGGTTGGCGGGAAACGCGAAGTGATGCGGCTCTCATTGCGGGAACTGCACCGCATGGCGCCCGCACCCGTCGATGTGATTCCACTTCCGGATGGCGCGCCGTTTGGAACACTCAACGTCAAGGTGGAAAGCTGCACGCTCTGTCTGTCCTGTGTTTCAGCCTGCCCGACCGGCGCACTTTCGGACGACCCGGAACGTCCAATACTGCGCTTTACCGAGGACGCCTGCGTCCAGTGTGGTCTCTGTCAGGCCACCTGTCCGGAGAAGGTTATCGGCCTTGTGCCGCAACTCGACTTTCGCGCACCGACCGCGCGAGCGCGCACGATCAAGGAAGAAGAACCCGCGACATGCATTCGCTGCGGCACGGCTTTCGGCATCAAAAGCAGCGTGGAGCGCGTGGCGGCCAAGCTCGACGGACAGCACTGGATGTTCAAGAATTCCGCCAAACGAATTGACGTCGTTCGCATGTGCGCAGACTGCCGCGTGATCGCGATGAGCGAAGAGAAATTCGATCCGTTTGGGGCACCGCCTCGCCCAGCGCCACGCACCGCCGACGATTATCTGCGAGAGCGCGACGAAAAGACGAAGAGCTGATCACTTCGTTGCCGCTCGTGCCAGAAAATCCGTAAGCGCCTTGCGGTCGTCGGGCGAACCGATGCGTTGCTCCGGCATCTTGGTGCCGGGCGTATAGTTCATCGGCCCAACCTCGAACAATTTCGCAACCGTGTCGGGCGTCCAGACAATATCCAGTGTCTTCAGCGCTGTGGAAAAATCGTAATCCGGCAGCGAAGCAATCTTGCGGCCAAAGATTCCGGCGAGCGTCGGCCCCGCGCGTAGCCCGTCTTTTTCCGACAAGGTATGGCACGCGATACAGGCACGGAAAACTTCCGCACCCCGGTCATCGCCGAACTTCGCTAACGGGTCTTCGGGCGCGCCGACCACAGATGCACCAATCGGATCGCCCGTGAGCGCATTCCAGCGCCGAATAACGCGGTCGGCACCACCAGTCAGCAGCGTGCGGCCATCGGGGAAGAATGCGACGGACCAGACCGGCAAGCCCGGCCCGACGAGGGTACGGAGGATTTGCCTCTGCTTGCGATCAATGATCGTCACTGACCCATTTATCGTCGCTGCCGCAAACAATGCGCCATTTCGTGAGTTCGCAAGCGAAATGACGGGGGTTGATCCGGCTTGAATATCACCCAAAACCGTTCCGCCACTTGCCAAAAAATAGACTTTTCCGTCGGCACCGCCGACAGCGATTTCACCATCCGGTGCGATGGAAAGCGCATTGAGCGGCGATGGCAACGTAACGATTGTTGGCGGCTCCGCTCCCACCAGTCGCTGGATACGAACGGTGAGGTCATAACTCACGCTGACAAATGATTTGCCGTCTGGTGTGAACGCAACGCCGTTGACGTTTTGCGAGTGACCCTCAAGTATGCGCACCTCACCACCCGCAAGCGGCCACAGCCTGACACTGTGGTCCCACGATGCTGAAGCAAGCGCATCCCCATCCGGCGATACTGAAAGCGAAGCAATAGGCGCACTGTGACCTTCGAGGATCTTTTCCGGCTGCGCACTACCTTGAGTCCAGATCGCGATACGCGCATCAGCGCCTGCCGTCGCAACACGACCGTTCTTCAAAAACGCCACGGCGTTAACAGAGCCCGTATGAAAACGCATGACCTGTTCCGCCGCATCGCGCGTCAGCGACCAGCGGATTGAAGATGTATCGAAACTACCTGAAAGTGCGCTCTGCCCGTCGTTTGAAATTGCGACGGCCCGGACGGGTCCGCCATGGCCGCGAAGCGGCACTTGCGCCAGCCCCGATCTTGTCAAGAGAGCCTCGGCAATTAGAAGCGCGACACTCAACTTGAGTATTGAACACAGCTTGGAAAGCAACTTGTTCGTCCCCGAGATCGGCTTGCCGCAAGCTCAGAGTCTACGACGCCTGAAATTCAATATGGTGCAGCTCATATCCGGCTTTTTATCGAAGCCGAGAAGCATTGGGCCGTCAATCTACTTCGCGGGTGCGACCACTGTCTTAGCAGGATGTTGAAAAAACCGATCGGGGGCTCAGATTTCTACTGAAATCAGGGTGCTATTGGGAACTTCGACATCCAAAGGAACCGGCGCCCCCTGGGCCAAGATCTGCTCAAGAATCATAAAAAGACGGGAATGGATGTGGGTC
>CANJBX010000033.1 GCA_947472885.1 Hyphomicrobiaceae bacterium
ACCCACATCCATTCCCGTCTTTTTATGATTCTTGAGCAGATCTTGGCCCAGGGGGCGCCGGTTCCTTTGGATGTCGAAGTTCCCAATAGCACCCTGATTTCAGTAGAAATCTGAGCCCCCGATCGGTTTTTTCAACATCCTGTTAAGGGGGATTAGAACGAAAATCGGCATCACTAACATCGAGTGAAACGAACGCGGGGCATGCAAACCTGGCGTATATTTTCGTCAGAAAAACTTATCTTCGACCGACTGCTCAACTCATTCTTGAAAATACACAAAAAATCTTCAATTTGTGCCGGCGAGAGCCTTTGCAGTGACTTGGGAAACTTGGATTTCTCAACCTTATCCCCCCAGAGTCCCAACGCTTTTGCTCCATCCGCAGTCCCTGCGTGGAGATATATATAGTCAGGCACGAGATTGAGGTATGCACCTATTCGATGAGCCACATCGTATGAGGCTAGCTTTCCAAATCGCGCGACCTCTTTAGTGGCCTCTTCGATCACGCAAAGTAGCTGGTCGAAAGATCGTGCGGCCTTGATATCGCGCTGCGCGCTTTTTAAGCGTTGTCTCGCGGATCGAAGTGCAACTCTTCCTACCCGACATTGGTGGCATGGACTTTATCACCTTCGCGAAGACACAAAGGGGCATCAATCGCGTCCGACAACCCTTTCGCTTTGGAATAGTCTTGCTCAAACTCGTGTTGCTCGTCGCCTCGAAAACGCAGGAATGCGCGCACGAGGAGAGAAACTTCGGTTGATGAAGGTCGGCTCATTCTTCTATCTCACCAGCTCCCGCATCGCCCGATCAAGCCCGCCGAGGGTCAGCGGAAACATCCGCCCGCCCATGATGTTCTTCATGACCTGGATTGAGTGCGTGAAGTTCCAGCTTTCCTCGGCAACGGGGTTAAGCCACACGCAGGCCGGATAGGTGCGCGTGACACGCTCCATCCACGCCTGCCCCGGCTCCTCGTTCATGTGTTCGACCGAACCGCCCGGCATCGCGATCTCGTAAGGCGACATCGACGCATCGCCGACGAACACCACCTTGTAGTCATGCGGATAGGTGTGCAGCACATCCCACGTCGCGGTCGCAAGATCGTAGCGCCGGCGGTTTTCCTTCCACACGCGCTCATAGATGCAGTTGTGGAAGTAGAAATGCTCCATGTGCTTGAACTCGGAGCGGGCGGCGGAAAACAGTTCCTCGGTCGCCTTGATGTGCCAGTCCATCGAGCCGCCGACATCGAAGAATAGCAGCACCTTCACGGCATTGTGTCGCTCGGGCCGCATGTGAATGTCGAGATAGCCCTTCTGCGCGGTGCCCTTGATGGTGCCGTCGAGGTCGAGTTCGTCGGGTGAGCCCGTGCGCGCAAACTTGCGCAGGCGGCGCAGCGCGATCTTGATGTTGCGCGTGCCAAGCTCGACCTGGTCGTCGAAATCCTTGAACTCGCGCTTGTCCCAGACCTTCACCGCCTTGAAATTACGATTGCCGTCCTGCCCGATACGCACGCCTTCGGGATTATAACCGTAAGCGCCAAACGGCGATGTGCCCGCCGTGCCGATCCACTTCGATCCGCCCTGATGGCGCTTCTGTTGTTCCTCAAGCCGCTTGCGCAAGGTCTCAAGCAGCTTGTCGAGGCCGCCGAGCGCCTCGATTTCCTTTTTCTCTTCTTCGGTGAGGTATTTTTCCGCGAGCTTGCGCAGCCACTCTTCCGGTATCTCGGCAGTCAGCCCCTCGGACAAGGTTTCGAGGCCCTTGAAGACATGGCCGAACACGCGGTCGAACTTGTCGAGGTTGCGCTCGTCCTTCACCAGCGTTGCACGCGCGAGGTAGTAGAAGTCATCGACGCGGCGGCCGGCGAGGTCCTTGTCCATCGCCTCCATCAGCGTGAGGTATTCGCGCAGCGTGACGGGCACGCCGGCCTGTTTGAGTTCATTGAAGAAGTTGACGAACATCGGTCCTCGCGGCGCAAAGCGTAGCGTGCGGACCTGAGATCGACAAGTTCAGCAGCGGCAAGGCGGACGGTTACACCGCTTCCGCCATGCTGGCGGCAATGCTGCGGGCATGGCCAAGAAACTGGCTGGCGCTGACATCCCATGAGCGGGTCAGCGCGAATTCCCGGCAGGCACCTTTTGAAATATTCAGCGCCGCCAGACACGCTGTTCGCAAATCTTCATCCAGCACGCCGACCTGCGTGCCGCCGATGACATCGCGCGGGCCCGTCACCGGAAATGCAGCGACCGGCACGCCGCAGGCCAGCGCCTCAAGCTGCACCAGCCCGAACGTATCCGTCTTGCTGGGAAACACGAAGACGTCCGCAGCCGCCACATGGGACGCCAGGCTGGCGTCCGTCAGCGCGCCGAGGAACGTAACGTCCGGGAAGCGGTTGCGCAGTATTTCCAGTTCGGGCCCGGTGCCGACCACGACTTTTGAGCCCGGCAGGTCGAGCGACAAGAATGCGTCGATGTTCTTCTCGACCGCGACGCGCCCCACGGTAATGAAAATCGGCCGCGGCAGATCGAGCGTGATCGCGCGCTCCGGCTTGAAGATGTCGATATCGACGCCGCGCGTCCACATGCCGAGATTGCGAAAGCCCCAATGCGTGAGATTGGCCATCATCGAATGGGTCGATACCATCGTGACAGCGGCAGCAGAATGAAAGTGGCGCAGCGCCGCATAGCTCCAGGCTTCCGGCACCGGCAGGCGCGCGGAAAGGTATTCCGGGAAACGCGTGGTGTAGCTTGTCGTGAATGGCCGCTTGCGGCTGATGCAATAACGCCGCACCGCCAATCCAATCGTGCCTTCGGTCGCGATGTGGATGGCGTCGGGCCGTGCCGCCTCGATCCGTTGCGCGATCTCGCGCCGGTTCGTCAGCGCGCAGCGCAGGCCGGGATAGGTCGGCAACGGAATGGAGGGGAAACCTTCCGGCGTCAGAAACTCAATCGTCGCACCGAACTTGCTGACCGTGCGTGCGAGCGTCGTCAGCGTCCGCACCACGCCGTTGACCTGTGGATGCCAGGCGTCAGTCGCAACCAGAATCCGCATCGGGTGACTTGCCCCTCGTTGCATCGGTAGCGTGACGTGTGGGCGAGTCGCATTTCAATCTGATGACGGTTTTGCCGCAGGTATTCGCGCTGTCAGGGTTCTGTTGCAATTGAATGGGATGAGGGGTGTGGATTCCTGCCTGACGGCGGCGCAGCCCGCGCGCCGACTGGAGAACGAATGCCCGGCCGAATGAAGACTGCCCTGCAACGACTGCGCGCAAGGATCGGCTGGAACAGCGTCGGCACCGTCATTGGCATTGCGGTTTTCGCCATCGCGGTCACGACGCTGGTGCGGATGCTGCACAATGTCGATACCGGCAGAATCGCAACGGCGATCCTCGCAACGCCTGCACAGGCGCTGATCGCCGCAGGCGTTTGCGTCGCCGCATCTTATGTCACGCTGACATTCTATGACTGGTTCGCGCTGCGCACCATTGGCCGCTCCGACGTGCCCTACCGCGCCGCTGCCATTGGCGCCTTCACGAGCTACGCCATCGGCCACAACATCGGCGCGACGGTGTTCACCGCCAACTTCATTCGTTACCGCATGTATGCCGCTTACGGATTGACAGCGCGCGATATCGCCAAGATGGCGTTCGTCACCGGCCTCACCTTCTGGCTGGGCAATGTATTCGTGCTGGGTACCGGCATTTCGTATCGACCGGAAGCCGCCAGCGCCATCGACCAGATGCCGGCGTGGATCAACCGTACGATTGCAATTGCAATGCTGGTGACGATTGCCGGCTACGTCGTCTGGATTGCGAAAAGGCCACGCATCATTGGCCGCAATGGCTGGAGCGTAACCTTGCCGAGTGCGAAGCTGACGCTGGTGCAGATCGGCATCGGCGTGCTGGACCTCGGATTTTCAGGTCTTGCCATGTATGCGCTGATACCGGCGGAGGCCGCTGTCGATTTCATCGGCGTGCTGGTCTCGTTCGTCGCGGCCGTATTGCTCGGCTTTGTCAGCCACGCGCCGGGCGGCCTGGGTGTTTTCGACGCAGCCATGCTGCTGGCGCTGCCACAGATCGAAACCGAAAAGCTGATCGCGTCGCTCGTGCTGTTCCGGCTGATGTATTACATCGTGCCGTTCACGCTGGCGCTGGCCATCCTCGGCGTACGCGAGTTGCGGCTTTACCTCAAGCCGCCCGGCACGCGCTCCGGTTGACGGAGTGGCGCAATAAGCCGCGGCACAACATCCTCCCCGCGCTGGCCATTGGCCAAAGTTCGTGCTTGGCTTGCGCAAAAGGACTGGGAGGAAACCATGAAGCATATCCGCGCGGCCGCACTGGCGGCTCTGGGCCTGTGTGCCGCCACCGCAATTCCGGCAACGGCGCAGGACTATCCCAACAAATCGGTCCGCATCATCATCGGCTTCAGTCCGGGTTCGGTTGCGGATACACCGGCACGCCTGCTGGCGCAGAAATTCAGCGCCGCCCTGGGCCAACAGTTCGTCGTCGAGAACAAGCCGGGCGCAGGTAGCAACATCGCCGCCGAATTCGTCGCCCGTGCGCCCAAGGACGGCTACACGCTCCTGATGGCGACCGCCGCCCAGACCATCAACGTCTCGATCTCGCCCAACCTCACGTTCGATTTCAAGAAGGACTTTGCGCCGATTGCGCTGGTCCCACCGTGCCGAACCTGCTGGTTGCGCATCCTTCGCTTGGCGCGAACAACCTCAAGGACATCATCGCGCTCGCCAAGCAGAAACCGGGTGACATCATCTATGGCTCGTCGGGCCTCGGCACCACAACGCATCTCGCCGGCGAACTCGTCAACGTCATGGCCGGCGTGAAACTCACGCATGTTCCCTATCCCGGCAGCGCGCAATCGCTGACCGACGCGATCACCGGCCGCATTCCGCTGCTGTTCGTGCCGGCCGCACCGGCGATGCAGTATGTCGAGAAGGGTGAGTTGAAGGCGATTGCGATCACGCAGGCGCAACGCTCGAGCGTCGCGCCGAATGTTCCGACCATGTCGGAAGCGGGCCTGCCCGGCTACGACATCGGCCTGTGGTTCGCGCTGGTTGCACCCGCCGGGACGCCAAAGGAAGCCATCGACAAGATCGCCAAGGCTGCCAGTGAAGCGATGGCGGCGCCCGAAATGAAGGCCGCGCTGCTCGCGGCGGGCATCGAGCCTGTCCTCGACAGCAACCCTGTAAACTTCGCGAAATACATCGACACCGAAATCAAGAAGGGCGCCGACGTCGCGAAGGCCGCCGGGCTCGCAAAATAGAATGTGCAGCGCGTATCTGCGGCGCGGACGCCTGCCGGCATGATCGTCTCTGCCGCGATCCATCTCGCCGCAACGCTCGTCCTGCTCGCGCCGGCGCTATGGAACGGCTATCCGCTGTTGCAGTACGACACCGGCGGCTATCTCGCCCGCTGGTACGAGGGTTATCTGGTGCCGAGCCGTTCGACGGTGTTCGGGCTTTATCTTCATGCCGGCGAAGGCTGGCACTTCTGGCCCATCGTGATCGCACAATCCGCGCTGACGGTGTGGATCATGGCGCTGACGCTGCGCGCGTTTGGGCTCGGTTCCCGCCCGCGCCTGCTGCTGGCGATCATCGCCGCGCTATCGGCGCTGACCACGCTGCCATGGCTTTCCAGCATCCTGCTCACCGATATTTTCGCCGTACCCAGTGTGCTGGCGCTGCATCTCCTGATCTTCAAGGCACAGGAACTTGGGCGTTTTGAAAAGTACGGATTGCTTGCGCTGATCGCCTTCGCCGCAGCAACCCACAGCGCGACGATGGCGATGCTGCTGGGACTCGTGATTGCGGGTGCAGCATCGTTGCTGATCGTGCGTCATGTTGCGTCGCTGCGCGGATTGCTGCAGGGCTTCGCCGCCATTCTGCTGAGCGCAGCCATGCTGCTTGCAGCGAATTTCTCATTGTCCGGCCAGCTCGCCTGGACACCCGGCGGTTACGGCATCGCGTTCGGGCGCATGCTCCAGGACGGTATCGTCACGCGCTATCTCGATGACCAATGTCCCGATCCGGCCTTGAGGCTCTGCCCTTTCCGCGCGGAACTGCCGACCAACGCCGACGAGTTTCTCTGGAGCTACGGCATTTTCAACCGGCTCGGCCGTTTCAACGGCCTTGGTGAGGAAATGCGCACCATCGTGCTGGGCAGCCTGAAGGCCTATCCCGGCCAGCAGATACAGACAGCGGCGGCAGCGACAGCGCAGCAGCTCGTGATGGTCGCCAGCGGCGCCGGCGTGAACAACCGGATCTGGCACACCTACGGCATCATCGACCGTTTCATCCCGTCCGAAAATCCGGCCATGCTTGCCGCGCGCCAGCAGCGCGGCGAACTCGATTTCACCGCCCTCAACCGGCTGCATGTGCCGGTGGCGCTGTTGTCGATGATCCTGATGCTGGGCCTGCTGCTCAGGTTCCGGCACGGCAAGGCCGACGATCTCGCGCTGCTGGCTGCAACCTCAACGCTTGCTATTCTTGCCAATGCATTCCCATGCGGCGCGTTGTCAGGCCCGCACGACCGCTACGGCGCCCGGATTGTCTGGCTGGCGACATTCGTCATCGCGGTTGCGGCCAGCCGCGCCATTGCCCAAGCCGCGAACAGAAGCGTGGGTCACGGGACGGTCACGGCCGTGCCCTGATATTGCCTTGCCCTGTCTGCTAAGAAGAAGCTGCATTGCAAGGCGGCTTCATGTCATTTCCCAGGCTTCTCATCATTGCCCTGTGCAGTTTTGTCGCGGTTCTTTCCGGTGCGCTCGAAGCTGCGCACGCGCAAGGCGCATCCGATCCGCGCCTCGTCTGGGAAGTGAAGAACCGCTTTCGCCTGTTCCGCGAGGAAAAGGATTTTCAACTCCACGTCGATGCCATGCGCGGCCGCAACATCGTGCAGGCCGAACAGGTGATGGCCGCCGACAGCGATGGCCGCGGCTGGGCACGCAACATGGTTGGCCGCCTGTGCATCGATGCCGCGGGCCGCGTTGCGGAACCTTGCAAGCGCGACGGCACCGACGAATCCTATCTGGCTGCCACCGACTACAAGGTCGAGATCCGCGTCCTCGGCGCGGACGATGCCTCGTGTTCGTGGCTGCTCGACAAGGGCGAAGAAGCCAAGGCCGGCTTCCTGCCCTGCAGCGAGGAAGTCATCATCCGCGTTGCTGCTGGACGCTCGACCCTGGTCGCCGTGGACATCCGCCGCGAGGACGGGCCGGTGACGCGTATCAGCACCGAGATCAATGTCCGCGACATTCTGATTGCAGGCATGGGTGACTCGATTGCCGCCGGCGAAGGCAATCCGGATCGTCCGGTCGCGCTGTCCGACGAAGGCTTCTGCTTCCGCCAGTTCATCGGTACCGCCGCCAGCCAGTATTATCGTCCCGGCCGCGCGGGATTCAAAGGCGACAAGTCCTGCCAGAACACCCGCCCGGAAGCCGGCACCATCGATGCATGGAACAAGCTGTCGGCCCGCTGGCAAAACGCGGCGTGCCATCGCTCGCTCTACAGTTACCAGCTCCGCACCGCGCTGGCGCTCGCAATCGAGAACCCGCACATCGCCGTCACGTTCGTGCCCCTCGCCTGCACCGGATCGACCATCGACGCCGGCATCCTTGGACCGCGCCGCGCCCGCGAACTCGATTGCGGCGGCTTCAAGTGCCCGACCACCGTGCCGTCGCAGATCTCGCAACTCACCAATGTTCTCACCCAGGCACGCAAGCGCGACAAGTCGCGCAACCTCGATCTCGTACTGCTCACAATCGGCGCCAACGACATCGACTTCTCCGGCATCGTCGCCGACGTCATTATCGAAGAGCGCTTTTCACGCGGGCTGTTCAAGCGCAGCGGCGTGATGGGAACGCTTGAAAACTCGAATGTGCTGCTTCAACAGAAATTGCCGGGTGATTTCCGCCGGATGCGCGCGGCGCTCAAGCCACTGGTCGGCGACCTCGCGCATGTTGTCTACACCTCCTACGCCAATCCGGTGCTTGCCGACGCCGGTAACACCTGCGAAGGCGGCCGCAATGGCTTTGACGTACATCCCGCATTTTCTGCCAATCCGGCGCGCATGAATGCGGCGTCACAATTCGTCGAACAGGCATTCCTGCCGCGGCTGGAAGCACTCGCCACCTGCACCGCGGGCGCCGTCTGTGGCGCAGGCGATGCGATGACCTTTGTCAATGCGCACCAGAAAGCATTTGCCGCCGGCCACGCCATGTGCGCGCGGGCGCCGACCGATCCCGTATTCGACAATGAGTGTTTTTCACCAACCGGCGAGAGTTTTGAATCAAGTCTGGCCGAAGCATCAACCGCGCCGTTGATCTGCCGTAACCGCGCCAACGAATTTCGCGCCTACGCAACGCGGGCGCGCTGGATCCGCACCGCGAACGACAGTTACTTCGCTGCGATGACTTATCCCGAAGGCGTATCGCAAGGTATGCAGCCGAGCGACATTCATGACGCGACGTGGGGAATTCTCAGCGCGGTGTATGGCGGCGCGGTGCATCCGACCGCCGAAGGTCACGCCGCGATGGCGGATGCCGCTATCGTGCAGGCGCGACAGGCCCTGGGCCTCGGACAGGTCGATCCGCCCGTCACAGCGCAGCCGTTGCCGCCGCTGCAACCCACCCAGCAATAGCGCTACTAATGATAGGCGTGATCTATTCCGAAAACCGGCACCCACTTTTCGGGATCACGCCCTACGCGACGCCGAGCTTCTTCTGCAGGCTCGACGACGACGTCGTGTATTGGAAGATGATGCGCTTGTCGGGGTTGACGTACTTCGACGCCTTCTGGGACATCAGCGCGGCTTCATGGAATCCCGACAGGATGAGCTTGAGCTTGCCCGGATAGGTGTTGATATCGCCGATAGCGAAGATGCCCGGCACGTTCGTCTCAAAAGACTCTGTGTTGACGGGGATAACTTCGCCTTCGAGATTCAGGCCCCAGTTTGCGACCGGGCCGAGCTTCATCGTCAGGCCGAAGAACGGCAGCAGCGTGTCGCATTCGATCTTGAACGGATCGCCCTTGTCGGGCTTCGCAATCGCCGCGGTGATCTGCCCGCCTTCGCCTTCCAGCGCCGTCACCTGACCCAACGCGAGGTCCATTTTTCCGTCCGCCACGAGCGCACGCATCTTGTTGACGCTGTCAGGCGCGGCGCGGAATTCGTTGCGCCGGTGCATCAGCGTCACGCGCCTGGCAATCGGCGCAAGGTTGAGCGTCCAGTCGAGTGCGCTGTCGCCGCCGCCGACGATCAGCAGGTTCTTGTCGCGGAACTGTTCCATCTTGCGCACGGCATAGAACACCGACGTGCCTTCGTAGGCTTCGATGCCCGGCATCGGCGGACGCTTCGGCTGGAACGAGCCCCCGCCGGCCGCGATCACAACGACCTTGGCTTCGAAAACCTTGCCCTGATCGGTGGTGACACGGAACAGCGGATCGCCGATCTTTTCGAGACTCTCGATCATCTCGCCAAGATGAAATTGCGGATTGAACGGCTTGATCTGCGTCATCAACGCATCGGTGAGGCCCTGCCCCGTCACAATCGGCAGCGCGGGAATGTCGTAGATCGGCTTCTCTGGATAAAGTTCGGAACACTGACCGCCGACCTTGTCGAGAATATCGACGAGATGCGTCTTCATATCCAGAAGGCCAAGCTCGAACACCGCGAACAGGCCGCACGGGCCAGCCCCGATGATGAGCACGTCGGTCTTGATCGGTTCAGCCATGATTGAACTATCGTCCCTGATACGACGGCGTGCGCAGCACGAGGCCGTCGAGTTCTTCGGTCACTTTGATCTGGCAGGACAGGCGCGAATTTGGCCGCACGTCGAAAGCGCTGTCGAGCTGGTCTTCTTCCTCATCCGATTTCGGCGCCAGCCGCGACACCCACGCATCATCGACATAGACGTGGCACGTCGCGCATGAACAGGCGCCACCGCATTCAGCAACGATGCTGGTCACGCCGCCTTGCAGCGCGGTTTCCATCATGGTCGCACCCGCCTCGGCGTCGAGCGTATGAACCGTGTCGTCGAACTCGATGAACGTGACTTTAGGCATACGACGCGAGGCTTCGGTTGCAGGAAAGAAATTTCACGCGGTTCTGTAGCTGGAGAAGCACCTTTCCCGCAATCGCCAAAATCCGGCCATCGCGGCAACGATAGCCTCCAAAAGCGAGAAACAGGAGAAAAAAACGCCCGATTGGAAGGCGCAGCGGCTGCCTCAGGCCTGGCGTGCCGGCGTCGTTACCACCAGACCGTCGAGATCGTCCCTGACCGTAATCTGGCAGGACAGGCGCGAACTCGGCCGCACGTCGAAGGCGAAATCGAGCATGTCCTGCTCCATCGCTGCCGCATCGCCAACCTTCTCGCGCCATGCATCATCGACATAGACGTGACAGGTCGCGCAGGCGCAGGCGCCGCCGCATTCGGCTTCGATTCCGGGAACGTCGTTCTTGATCGCCGTTTCCATCACGGTTGCGCCAACTTCGGCATCAACGGTACGGCTTTCGCCAGCGGCATCGGTATAGGTGATTTTTGGCATTGGGACTGGATACATCGCACGGGCCCATTGCCCGCGCGGTTCCTATATCGGCTCAACGGGCGCGATGCCAGTAGCCGTTATGGAATTCTCCCGTTTCCGGGAGCGCACGCGAAATGCGTGAAATCGGGCCTAATGCACCCGCAGCAGGTCCGCGATGACCACAAGGGCCTCGTCGGTCGCCGATTTGAGGGCCGCAATGGCCGGCCTCACGTCCATGCCGTCGGAAACCGCACGTTCGACATCCTGCGCGGCCTGCGAGACACGCCACGCGCCAACCCCGCGCGCGGAACCGGCGAGCGTATGTGCCAGTGCCTTGATGCAGGACGGCTGTGCCGTCGCCATGCGGGCGAGCAACATCTGGGTCTGGCGGTCAAACAGGCGAAGGACCTCGCCTTCAAGGCCATGATCGCCGAGCGTCATGCGGAACAAATGCGCGCGGTCTACCGGCTGATCGGGCACGAGCGTGGGAGAAGCCACCTCTGCCATATTTCGGATATCCAACATGAACGCCCCTGTAAAAGCCTGGCCCTTTGAAGACCCTGGGATACTGAAACCCGTTCCCTTATGGATTTGAGGTGTCGCATGAGGACCGCCAAGGCCAGGTAAACAGGGCGTCTTTCGCGGCTGTAACCGCAATCCAACGTCAATGCAGGGTAAACGGCGCCCCTAAAAATCGACGCGATTTAGGGCCATTTTCCCAACGCCCGTCCGCTAGGATGCCGGAAGTACGATGATCCGAAGCATCCTGCTGGCCACAATGTCCCGTAACGGGACAGAATATGGCCGGTTCCAAATTAACGATGATTAAAAACAGGTTACTACCGGCCATTTTTTTCGCTGTGCCAAGCGGATAGGATGGTTTTGCGGCGTGGGGACCCCGGCCAGATTCAGGGCGGCTATCTCCTGCAAAAACTGAGGCCATGACCAGTTACCTGCCCGGACCGGCCAACGGTCGGGGCAAGGAACAGGGTGGCAGCGTAACAGGCGTAACGCGAGATCGTGGATAATGGCCAATAGCCCCCGAAAGCCTAAAGACCCAACCGAGCTGGCATTGTCCGCCATCGAGGATGCACTCAACGTGCACGACACGCCGCGCGAACCTGCCGCGCGCCGCCCTTCGAACACCGATCGCGTCGAGGCGCCGCGCCGCGGCCGCACTCCGCAGACCGAAGCCGACGATAACCGTTCCCTCAACCGGCAAAACGATGCCGACCTGCGCGACGAAGCCGTCGCTGCGCCGTCGCGCCTTGCCGCCAATGACGACCGCGAAAGCGTCGGCCACCTGCTGCGCGCGCTGCAGCGCCGCCCGAGCCGCGCCCCCTATCTTATCGCCTGGCTGTTCACTGTTTGCTGGGGCGTGTTCTTCGCCGGTCTCGTGTTTGGCGTTTACGCATCCGAACTGAAGGACATCCTCGGCCAGGGCACGACTTCGGTCCCCGTCATTGTCGGCATCGCGGCCGGCCTGCTGGCTCCGATTGCACTGTTCTTCTTCCTTGCCGCCATGCTGTCCCGCGCGCAGGAACTGCGTCTGGTCGGGCAGTCGATGGCGCAGATCGCCATCCGCCTCGCGGAACCGGAATCCATTGCCCGTGACTCCATCGTCAGCGTCGGCCAGGCCGTGCGCCGCGAAGTCGCCGCCATCGGCGACGGCGTCGAACGCGCGCTTGCGCGTGCCGGCGAGCTCGAAGGCATGGTCAACAACGAAGTCGCTTCGCTGGAGCGCGCCTACGCCGACAACGAAGTGCGTATGCGCGGTCTGATCGACGGCATCGTCGCCCAGCGCGAAACGCTGGTCGATCACGCCGAACAGGTCCGCGCCGCCTTCAGCAACGTCCACGTCGATCTCTCGCACGAAATCGGCGCCGTCAGCGACATGGTCGCCGAACAGGTCAACGAAGCCGCGCAGCGCATCACCGATGCGCTCGGCGAAAAGGGCGACCATATCTCCCGCGCCCTGCAGACTTCAGGCGACAACATGATCGCCGCCGTCGGCGACCGTGGCGGCGACCTGCTCGAACGTCTCGAACAGGCCAGCGAAATCACGACCCGCGCCATCGATGCGGCGTCGGAACGCATGACGGCCAACCTCACTTTCAAGACCAGCAACATTCACGGCGAGTTCGCCGAAATTGCCGACAATATCCGTCACATGATGGCGTCGAAGCTGGACAACGTCGCCGACGAGTTCTCGCAGAAGGCGATTTCCGTCATCGACAACATGCATACGCGCTCCAGCGCGATCAACGAGACGATGATCGAGACTTCAACCAACCTCGCCGAGTCGATCGCGACGCGAGTCGATGAAGTCAACAACACGCTCAAGGCCACCGGCGACTCGCTGGTACTCGACCTCAGCCTGCGCGGCGGCGACGTCATCTCCAAGCTCGAACAGACGGGCGCGGCGATTACCGAAGCCATCAACACCGGCGGCGCCCGCGTCACCGGCAGTTTCCAGACCCACGCCGAAGCCCTGACCACCTCGGTCACGAGCCACGGCGACGAGATGCGCGAACTGCTGGCCCAGCGCCTCGCCGCATTCGAGGCCATGTTCAGCAACGGCGGCACCGAACTGGCCGAACGCATTTCCCGCGACTCCGGCACGCTGGGCGAACTCATCACCCGCCACCTGACCGAATTCGACCGCACCGTGAAGACCTATGGCGGCGAACTGGTCGAGCGTATCGGCCTGCGCACCCACGAAATCAACGAGACCATGCGCGACTATATCGACGGTTTCGATGGCCGCGTGACCGCGAAGGCGAGCGACGTCTCCTCGCTGCTCGACGAAAGCCTGACCCGCTTCCAGGAAGCCCTCGACAGCCGCACCCAGAGTCTCAACGACGCCCTCAGCTCCCGCGTGATGGAAATCGCCAAGGGCGTTGCGGAAGGCGGCAGCAGCGTCATCGCCGCCATCGACGAACGCGTCGGCAACATCAACGGCGCGATCAGCGAGCATACCGACCGCATGACCGCCGAACTCGCGGCCAAGGTCAACGAAATCGAAGCCCGCGGCCTTGCGACCGCCGGCCGTTTCACGTCCGTCATCCAGGACATCAACAGCAATACGCATCAGGCCGAGCAGTCGATCTCCGCACTGTCGAGCGGCGCGGCTTCCGAAATGCGCAACGCCGCTTCCGAAATGGAACGCAGCATCCGCGCCGCCTCATCGCAGGCCGAGCAGTCCCTCGCCGCCATGTCGAGCGGCACCAGCAGCACGCTCAAGCAGACCTCCGCCGACGTCGAGCGCTCGCTGCTGGGCGTCTCCTCGCAGATCACCCGCATGCTCGACGAAAAGAGCGGCGTCCTCGTCTCGGCCATCGGCGTCAAGTCGTCGGAACTCACCAACGAACTCGCGCGCATCACGGATCAGGCCGCCCATACTATCGAAGCGAAGGGCCTCACCTACGCCCGCAGCCTGCGCGACAATTCGCAGGACATCGCCCAGAAGATCAACGACGCCAGCGAGCACGCCGCCGTCAACATCGGCAAGGCGATGCGCGATCTGGAAGCTTCGGCCGCCAGCTCCGTCGAGAATTCCCGCAAGACCGCCTCGCAGGCAGTCGCGGAAATCCTCGAGACCAACGGCATGCTGCGCTCCGACACCACTGCCCTGTTCGAGCGCCTGCTCGAGGCCAACGGCCTGCTGCAGGAAGTGCTTTCAGGCGCACACAGCAACCTCACCTCAATTGAGTCGGTCCTTTCGACCCGCGTCACCGAGTTCGTCGGCGCCATGAACACGCTGCTGGAGCGCACCGGCAACACGACGACCCGCATGGACGATTACATCGGCGGCTTCGACGAAGTCACCGGCAAGGTGCTTGAGAAACTCACCGACCTGTCCTCGCGCTTCAACCAGCATGGCCGGGATCTGGCCGGCGCCGCTGAAGTGGTCGAACTTTCCAACAAGCACACCGAGAACATGATCGGCGACCGCCGCACCGCACTTGAGGCGATGGTCGAAACGCTCGATACACGTACCGGCGAGATCGACTCGCGTCTCAAGATGTTCAACGGCCTGCTCGACGAAGCGCTGGCTTCGGCGGAAAATCGCGCCCGCGATATCGCCCGCACCATCGCCGACTCGACTGCGGTCGGGACCCGCGCCATTGCGGACCAGTACCAGACCGTGCGCGACACCGCGGAAGAAGAACGCCGCCGCACGCTCGACTCGCTGCGCCAGATCTACGAACACGCCACCGGCGACGCCCAGGCCATGTTCCAGGGCGCGACGGAACGTTTCACCGAAATCGTCCAGAGCATGAAACACATGTCTGGCGAGATGCAGCGCGAGCTCGACAATACCCGGCACGAACTGCGCCGTGGCATTCTCGAACTGCCGCAGGAGACCGCCGAGAGCGCCGCGCAGATGCGCCGCGTCATCGTCGATCAGATCGAAGCGCTCGCCGAGCTTAACCGCATCGTCGCACGCCATGGCCGCGAGGTGGATGTGGCCGAGCCGGTCGCACGCCGCGCACCGGCCCGCGAGCAAGCCATCGCCGGCAACAGCGCACGCACGGAGAACCCTCTCGCCCCTTTCGTCGGTAACGCTCCGCCGATGGCACCGAGCGTAAGACGAGCAGAAACCGCCGCCTACGCGCCGCAGCCTTCCACGCCGCAGCCCCAGAACAATGCACCGGCCGGCCAGGCCAACTGGCTGTCGGATCTGCTGAGCCGCGCCTCGCGCGATGGCGACACCCAGCCCCAGCCCCAGCCAGCACGCGGCAACGCGCGTGGCGAGGAACGGCCGACCCGTCACACCATCGAGTCGCTGGACTCCCTGTCCGTCGATATCGCCCGCATGATCGATCACGATGCTGCCGCCGAATTGTGGGAGCGTTACAATCGCGGCGAGCGCAACGTGTTCACGCGCAAGCTCTACACGATGCAGGGCCAGAAGGCGTTTGACGAAGTCCGCCGGCGTTATCGCGCCGACCGCGAGTTCAAGCAGACGGTGGACCGCTACATCGGCGAATTCGAACGCCTGCTCGACGAGGTTTCACGCGACGACCGCGGCCAGGTTGTGGTCCGCACCTACCTGACTTCGGAAACCGGCAAGGTCTACACCATGCTGGCGCACGCCGCGGGCCGCATCGAGTAGTCCACGCCAACCTCATTATCACCGACACCACGGCCGGGCTTGTCCCGGCCGTTTTGTTTTGAACGGGTGAAAGCGGCGGGTTACGTCTCGCTTGGGGGACGCATTCTCTATAACCTGGCGGCACATGCCGTTCGATATGCCAAAGCAGCAGCCGCGCCGGGGCAACATGAGCCGGACAACCCCGGCGTTTTGCGCTTGCGCCCTCGCCCTTGGCGCCACGCTGACCGCCGCCGCTCCAGCGACCGCCGACGACGCCTATCCCAGCCGCCCCGTCACCATGATCGTGCCATTCGCAGCGGGCGGCACGTCTGACGTTATTGCCCGACTGGTTGCCGAACAGATGGGAATCGCGCTCGGCCAGCGCGTTGTGAACGAGAACATGGCCGGTGCCGGCGGTTCAACGGCGCTTGCGCGCGCTGCGCTCGCGACGCCGGACGGCTACACGATTGTCATTGGCAACAGCGGAACCAATGCTGCCGCATACTCAATCTATCCGGACATCAAATACACACCGGAGGATTTCGCGCCCATCGGGCTGGTCGCGAAGACACTGCCGGTCATTACGCTTAAAAACGATTTCCCCGCCAGCACGGCGGCGGAATTCATCGCCTATGCCAAGGCACACCCAGGCAGCATCAACCTCGGCCATGCAGGCATCGGCTCCTCGAACTATCTCATCTGCAAAGGCTTCGCGCAGGCCGCAGGAATTGACGTGACCCTCGTCAGCTATCGCGGCGCAGCTCCCGCACTCAACGACCTGATGGGTGGGCAGATCGACGGCGTCTGCGACGCCGCGGCGTCCGTGACGAGTGCGATCCAGGGCGGCCGCGTAAAAGGTCTGGTCATTTCTTCGCCAACGCGGCTGCGTACATTGCCGGACGTTCCGACATCAGCGGAGGCAGGATTGCCCGAATTCCAGCAGCAAGGATGGAACGGCCTGTTTGCACCGAAGCAGACGCCCGCACCCATCATTGCGCGGCTTAACGCGGCGCTGCGGATCGCGGTGGCAAGCGATAGCCTGCAAAAGCGGATGGACGATCTGGGTTCGATCCCGGCGGCTGGCGAAGAACTATCGCCAGCCTACGTCAGCGCGCTGGTGCCGCGCGAAGTCGGGAAATTCCGCAAGCTGCTTGGCGACGCCAGGTAATGGCGGCCCGTTCGGGCAAGCAGTTGCGGCGCGCTATTGCGCGCGCCGCTGCGGTTGTGCGGGCTGTGCTGGAGGCGCTGTTGCCGGCTGACCGCCGCCGAAGATAAGCCGCGACGGATTGCGGTCGAAGTTCTTCACTGCCGTATCGATGGTCGAGAGCGTGCGGCGTCCATCAGCCATCAAGGCATCGAAGTTCTTGAGCGTCTTCTTGTCGAGATCTTCGGCCAATATGCGGTACGACTTCAGGGTTTCCGAAATCTCGCCCGGCTTGTCGTCTTCGCCATTGCCGGTCAGCTTCTCGATGCCCTTCATGGCCTTGTCGGCGCTCAGGAACACGCGGTCGGCACTCGCCACCGCGCGCTCGGTGCCTTCGAGGATCTTGTCGATGCGCTCGGAATTCTTCTTCAGCGTCTGGGTGAATGCCTCGATATTGACGAGCGAGGTGTGAACCTGCTGCGAATTGTCGGTGATGAACATATCGACCTTGCGCAACACGTCCCGCACGGCCGCGCTGATATCCTGCGTCGCACCGATATCGGCAGTGAGTACCGCCATGCCATCCGGACCTTCCGGCAGCGGACCGGCAGCAGGGTCACCGCCCTTGAGCGCGATGTTCGTGATTCCGGTCAGGCCCTGGAAGTCGAGACCGACAACGGTGTCGCTGCGCACCGGGGTATTGGCGTCGATCTTGACGGTGGCAATCACCTGCTTGGGATCGTGACGGTTCAACTGAAGGTCGGAGACTTCGCCGACCCGCATGCCGTTGAACAGCACGCTCGCGCCCGTGCGCAAGCCGCCGACCGGCCCCTGGAATACGACGTGATAGTTCGCGCTGACCGTGCTTTTGCCGATGCTGCGGAACCAGTGGACGAAGGCGAAGGCCCCGGCCAGCACGCCAAGCGTGAAGAACCCGATGAGCACGTAGTTCGCTTTTGTTTCCATGACTCGTTACCTCAACTCGCAACCAGATCGTTCGCGCGATGGTGCGCCATGCCTGCCGCCCGCGAACGCTTGCCGCGGAAATATTCCTTCACCCATGGATGATCGCAGGCCAGCATCACATCCATGTTGCCTTCCACAATAACTTTACCATCCGACAGCACCGCGATGCGGTCGCAGATCGCATGCAGGCTGTCGAGGTCGTGCGTCACCATGTAAACGGTGAGCCCCAGCGTCTGCTGCAGCGTACGGATCAGCTCGTCGAAATCGCCGGCGCCGATGGGATCGAGGCCCGATGTCGGTTCGTCGAGAAAGACAATCTCGGGATCGAGCGCCAGCGCGCGGGCCAGCGCCACGCGCTTGATCATGCCGCCGGAGAGTTCGGCCGGATACTTGTCGCGCACATCGGCCTTCAGGCCGACCATTTCGAGCTTGGCGATGGCAATTTCGTCCATCAACCGTGGCGAAAGATTAAGGTACTCGCGCATCGGAAACTGGACGTTCTGGATGCAGGTCAGTGACGAGAACAGCGCGCCCTGCTGGAACAGCACACCCCAGCGGCGCTCGACCGCGTGACGTTCCTGCTCGCTCGCCTTGTCGAGATCGACACCGAAAACTTCAATGATGCCGGAAACCTTCGGCAACAGGCCGATGATCGTGCGCATCAGCACGGTCTTGCCCTGCCCCGACCCGCCGACGAAGCCGAGCACCTCGCCGCGCTTCACGTCGAGCGTCAGCTTGTTCAGGATCTTGCGGTCGTTGAGAACAACCTCAACGTCCTTGACGCGGATGATCGGCTGGTTCGGAGCTTGTGCGGGGGCGGCCATCGTCATTTTCCGATCGCCGCAAAGAACATCGCGAATATGCCGTCCAATACGATGACAAGGAAGATCGACTTCACCACCGAAGCCGTGGTCTGCAGACCGAGCGATTCCGCGCTGCCCTTGACCGCGAGCCCTTCGACGCTGGCGATGATGCCAATGATGAGCGCCATGAACGGCGCCTTGCTGATGCCGACCTCAAAATGATCGAGCGAAATCGCTTCCTGCAAACGCGACAGGAAGATTTCCGGGCTCATGCCGCCGTAGAGCCAGCACACCATGCCGCCGCCGTAGAGGGCGGCCATGGAGCCGAGGAAACTCAGCGCCGGCAGTGCAATCACCAGCGCCAGGATGCGCGGCAGGATCAGCACTTCGACCGGATCGAGGCCCATGGTCTGCAGCGCGTCGATTTCCTCGCGCATTTTCATGGAGCCGAGTTCGGCGGTGTAGGACGAGCCGGAACGGCCGGCGATCATGACGGCGACGATCAGCACGCCAATCTCACGCAAAACGAGAATGCCGACCATATCGACGACATAGACGTCAGCGCCGAACTTGCGGAAATGGAACAGACTTTGCTGCGCGATGATGCAGCCGATCAGGAATGTGATGAGCAGGACAATCGGCACCGCGCGCCAGCCGACACGATCAAGGTGATGCACCATCGACGTAAAACGGAACGTGCGCGGGTTCCTGGCAATGCGCAGGATCGCCATCACCAGCTGGCCGAACAGCTGCACGGTCAGCGTAATATCGCGCAGGAACATCCTGCCGGCGCGCCGCAACAGCATGGCCGCTGTATCGACGATATCCTCGCTCGGAGCCTCAGGTTGCTTGCGGTTGGATTGCTGGGCTTCGTGAACGAGATCGTTGTAGCGCGGCGGCAGGCCGACAACATCGATGCCGCGCCCGTCCGTCGAAAAGTCACGAACCAGCCGCTCCAGAAGCCAGGCCCCGAAAGTGTCCAGCCGCTCGACATTCGCCATGTTGATGGCGACCGACTTAACCGATTTTGCCTGTGCAACCGCTGCATCGACCAGGGTTTCCAGGTCCGACGCGCAATCGACCGTCCACGCGCCCGCTGCCGCGAGCTCGAGGCGGTCGCCTCGTGCCACAGTAGTGAGCAAGGCCTCGCTCACGGTACTCTCCACACATCACACGAAGGCCCTAAACAGGTGCATCAAACCCGCTTTTGAAAGCCTTCGCTCCATCGCCATACTTGCTGATAAGTTAACAGAATGTCGAGCGATATTAACTGGTTAACATCCGATGAATAAAACGCCTCCCGTTAGGGTTAACGCGCGCGCCGAAAGCTGGCCCATCGCCGGCCGTTTTGCGATCAGCCGCGGCAGCAAGACGCAGGCTGAGGTCGTTGTCGTCGAGATTTCCGATGGCACCTACACCGGCCGTGGCGAATGCGTGCCTTATGGACGCTATGGCGAGCGCGTGGACGGTGTGCTTGCCGACATCGCGAATATCGCACCGGCATTCTCCGGCGGCCTTGACCGTGACGGCCTGCGGAGCGCCATGCCCGCCGGTGCGGCACGCAACGCGCTCGACTGCGCGCTGTGGGACCTCGAAGCCAAGCGCAGCGGTAAGCCCGTATTCGCGCTGGCCGGACTGCCGCCGCCCCGCCCGCTCCTGACCGCCTACACGATTTCACTCGCCGCGCCGGTGGATATGGCACGCGCAGCGCAGGCCGCGTTGCAGTATCCCCTGCTGAAGGTGAAGCTCGGCGCGGACGGCGACCCTGCCCGCATTGCCGCCGTGCGCAAGGCTACGCCCACCGCGGAACTGATCGTGGATGCCAACGAAGGCTGGACCGCAGCCAATATCGCCGGGAACTTTGCCGCTTGCGCCGCTGCGCGTGTGACGTTGATCGAACAGCCCTTGCCTGCAGACGACGACGCACTGCTCAAGACCATCGCGCGCCCTGTTCCACTCTGCGCGGACGAAAGCGTCCATGGCATCGGTTCGCTTGCCGCGCTCGCCGGCAAATACGATCTGGTCAACATCAAGCTCGACAAGACCGGCGGATTGACAGAAGCGCTGGTCATCGCCGACGCCGCGAGCGCGATGGGATTTGGATTGATGACCGGCAGCATGGTCGGCACATCGCTCGCCATGGCGCCCGCCATGCTGCTGGCGCAGAACGCCCGTGTGGTCGATCTCGACGGGCCATTGCTGCTGACCAAGGATCGCGACAACGGCCTGCGTTATGAAGGCGGCATGATATTTCCGCCCGAACCGTCGTTATGGGGATAGCGACCGCTCGTTGTGCGGATCGCGCCACTTGAAATATGCGATCAGCGCGACGATGCCACCCGCAAGCGCCGGCAACACCATCGCGGCGTAAGCAAGATCGCCGTAGGCGCTGAACAAAATACCCGACATACCCATCGCAAAGGCATTTATCGCGCTGGCCGATGCCGAGAGATCGCCTTGCGCCGCTGCGCCACGGCCCGGCGTGGCCAGATGCGCGATGAACTGCATCCCACCAATATGGGTCGCACAGAACGTCAGTGCATGCAGGCATTGCAAGACAGGCAACAGTGCCAGCGGCGGATCGAACGCCATCACGCTCCAGCGCAAAACTCCACCGGCAGCACCGATGACGATCAGGGCAATGGGACTTACAAAGCGCGTGACGAAGCCCGACGCCGCGAACAGGCAAACCTCCGCAATGACACCGATGCCCCAAAGGACACCGATGGTCGTGTCGTTCAGACCCTTGGCGCTCCATGCCAGCGTCGAGAAGCCGTAATAGACCGCGTGGCTCGATTGAATGAGGCCGAACGCCAAGACCACCAGCACGAAGACGGGCATTCGCCACAATGATTTTGGCGGCGGCTTTTGCTCACCGCCTGCATCGTGGTGCGGCGTCTGCGGGATCAGCAGCCACGCCAGCACGACGCCGATGACATAAGACGACGTAATCAGCCAGATGATGCTGGGCCGCGTCAGCCATGCGATCAGCGCGCCAGCGCCGATGTTCGCCAGAATGAATGTCGCGGAAGACCACAGCCGCACGGGTCCGTAGGCTTTTCCGCGCTCGGCAAGACCGCGCAAGGCGTAGGCGTCCGCCAGCGGATAGGTCGGCGTGAAGAAAATCGCCGTCGCCGCCATGGCAATCACGATAGCAAGGAAACCATCGACCGACGCCAGTGCGAGATGGCCGACGATCGAGCCGATACTGGTGATGATGATCGCGCCGCGCAACGTATTGAACCTGTCGGCGACGCGCGTCACCAGCGGCACGCAGATGATGCGGATAATCATCGGCACGGCCAGAACAATGCCGATTTCGCGCGCGCTGAGACCTTTATAATCCAACCAGACGGGGAAAAACGGCATGCCGATGCCGGTCGCAATGCCGAGCGTTCCGTAAAAAGCGGACAGGCGCAGGGAGAAGTATGCGCCGAATGAACCCGCACCGGGTTTGGCTGGTGTGTTCAAGGTTGCAATCTTCAGCTAGGCGACCAAGCGTGAAAACAGATCGGGGTCTACATTGCCGCCCGACAGGATGGCAACGGCGATCTTGCCGCGCACATCGACCTTGCCGGAAAGCAATGCGGCCAGCGCAACCGCGCCACCGGGCTCCACGACCAGCTTGAGTTCATGAAACGCGAACGCCACCGCGCGGCCAGCTTCCTCGTCGCTGGCGGAAACGCCGGCGCCGATCAGCGCCCGGTTGATCTCGAAGGTGATCTTGCCCGGCGACTGCGCCATCAGCGCGTCGCAGATCGACCCGGACGGCCGGGTGTTACACTCGCGCTGGCCGCTTTTGAACGAACGCGCGTGATCGTCGAAATCCTGCGGCTCAGCCGTGTAGAACTGTGCGGCAGGCACGCGCGACTTCACCGCCAGCGCGACACCCGCCGCAAGCCCGCCGCCGGATGCGTTGACGATAACGATATCGGGCGAAAGACCAAGCGCGGCAAGGTCATCGACGATTTCGGTCCCGGCCGTTCCCTGGCCCGCAATAATCAGCGGGTCGTCATAGGGCGGCGCCAGCACTGCATTGCGCCGTGAGGCAATATCGTTGGCGATCTTCTCACGGTCTTCGCGTTCGCGGTCATAGAGTACGATCTCGGCGCCGAGCGCCGCCGTGCGTTCGCGCTTGGCGCGCGGCGCATCGGCCGGCATCACAATCACGGCTGGCATGTGGAGCAGCTTTGCCGCAGCCGCCACACCCTGCGCATGATTGCCGGACGAGAATGCCACCACGCCGCCCGCGCGCTGGGCCACCGGCGTCGCCGCCAGCTTGTTATAGGCGCCGCGAAACTTGAACGAGCCCGTGCGCTGGAGCGTTTCGGCCTTGAGAAACACGCGGCCGCCGGTAATCGCATCGAGAACCGGCGATGAAATCAGCGGCGTGTGCAGCGCCACGCCGGCCAGCCGGCGCGTGGCGGCATCGACATCTGCGGATGTGGGCAGCGCGGCGATAAAGCTGGAATCTTGCGGCATTTGCGCAGCGTACTGCCGCGGCAGCCACAGCGGCAAGAGCCATACAGCCCGACGGCGAATTGCCCGCTAGGCCGCCTTTGCAGCCAGCAACTGCACCTGCTGTTGCGCGGCGTCGGTCCAGGTGATGATTTCCATCCGCCCATCCTCATGTTCCGCAATCGCCGTGCAGCTTTCGACCCAGTCACCACAGTTGATGTAACACACGCCGAACTTGTCGTGGATCGCGGCGTGATGGATGTGCCCGCAGATCACGCCCTGGGTATCGTGACGCGCGGCTTCCGCGGCCAGCGTGGTCTCGAACGCACCGATGTAGTTCACGGCGTTCTTCACGCGCTGCTTGGCCCATTGCGACAATGACCAGTAAGGCATGCGCAGCAGACGGCGGATCGCATTGAACCAGCGGTTGAGCACAATCGCGGCGTCGTAAGCCTTGTCGCCCAGCAGCGCCAGCCAGCGCGCCTGCGTCACGACGAGATCGAAATGATCGCCGTGAATGACGAGGTAACGGCGTTCATCGACGCCGGTGTGAATGGCATTCTCGACGACCTCGATGCCGCCGAAATGCGTACCGTAGTACCCGCGCAGGAATTCGTCGTGATTGCCGGGCACATAGACGATGCGCGCGCCCTTGCGCGCCTTGCGCAGCAGCTTCTGCACGACGTCATTGTGCGCCTGCGGCCAGTACCAGCCGGATTTTATTTTCCAGCCGTCGATGATGTCGCCGACAAGATAAATGGTATCGGCGTCATGCCAGCGCAGGAAATCCAGAAGCCGTTCCGCCTGACTGCCGCGCGCGCCGAGATGCACGTCCGAGATGAACAAGGTGCGGAAGCGGTGTGCGTTGTCTTCAGTTGTCACGTTCGATGTTCTTATCGCCAAATGACATATCGAATCCCTGAGATGCTTATGCCGAAACGCCGTGACGTTTCGGTGACAGGCACGCGCCGCAGGTTGCGTATTGGTTAACGGCGGCGTCACCCGCCTGTCATCGCCGCCGCGTAGTTTTCATGGATGAATTTAGCGATTCTCGGCGCCGCCGCTTTCCTTGCCGTCACCCTCAGCCTGCATGTCGGCAGCATCGCCATCGCGCTGCGGCGCTGCCGGGCACCGACGCAACTGATGCCGGCGCCCGCGCAGGCTTCCGCCATTTCGCTCATTCGTCCGGTGTGCGGCCTCGACAATTTTGTCGAGGCGACCCTCGCCTCGTCCTTCGATCTCGATTACCCGGATTACGAAATCGTCTTCTGCGTCGCACACGCGCGGGATCCGGCTATTCCGCTCATCCAGCAGTTGATCGCCGCGCATCCGGATGCGCGCGCCAGCCTGCTCGTCGGCGACGAGCGCATCAGCGCCAATCCGAAGCTCAATAATTGCTTCAAGGGCTGGAATGCCGCAAAGCACGAATGGATCGTGCTGGCGGATTCCAACGTGATGATGCCGCGCGATTACCTCACCCGCCTGATGGCCGCGTGGCGTGACGACACCGGCCTCGTCTGTTCGCCGCCATCGGGCTCCTGCCCGGAAGGTTACTGGGCGCAGGTCGAATGCGCCTTTCTCAATGCGCATCAGGCGCGCTGGCAGTACGTCGCCGACACGCTCGGCAACGGCTTTGCGCAGGGCAAGACGATGCTGTGGCGGCGCGACATTCTCGAGCGCGCCGGCGGCATCCGCCTGCTGGGGCAGGAAGCCGCCGAGGACGCCGCCTCCACCAAGGTGATCCGCGCGACTGGCTTGCGCGTGCGGCTCCCCGATGCGCCGTTCGCGCAGCCGCTCGGCTACCGCAGGGCGCTTGAGGTCTGGCGGCGGCAAGTCCGCTGGGCGCAACTGCGCCGGGCCTCCTTTCCGCTCGTCTACACACCGGAAATTCTTTCCGGCCTGCAATGGCCGCTCGCAGCCGCCGGCTTTCTTGCCGCCCAGATGGATTTGCCGGTCGTGACCAGCATGCTGGCCTTCGCGGCTTTCTGGTATGGGCTGGAAATGACCCTGGCGCGTTTCGCCGGCTGGCCGCTGACGATTGCCTATCCGGCCTATGCAGTGACGCGCGACCTGATGTTGCCGGTGCTGTGGATCAATGGCTGGCTCGGCTCCGACTTCGTCTGGCGCGGCAATCCGATGAACGCCGATGCGCCGGATGAAGCGCATATCCGCAACACATAACCGACGCGCGACAACCGACGGAAACAAAAAGGCCGGCATGACGCCGGCCTTCCCGTTTTGTGCTGCGCTTATGCAATCACTTGGTGATCAGCGCCGCGCTTGGCATATCGTCCCAGCGGTACTTCACGCCAAGCGAGAGAATGTGGACCTGAGAGGACGCGGTTCCGACGTAGCTTGCGCCGGTGACAAACCACGGATTGCCCGAACCCGCCGTGAGGTTGATCGGCGTATCAACCACATCGATGAACGAGTAGGCGAGATCGATGCTCAGACGATTGTTGACCTTGTTGGTCGCGCCGACCGAATACCAGTAGCGGTCATTGTCCGGCAGGCGCGGCGTGCGCACCAGATCCGTGACCGGGCTTTTCTCGAACGCAAAACCCGCGCGCACCGTCCACGCCGGATTGAGTATGTATTCAAGACCGGCGGAATAGAAGTATCCGTCGCTGTACTGGAACGGCAGCGTGATCGCAGAGCCCGACAACGACGTTGCCGCCGCTCCGTTGGTCTGCAGGACGGTCGAAGTCCCAATCCGGCTCCAGTTTGACCACTCGAACGTGCCCAGTGCGGTCCACCCCCCGCCGAGACCCTGGCGGACACCGACGCTGACCATATCCGGCAACTTAATGGTGGTTTTTACAGCACCGATGGTGGTCGCACCGCCGGCGCCGGTCATGCCGCCCTCGATCTCCTGATCGATTTGCGAACGATAGCCGATACCGATTGTCGTCGTTGCAGTCGGCTTGATCGTGGCACCGGCGGTCCAGCCATAGCCAAAGCCCGTGCCGGTAATCAGCAGCAGATTAGGATTGCCACCTGCGCCAGCCGCGTTGAAGCCTGGTCAGGCTTGCATCGGCGTATTGAATCTGGACGCCGGCACCGAAGCTCAACCACTCGTTGACCTTGAAAGCGATGCTCGGTGCGACGTTCATCGTCGTCAGCGAGGTGCTTGGGCAGGTTGGGCGAGATTCCGACGCAATAAATGCGAGTGTTGCGGGAATCCCACATCCTTTGGCGTGCAGCGCAGCAAAATACCCCGTTCAACGCCCACCCCGTCTTGTCGCGCCGCTTTCACGTCTCCATGATGGCCGCTTGCTGCATTGCAAGAATTCCAGTGGGGGAAATCATGAAGCTCGTCCGTTACGGCCAGCCCGGCCGCGAAAAGCCCGGCATTATCGATAGCGCGGGCAAAATCCGCGACCTGTCCAGGATCGTCCCGGACATCACCGGCGCGACGCTGTCGCCCGCGAGCCTCAACAAGATCCGCAAGGCCAAGATCGACACGCTGCCGCCCGTGCGCGGCAATCCCCGCATCGGCCCCTGCATCGGCAACGTGCGCCACTTCATCGCCATCGGCCTGAACTACGCCGACCACGCCGCCGAAGCCGGCGCGCCGATCCCGAAAGAGCCTATCATCTTCAACAAGGCGCTGACGTCGATCTGCGGCCCGAACGACGACACCATGACCCCGAAGGAATCCACCAAGCTCGATTATGAAATCGAACTCGGCATCGTCATCGGCCAGCGGTCGCGCTACCTCGCCAAGAACAAGGCGATGGACGCCGTCGCCGGATATTTTCTCGCCAACGATGTCTCCGAGCGTTCGTTTCAGATCGAGCGTTCCGGCGGCCAATGGGACAAGGGCAAGGGCTGCGAAACCTTCGGCCCCATCGGCCCGTGGTTTGTCACCAAGGACGAGATCAAGAATCCGCAGAACCTCGACATGTGGCTCACCGTGAATGGCGAGACGCGCCAGAAGGGCAACACGAAGACGATGATCTTCGGTGTCGAACACATCGTCTGGTACTGCTCGCAGTTCTTCGTGATGGAGCCCGGCGACATCATCGTCACCGGCACGCCGCCCGGCGTCGCGCTCGGCATGAAGCCGGAGCCGAAATTCCTGAAAGCCGGCGACGTTGTGAAGCTCGGCATCGCGGGGCTTGGCGAGCAGATGCAGAAGGTCGTGAAGTTCAAGATGTGAGGATGTCGTCACGCTTGGCGCCACTTGCTCGAATACCCTCTCCCCTTGTGGGAGAGGGTCGCGCGCCACCGAAGCGCAGCGAAGGTGCAGTGCGCGGGGTGAGGGGTCAGTGTCCCGCGGCGAATCCCGACCCCTCACCCGGCTCGCTCCGCTCGCCACCCTCTCCCACAAGGGGAGAGGGTATTCGAGTTTGACGCGCCGTTTGTGATTCCGATTGCAAAACGCAAAGCTCCGCCCTCCCTGTTTTTTGTGAAGGCGCGGGCGCGCCTGTCGTGTGGGGGAAGTTTGCAGCCCTTCAACCATGTGAGGGGCGCGGAGCGCCGGCAGGCGCACCTTGTAATATCCGCGCTTGCGATGCGCGGCGGTGTCCTTGCGATCGGACACCACGCCTTCCGGCGCTCCACGTGCGGTTTTGCAAAGGCAGAACGTGTCCGCCTTACAGGCCCCGGGTCCGCGCTTCCTGGGACGCGCGAGATTGTGTCGCCACGCTCTCCTGTCCCAGTCCAGCAGGCTCCCTGCAGAGCGGTCATCATGCCGCCCGGTCGGGTCCCGAAGCCTCCCGGGGGTGAGGGTGCGAACCTCACACGCGGGCGCCGCGCCAGCCGAAACCGTCGGCCATCGAGACAAGCGGCGCTGAATCTCCGGCGCCGCCAACTCGATCCGCTCCGCCTCAAGACGCCCATGAAGCGCCCCTCGCGAGCAGGGTGAGGCAACCTGGACCATAAAAGGAATAAAGTCAATAGTAGGAATTATTGCATGTGTGCAAAAGGAGACAGTTTGCGCCTGCGCAGCAAGCGTAGCCCGGATTGAGCAAAGCGAAATCCGGGGACGGCCTTCAACGTTGCGACGCTTTTCCCGGGTTTCGCTGCGCTCAACCCGGGCTACAGGCTGCTACAAAAAAGCCGCGATGCGAGGAACGCCTCGCACGCGGCTTTTGCTTTTTAGCTGCAACGCAAGGCGCGAATTATCAGCCCTTCACGCCCAGCAGTTCGACGTCGAAAATCAGCGTGGCGTTCGGCGGGATCACGCCGCCGGCGCCGCGCGCGCCGTAGCCGAGTTCAGGCGGGATAATCAGCGTGCGCTTGCCGCCGACTTTCATCGTCGCCACGCCTTCGTCCCATCCGCCGATGACGCGCTTCATGCCAATGGGAAATTCGAACGGCTCCTTGCGGTCGACCGATGAATCGAACTTCTTGCCCTTGGCGCCGTTCTCATAGAGCCAGCCGGTGTAGTGCATGACGCAGGTCTGGCCGGTCTTCGGCGTCGCGCCGGTGCCAACCGTGGTGTCCTCGATTTGTAGTCCCGATGGTGTTGTCATGCGCTTTCCTTGAGCCAGTGCGAAATTGGATGTGCCGGCGGCAACGAGGCCGGTCAGTGCGGCCGCGATGGTGGTTGCCGCTTCACGGCGGCTTATGCTTTCGGGATTTTTCACGATCGAGCTTCCTTGCATGCTTCCTGCTGTCAGCCACCCATACGCCTGTCTAGCGGCAGCACGATGGCGGGTCAAACCTACCCATCCCTTGCATCCAGCACGCCCTTGATCGAAATCCTCGACCATGGCGCGGTGCGTTCGCGGAAACCCACATAGGATTCGTGAATCTTCTTCGCGATCTCGCTGCGGAGGCTAAGTTCCGCCAGCACCGCTGCGGCCTCGCGCCGCGCCGCACCGACCACATCGCTCGGAAACGCACGAACCTGCACGTTGTTCTTCGTCACCAGCGACGACAGCGCCTCGGCATTGAGCCGCTCCATTTCCGACAGCGCGTAATTCGCCTCGACCGCGCAGGCGTGCGAAATGATCGCTTTTGTCTCCGTGTCCGCCGCGTTCCAGGCTTTCAGCGAGACGATGCACTCGCCGGTGCCGTTCGGCTTGTTGAAGCCGGGGCCGTAGTAGAGCGGCGCGACACGATAAAGCCCAAGCGCAATATCGGTGCCCGGACCGACGAACTCCGCCGCATCGAGCAAGCCGCTCTGCATGCTGGTGAGCATCTCACCGACCGGCGTGGTCTGCGGCGTCGCACCGAGACGGCGGTACACTTCGCCGCCAAGGCCGAGTGAGCGAATCTTCAGGCCCTTCACGTCGTCGAGCGATTTTACATCCTTGCGAAACCAGCCGCCCATGCAGACGCCGGTATTGCCGCCCATGAACGGCTTGACCCCGAACGGCGCGTACAACTCATCCCACAGCGCCTGCCCGCCGCCGGCATCGACCCACGCCACATGCTCCTGCGGCGTCAGGCCGAACGGCACGGTCGTGTAGAACGCCGCCGCCGGCTGCTTGCCCTGCCAGTAGAATGCCGCGGTGTGACCCAGCTCCGCCACGCCGCCGCCGACGGCATCCAGCACCTCGAACGCCGGCACGACTTCGCCCGCCGCGTGCACCGTGATTTGAATGCGCCCGCCCGACAGCGCCGTGATGCGCTCGGCGACGCGCTCCGCCGACATGCCCGGCCCCGGCAGGCGCTTGGGCCATGACGTCACCATGCGCCACTTGAGTGTCTGCGCACGCGCGACAGACGGCGCGGCGATAGTGCCTGCCGCGAGCAGGCCACCGCCAAGGATTTTTCTTCGATTGATGCTCATGTTGTCTCCCATCGCAGGCGCTTACCACCACGCATGAAAATGATGCACCGGGCCGTGGCCCGAGCCGATTGAAATGCGGTTCGAGGCCGCAATCGCCGCCGTCACATAAACCTTCGCGGCGCGCACGGCGTCAGGCAGCGGAAGATTTTTTGCCAATCCTGCCGCGATGGCCGACGACAGCGTGCAGCCGGTGCCATGGGTGTTCCTGGTGTCGATGCGCGGCGCGGCGAAGCGCGTCACGCTGCCCGGCGCGACCAGCAGATCGACAGCTTCGGGACCGGAGCCATGCCCGCCTTTCATCAATACGGCCTGCGCACCGCCGGCGATCAGCCGCCCGGCCTGCGCCTGCATGTCGGCTTCGTTCGCTGCAACCGGCGCATCGAGCAGCGCAGCGGCTTCCGGCAGGTTCGGCGTGATGATGCGCGCGCGTGGGATAAGTGTATTGCGCAGCGCGTCCATCGCCGCGGGATCGAGGAGCCGGTCGCCGGAGGTCGCGACCATCACCGGATCGAGTACGATATTATTGACGTGGTGGCGCGCAAGGCCATCGACAACGGCCGCGATGACACCGGCGTTCGACAGCATTCCTATTTTGACGGCATCGACCTTGAGATCGGAAAACACCGCATCGATCTGCTGCGTGACGAAGGCTGGCGGCACGTCATGGATGCCGGTGACGCCTTTGGTGTTCTGCGCGGTGAGCGCGGCAATCACCGATGCGCCATAGACGCCGAGCGCCGAGAACGTCTTGAGGTCGGCCTGGATGCCCGCGCCGCCACCGGAATCCGAACCCGCGATGGTAACGGCAATCGCGGTCATGATTGCCCGGCCTGCGCTTTGGCGCGGCGCTGGTCGCGCGTATCCGGCACCACAGGCGCACGCTGCATGAGCGCGGCATCGACCACGGCACGCAGTTCGCGCGCGGCGGCTGACGGGTCCGGCGATTTCGAGAGCGCGGAAATCACCGACACGCCATCAGCACCGGCCGTAATCGTGTCGGCGGCGTTGTCCTTCGTGATGCCGGCAATCGCGCACATCGGGAAATTGCCGATGCGATAGCGGAACACCTCGACGATATCGCGCAGCCCCGTGATGCCGATGGGCGCGCGCGGATTGTTCTTCGAGCCGGTCGCGTAGACGCCGCCGATGCCGACATAGTCGATGTCGGCGAGCGGCGCGGCCTGCGCGTGGCCGACGGTCTGGATGGTGAGACCCACGAACGGCATCGGCCCGATGCGCGCGCGCGCGTCCTTGATGCGCATGTCGTCCTGCCCGAGATGAACGCCGTCGGCGCCCGCTTCCAGCATGACGTCGATGTTGTCGTTGATAATGAGTGGCACATGGGCGGGCAGCGCGACCTTCACCGCCTTCGCCAGCGCGATCATGGCGCGCATGTCGCTCTGCTTGTCGCGCAGCTGGATCAGCGTCGCGCCGCCGGCGGCAACCTTGCGCGCCAGTTCCGGCAGCGGGTATCCGCCGTCGTGTTCCGGATCGACAATGGCATAGAGGCGCAGGTCGAGGTCGTCGAACATGGGACTACTCACTGCGGACTATACGACGCGCGCGTGTTCGATGAGCGCCGTACCATCGAGGTTGTGCAGCACGTCGAGAATATTGACCGCGAGCGACCCCGGCCCCTGGGATTGCTTCGCGGCAAGTTGTCCGGCGACGCCGAGGATCAGCAGTCCGGCGGCGGTCGCGACCCAGGCGTCCTTCTCGACCGCGAGGCACGCGCCGATGATGCAGCTGCCGGCGCAACCCATCGCCGTTACCCTGACCATCAGCGGGTCGCCATTGGTGATGCAGACCAGCCGGCCGTAGTCCATCACGATGTCGGCCTCGCCGGTCAGCCCGACAATGGTGTTGTGCAGGGCCGAAAACCGCGACAGCGTCGCGCCTTCCACATCGGTGCCGGCGAGCGCGGTGAATTCGGCGCGGTTGAGCCGCACCGCGCGGGGATGCTTCTCCAGCAGCAGCTGGGCATAGGCGGTGCGCGGCGGCGAGCGCTCGACGAATACCGGATCGAGCAGCCATGGCTTGTTCTGCTTTACCATCACGTCGATGGCGATATCGGCGGCCTTGCGGCGCTCGGCGTCGAACGTCCCGAGGTTGACCAGCAGCGCATCGGCGCTCAGGGCGAACTGGCCGACTTCCTCCGGCGCAATCGTCATCGACGGAATGGCGCCGACGGCGAGCAGCATGTTGGCGGAAAAATTCTGCGCCACCGCATTGGTGATGCAGTGGATGCGCGGCGTCCGCACGCGGATGCGCTCCAGGATCGCCGCGGCGGCCATGGGAATTTCTTTGGACGTAATGGGTCTGTCGGGCGACAGCATCTCAAACTCCCTCCGCCGGCATAACCCGGATCAGGTTCAATGGGTTGGCTCGCGCCTCTCAGCCCAACGGACGATCCGCCGGGCACCCCATGAGATTGCGCCCCATATCTAACGCCAAGCGGCGGCAGGTTCAATACGCCGGTTCAACACGCCGAAAGACGGTTGTCACCGCCCGCCCCGGCGGCGTGTAATGGGACAAAATCGCAAGAGTCGGAACAGCCGGAGGAAATGCCATGGCGGCGCAGCTCGAACACAGCACACATTTTCATCATGCAGGCTGCGGCTGCGGGCCATCGCGGCGCGGGGTGCTGGCGGGACTGGGTGCGGCCGGCATCGCGGCTTCCCTGCCCGGTTCAGGACTGGCGCAAGGCGCAGCGCCCGCGCTGATCGACACCCATCATCATTTCTATCCGCCGGCCTACCAGAAGGCGTTTGCCGACTGGGAGAGCAAATTCAAATTGCCGCCATCGAGGGTGCAAAACGAATGGACCCGCGAGAAGGCGGTCGAGGCAATTGACAAGAACGGCATCAGGAGCGCACTCCTATCGCTGCCCTCCACCGCCGGCCTGTGGTTCAACGCCGGCAATGAAGCCGCCGCCACGATGGTGCGCACCTGCAACGACTTCGCCGCCGACATGGTGCGCGACTATCCCGGCCGCTTCGGCCTGTTCGCGCCGCTGTCGATGATGGACACCGACACGACCTTGAAGGAAATCGCTTACGTGTTCGATACGCTGAAAGCCGACGGCGTCGGGCTGCAATCGAACTATGGCGACAAGTGGCTCGGCCACGAATCCTACAAGCCGGTGTTCGACGAACTCAACCGCCGCAAGGCCGTCGTCTATATCCATCCGCTGGTTGCCGCCTGCTGCGGCAACATCAGCGTCGGCGCGTTCCCCGCCGTGATCGAAGTTCCGCATGACACCACGCGCACGGTCACGAGCCTGCTCCTCTCCGGCGCATTCGCACGCTGGCGCGACATCCGCTGGCTGCTGTCCCACGCCGGCGGCACCGTCCCGATGATGGCCGGGCGCATCAATGCGTTCTATGCCAACAACCCCAAGCGTCCGGAATTCGCCCCGGACGGCATCGAGGCCGAGTTGCGCAAGCTCTATTACGACACCGCCAACGCGACCTTCGGCCCCAACATGACGGCGCTCCTGAAATTCGCGCCGGTGTCGCAAGTCACCTATGGCACGGACTATCCGTATTTCGCGCTCGACCAGACGGCGGGCCTCAGGCAACTCGGCCTGTCCGACGCCGACCTGAAGGCCATCGAAAGCGGGAATGCCATCAGGCTCGTCCCCCGCATGAAAAGTTAGCGTGATTCGGACTCCGCGCGGCGTCGGCGGTGCGCCCCCTCTCCCCATTGGGGAGAGGGTTGGGGTGAGGGGGTTTTAATCTATCGTGAGACCTTAACCCCTCACCCGGCGCTGCGCGCCGACCTCTCCCTATGGGAGAGGTGAAAAGAGCGGAGCCACAACACCGATCCCCGCTTGCCACGACCGTCCGATTTTGCTGCATTGCGTGAGATACGGAGGCGCGCATGGTTCCCTTTTTCGTCCAGATCAAATGTCAACTTGGCCGCAGCTATGAAGTGGCGAATGCGCTCGCGGATGCCGAGATCGCGTCGGAGATCTACTCGACCGCCGGGCAGTTCGATCTGCTGGTGAAATTCTATGTCGAACAGGCAACCGACATCGGCCACTTCGTCAACGAAAAGGTCCAGAAGCTTCCCGGCATTCAGGACACGCAGACAATGATCTGCTTCAAGGCGTTCTGAGCGTCCAGAACTCCGGTTAAGGCGCCACCGGAGCAACGCTGCCTTTTGCGGGCCGCTCAACTGACGATGCGCTTGCGTCTCTGGCGCAGGATATCGGCGACGCTCCATCCGGCAGACGGCATCGCTGTGCCGCTTTTTCCCGCGACTCCGCATACACGACAAGCGCAAAAAGCGCGACGGCGAACAAAAGCAGCGCGCCATTGGCTACGGTCGAGCGAGCCTTGGCGGACTCTCGTGCGGACGGCCGCCGATCATACCTGTCAGTCATCTGCGAGCATCCGGGTCGCGTTTGTCAGCACATTCAGGCTGCTCCGCCGTCCGAACTTCAAAAAATGATGAAGAGCGCCACGGCCGCCGCCACAAGCAGAAGGGTAAAAATGAAAGTTGCGGTCTCCGCGACAAATCGAGCAAGCGCAACAGCCGGCCGATCGACGAAGGCGTCGCGGCCCGAAATGCTCCCCGTTTGCCCGAATGTTTCAGGCCAGCGGTGCTTCGCGGACCATTTCATGGTGTGGGCCATATCGGCTTTGCGCGAGAAAGGCGCGCGCGGGCAAGGCCGTGCTTTTCACGCCATTTCGGACCCGGCCCCCGCATGTAAAACTGCTCGGGTTGATAGGTATCCGAATTGTCGAACGACACGCGAACCCGTTCCGCAACGATCGCGTAAAGCTTCGCCAGTCGGGCAGGAAGCAAGCGCATCGCGACCGACGCTTGTTCTTCCGCATTGCCGTTTTTACGCATTGCGACCTCCACAGGTCTCGACACAGGCCCCTTCCGGAGCGGCCGGTACCCAGGATATCTGCACGCGGAGGCATATAAATGCGATGTGGAAGCCGGACCTTTTGCATAAAGGCGAAATATAAGGTCGGCTAACCCACGATCACTATTGCTGCTCGATCCCTGACTCGGCGACGTTCTTCTGCCACGTCGCAATGTCCTTCAGGAAAAACGCCTGCGCTTCGTCAGATCTGGTGATCCAGACATCGCTGCCAAAGCTCGTGAGAAACTGCCTAGTTTCCGGCGTCGCCAATACGGCGGCAAACCACTTGTTGATCTGCTCGACAATCGCGTTCGGCGTTTCGGCCGGTACCGTCGCCGCGAACCAGCCGATCAGATTGAATTGCGGATAGCCCTGCTCCCCCATGGTCGGCAGGTTCGGCGCCATGTCCATGCGCGTACCGGAGCAGATCGCCAGCAGACGCACGCGCCCCTGCGACGCCTGCATCGACGCCATCTGCGGGTCCTGGAACGAATAATCCACGATGCCGTTTTGCATCTCGCGGATCACATCCTGTCCGTTCTTGTATTGAACCTCGACCGCACCGATGTTTTCCGCCTTGTTGTAAAGCGCGCCCGCGATCCGGCTCTGGGTCGAACTCGAACCGTAGGTGCTTTGCCGCCTTTGGCTTTCATCGCAACGGTGAGGTCAGCAACCGTCATGTAAGGCGATTGCACCGGCACCACCAGCATGAAGGCCTGCCGGTTGATGGTCGCGGCAACCCGCAACTGCTTGCCTGCATCGAAGGGCGGCTGCTTGAGCAGCGCCTGGCTGGCGGCGATGCCTGAGCCCGCATGCACGAGGATGGTATAGCCGTCAGGCTTGGCGCGCGTCGTGTATTCGATGGCGATGTTGCCGGTCGCGCCGGGCTTGTTCTCGACCAGGACCGTGCGGCCCGCGAGCGGCCGGACTTTCTCCGCGAAGTAACGCACCATGACGTCGGCGCCGGAGCCGGGCGGGAAGCCGGAAATGAAATGAATGTCCTGACCGGGATAGGACTGGGCCTGCGCTGCACCCACAGTGAATGCGATCAGCGACGCCATCAGAACAGCGGCGATAGCGCGGCCGCCAGTAAGGCTCTTGCGAAGCGCGGACGTTCCCATTTTCAGTTCTTTTCAATTCCCGGCGGGCGTTGCCGCCGGGGCGCACTGAACTGACGCCGCGTAACTATATCTCCCCGTCCGCAGGTGCCAAGCCGTGCAGGCGTCGCATCAGCACTGCACTGGCCGTCTTGAGGCCGGCTACTCTGCCGCAGCCGTTCCTTCGAGGATGCGCCGTGCCGCGATGCCGTTGACGCGTTCGCGCCAGATCACGAACAGGCCGCACGCGACCACGATCCCCGCGCCGACATAGACGAACAGGCTCGGCAATTCGCCAAACACGAAATAGCCGATCAGGAACGCCCACAGCATTGCCGTATAATCAAACGGCGTGATGACCGACGTCGGCGCGTAGCGATAGCTCTCGGTGAGCACGATGTGCGACAGGCCGCCCAGCACACCAATCGCCGCCAGCATGAGAAATTCTCCCGTCGAAGGCGTCGTCCAGCCGAACGGCAACGAGCACAGGCCGGCGATCATGCAGATCAGCGAGAAGTAGAACACGATCGACGACGTCGTTTCAGTGTCGGTCAGGCGGCGGGTCTGGATCACCGTACCGGCATTCGAGAACGCGCCGAGCAATGCGCAGATCGCGCCGACGGTGCGCTCCGCCGTGCCGACATAGAACAGACTCCAGACATCGAGATAGGGCCACAGCATCACGATGACGCCGCAGAAGCCGAACGCCACCGCCGACCAGCGGTAGGCCCGCACGCGCTCCTTGAGGATCAGTGCCGCCATGGCGACGGTGATGAGCGGCGAGGCGAACGCAATCGCCGTGGAATCCATCAGCGGCAGCCGCGCCAGCGCCGCGAAATTCAGGAACATGCCGAGGATGCCCTGCCCGCCGCGGAAGATGTGTCCGGGCAGCCGGCGGGTCGTCACCGCCGCCCGCAGTTCCCGCCGCCACGCATAGATCAACACCACCACCAGCAGCGCGAAGGCGCTGCGGAAAAACACCACCTGCCCCAGCGGAAATTTCTGGCCGGCAATGCGGATGAACGCACTCATTGCCGCGAAAAGCAGCACCGAGACGAGCTTGAGCATGATGGCTGTGGCGATATTCATCCGCGAATCGAGACTTTGCCTATGGCGTTGGTTGGGGGCAGGAAAACAGGCTTTGCGCGGTGCGTGGAACGCGCAGCGCAAATGGGATCCGCACACGTCTTGGCACGGCGAATCGCTCCCTCAAAGGCATGTTAGACATGCGCATCCGGCCTGCGCTAACCCCCGTCAGACGTTGCCGAAAAGTCACCCTCCGGCAAGCAATTCACAAACGGGAAACTCCTTGTTTACAGCGCCGTATTTCCCCCGGTATGTTAGACGTAGAACCCTTCAGGCTGATGTTTCAGAGACCTTTTATGCGGGCGGCAGGAATTGGCGCAGCAACGGTGGCCACGCTGTTTGCGGCCGTGACGGCGGGCGGCACGGCATGGGCACAAGAGCCCTATATGCCGCAGACGGTAAGCCAGGCGCAGATGAACGCGGCAGGGAACGCGCAAAAGCCCAAGCCGGCCGCGGATGCCAAAAAGCCGCAGGCCAGCGCCGCGCCGGCGCAGACCGCGACCCGTACGGTCAGCGCTCCCGTCAGCGCACCGGCCGCAACCCGCACCGGCCCCTCGCAGGTGTTCCTGCTCAAGGGCCTCGCCGACGTGTTTTCGTCCGGCATGGACGCGCTGGCCGTGAAACTCGCACGCCAGGGCATTCCCGCCCGCGTCGCCAGCCACGCCTCCTCCGACACCCTCGCGGATGAAGTGATCGCCTGCTATCGCGCCGGCGTGCGCACGCCGATCATCATTGCCGGACACTCGCTCGGCGCCGATGCCGCCGTGAGCATGTCGCAACGCCTCAACGACGCCAAGGTGCCGGTGTCGCTGGTCATCACGTTCGGACCCGTCGGCTTTCCGCGCGTCATGGGCAATGTCACGCGCGCCGTGAACTACTATCAGTCGAACAGCATCTGGCGCGGCCAGATCCTGAAGGGTCCCGGCTTCCACGGCTCGCTCGCCAACGTCGATCTCGACAAGGCAGCGGACATCAATCACTTCAACATCGAAAAGGCCGACCGCATCCAGGCCGAAGCGATCAACCGGATCGCCGCGGCCATCGGCGGCGGCACACGCAAGGCCCCGCCCGCAGCTCCTGCGGCAGCAGCAGCCGACAGCGCGGCAATGAAGAACAGCCCGGCATCTCCGGAAGGCGCGACAGCCGCCGGCCCGGCTGCGCCCGCGGAGCAGAACTGACGCGAACAGGCATCGCCACGTTACGCGACTGGTGTAAAAAATTACGGCAGCCGATGGGCTGCCGTATTTTTTTGCGCGCTATTTCTTCTTCTCAGGCCTTGGCGGCCCGTCCACCGGCGGCAGCGACTTGAGATAGACCGCCATGGCGGCACGGTCCTCGTCGGTCAGCTGTGACGTATTGCCAATCACCGCCCTCATCCCGCCGCCGACGGAATCGCCATCGGGCGTGTCGCCGGTCTTGAGCAGGTAGGCGATGTCCTTTTCCGAATACTTGCCGATGCCCTTCTGGGTGATGTTCGGCACGAAGCCCTCGCCTTCGAGGTTCGGCCCGCCGGCGAAACGCTGCGCCTTGACGATGCCGCCAAGAAAGTCGCGCGGCGAGTGGCATTCCGCGCAATGCGACGGCCCGTTGACGAGGTAGGCGCCTCTGTTCCACGCCGCCGATTGCTTGGGATCCGGCGCGAGCGGCGTTGGCGACAGGTTGAGCAGTTTCCAGCCGCCGACGAAACGGCGGACGTTGAACGGGAACGACACATCGTGGTCGCGCACCTTGCCCTTCACCGGCGGCAGCGTCTTGATATGCGCGAACAGGTCACGGACGTCCTCGAGCTTCATGTTCTGGTAGGAGCCGTAGGGAAACGCCGGAAAATAATGCTGGCCGTCGGGCGACGTGCCTTTCACGACCGCGGTCGCGAACGCGACTTCGCTCCAGGTGCCGATGCCATCGACCGGATCGGGGGAAATGTTGGGGGCGTAGAACGTGCCGAACGGCGACTTGAGCGCCAGCCCGCCGCCCAGTTTGGTGCGGTCTTCATTGCCGGGGATCGCGTGGCATGAGGCGCAGCCGCCCGCGTAGAACATCTCCCGGCCATTGGCGAGATTGGGCGCGCCACCCGGCAGGTCGGAACCCTTCAGCGAAGCCGGCGCGGAACCGATCCAGAGCGCGGCGACGGCAACGCCCGCGAAGAAGCCCCAGAACTTGATCATCTTTTGCAGCATCACCGTCTCCCATTGCAGAATGGTTCTAGACGGTCACGCGCGCGCGTAAAAGCGTCCGTTAAAAGCAAAGGGCGGCGTCACATGGACGCCGCCCAGAACACTGGATTCGATCAGGCCGGATTATTGCGGTCTGCGGAACGTCTGGTGGCAATCGCCGCAATTCTTGCCAATGACCGGCATCGCGGCCTTGAGAGCCTGTCCGGAGAAAACTTGAATCTCTTGAATCGTTTATGATTCAAGGGAGGCGGTCCGATTCTTTTGGAGATCGCCGATGTGGACGAAGGAAAATCGCGGGCGCTATGACCGAAGCAAACTTCGCTATCCCAGCGACGTGACG
>CANJBX010000034.1 GCA_947472885.1 Hyphomicrobiaceae bacterium
TCGCCTTGATGGCCACGCGCTCTTGCCAAAACTTATCCTGGGGGTAAAGTTCACTAACGGGTTGGAGGTCATCGCCAAGGCGAGCGACCTTCAGGACGAAACCGCCGCCTAAAAGATCAGGCCGTCACCAACTTTAGGCGATAGCTCTCAGCCGCGCCATCGCAAGACTCGCGGCCTTAGGCTACATCGAGCGCAGCGTGCCAAACGCTGATCGACGACTGAACTCACTGACAATTACAAAATCGGGGAAGCTGGTTTTTGAGCGATGTCTTGAAGTGGCAGAAACCGTGCAAGCTGACTTTATGAGGCCGCTGACATCCGTTGAACATGACACTCTTTTTGCATTACTCGCCCGGTTAAGCACATAGACGACTTGAGTCCTTACATAGCTCCCTGAATTGTCAGGCGCTCGCATTATTCGACGGGTAAACTAACATTCCAATCGACCACACAGTGGGGGCCGGTCACCAGCACTAGAAATTTTTATCTAATCGTTAGCTGGCGATTTTGCCTTGGTGCGACGGAGCTATATATGTCTGCATTTCTCTCAAGCTACCGCGTTCTCGATATATCGGACCACCGTGGCATCTTAGCTGCACGGATGATGGCCGATCTAGGAGCAGACGTTATCCACGTTGAGCCCCCGGGAGGATCACCGGCACGTCGCATTGGGCGACTTGACAGCGACGGAACTTCCTTCCTTTGGAAAACATACGCAGCTGGGCGCCGTAGCGTGGTGATGGATATTGCCGACAAGCAAGATCGTGCAGCATTCATCAACCTGGTTAAAACCGCTCACTTTCTGTTTGATTCAATGCCCGTTGGCCAACTGGAACAATACAATTTGGATTTCAGTACACTTTCCAGAGAAAACCCGCAGCTAGTTCAGACATCGATTACCCCTTTCGGAAGCACTGGGCCCAAGGCTCATTATCAGGACACAGAAATTGTAATGTGGGCAGCGGGCGGTGCGCTGTTCGGTACACGCGATGACAATTTACCTCCCGTCCGCGTCTCTGTCCCCCAAGCTTATCTGCATGCGGCATCAGATGCCGCGGTAGGTGCCATGATCGCTCATTTTGGCCGACTGACGACCGGCCTAGGTCAACACGTTGAGATATCGGTACAGCAATCGGTTGCGCAAGCTACACTTTCAACAATCCTTTCGGACACGGTTGGTGATACATTTTTTCAGACAGAACTTGCCGCAACGGTCATGGCTGCATCTGTAGACAAAATTGACCTCAGCGGCAGTGGCTCTGCAACGAAGCGCAGCAAGAGCTGGAATGTGAAGGATGGCGTTGTTGAGTTGCATCTCGCCATGGGTCCGGGGACGGGTCGCTTTACAAATGCTTTGTTTAATTGGATACGCGAAACTGGGGATTGCGATCCAGACATCGCGACTTGGGACTGGACCTCAATTCACCAGCGCATCCAAGACGGCGAAATCACGACCGACGACATGGAGCGGGCTCGCGGCATAGTCGCCCGCTTCCTCGCCCGCTATACCCGGGAAGAGCTCGTCCAACAGTCGATCATTCGGAAAATATTGATTGCGCCACGAATGCGTATCGATGACGTCGCGCTCAATCCTCATTACAGAGCGCGTGGCATTTTTCAAACCATTGGCCACGGCAGTGAAGCCCGGACAATTGTTGGCGCACCTGGGCACATGACCTTGGATGGCTTCGGTCGTCTTAGCCCAGCGCCCAGCCTAGGCCAGCATAATGAGGAAGTACTTAGTCCACTGTTTCAGTCTGCGCATCCACAAAACACAGGTGAGGTGTCGTGAAAAGGCCGCTCGAAGATTTGAAAGTCGTTGATCTGGCGTGGGTCGTCGCCGGGCCCATGGTTGGGCGCGTACTTGCAGAATTCGGAGCTTCAGTCATTCGCGTCGAAAGCGCGCGCCGCATGGATGTGTCCCGCGGCATGACCCCATTTTCTGATGGAAAACGAGGAGTAGAACGCGGCGCAACCTATCACAACTGTAACGTTGGAAAGCTAAGCCTATCGCTTGACTTGAGCCGACCGGCAGCACGCGACGTTTTGCGCGATCTGGTCCGTTGGGGGGATGTTCTGGTTGAATCATTTTCTGCTGGCACGATGGAAAAATGGGGTTTGGGCTTCAAAGAGCTCAGCACGATAAACCCCTCGTTGCTCATGGTGAGTTCAACTTTGATGGGCCAAACCGGCCCCTACGCAAACCTCGCCGGATTTGGCAACCTCGGTAGCGCCATGGCTGGCGTACAAAACCTCGTCGGCTGGCCCGAACGCCCGCCTCGCGGTCCTTTCGGCCCTTATACTGACTACGTCGGCCCTCGATTTAGCCTCTTGATGCTTTTGGCGGCCTTGGACGCACGACGAACAACTGGAAAGGGTTGCCACATCGATATTTCCCAGGCCGAAACCGGCCTTCAATTTCTTGCACCCGCCATTACTGAATTTTTCGCCAATGGTTCAGTGCTCGTCGCCTCTGGCAACGCAGATCATGACATGGCTCCACACGGCGTCTTTCGCTGCAAGGATGGGGAAGCCCTGTGCAGCCCATGGGTCGCTATCGCAGCACAAAATGACACGGCATGGAGCAAGCTAGCAGCATTGCTCGGACGCGAATTCGAAAGCGATCCGACGTTATTATCCTTGGCAGGACGCAAAGCAGCAGAACACCGCATCACCACCGCCATCGAAACTTGGACTGCTTCTCGGACAGCAACGCAGGCAGAAAAGGAGCTACAACAAAATGGTGTCGCCGCGCATGTCGCTTCATCGAGCCGCGACATGAACGCCGATGATCAACTTAAACATCGCGCGCATTGGCAAGCGCTACCACACGATGAATTGGGAAAAGCTTGGTTTGAAGCTAGCCGATACACTCTCTCCGAAACTCCAGCCGTATATCAGCGACCCGCCCCAATGCTCGGCGAACACAATCGATACGTACTTGGAGAAATCCTTGGTTATAGTGAAGCACAGATCAGCACGCTCCTTGAAGCCGAAGTGCTAACCTGAATAATTCTTGAACTGTAAGTCAACATATTTGAGCTATTTAAAGATAGCTCTCGCGTTGGCCATCATTTCATTTTGCTTGAGTGGGTCGATGGTACCGAAAAGTTTGGCCGTTACAAATTCCTTTACCTCGGGCGGCGCTGTTTTTGCAACATCACCGCTTGCATTGCCTAATCCTGCACTTGCAAAAATCACTTGCGCTTCATCTGACAGCACATAGTCGATAAACAATGCGGCAGCGTTCGGATGTGGCGCGTTTTTTAGCAAAGTCGCTCCCTGCTGATTGAAAACACAGCCTTCTTCCGGAACAATTGCTTTTATCGGCAACCCCTTTACGTCCAGGGTGTCGGCAAGTGTTACAGGAATTAGGATTGCCTTTTCTCCTCTTGCGACTCGTCGAATAGCTTCTCGCGGCTCATTCGTAAAAAGAAGCTGTTGCTCGGCGAGTTTTTCAGTGAATTCCCGACCCAATTTTTCGTACATCACATAAAACATCAAGTAGCCGCCACCAATTGAACGGGGATCGTCCATCATAATTTTCCCCTTCCATTTAGGATCGATTAGGTCAGCCCAACGGCGCGGCTCTTCGCCCGGCTTCACAAGACCTGTATTGACCATCACGCCGCTCAATGTTGTAGCCATAGGCAGGATTGGCTGATCCGTCTTCAAATCGCTGCGCAACCGCGATGCACCGGGCACTTGGGGCAACGAAGCTATCGTTTTATCCTCGGCGCTGATCACGGTCGTTTGCGAGACCGTCGTTATCATTACATCACCAATAAATCGTCCTGCTGTTTGCTCAACCCGCACCTTTTCCCTGAGCTCATTTGGCTTAGCGACAGCAAGAAACTCTGTACGGATACCAGTCTTCTTCTCAAACGCTTTGCTCACGGCCACAACCGCAGCGGTCGAAATGACGCTATAGATTTGCAGTGCTCCTTCTTTTTTCGCATTGGAGACAGTCTGAGCCCAACTGTCTGTCGTCTGCGCCATCAATTTGTCGACAGAGAATGTTGCAAAGGCACCGCTGCCAAGCAAGCTACCGAGGAAATCACGTCGCCGAAGTGCCATACAGTCCCCCTACCCATTAATAATTTCTAGGCATGCTTCCCGCCGACTATAGGCTTGTCAATAGAGTGCTGAATGGCTCGTTTCAGTGTGTGTACCGAAAACCTGAGGGGGCGGCCCCCTGGGGGTGGCCTGTCCATATAGGGGGGCGGGATCGCCCATTAATGTCCAATCGCCGGCGCAAATTTGGTTTGGAGTTGAGGTGGCTGTACCAGTTGGGCCGGCGCGGTTGCATTGGCGCACTGTGACCTCTGCCTAGGCCGGACTTGCTACTTTTGTCGCTCGTGGTTGCACTACGGTTGCAACGTGCAATTCGTAAACTAGGCGGATAAAATCGGACGGATCTAACAGTCTGGAATTGCTGGGCATAATGGTGCCCAGGGACGGAATTGAACCGCCGACACTGCGATTTTCAGTCGCATGCTCTACCAACTGAGCTACCTGGGCGCCCGGCCCTGCGAAGCATTGCAGGCGGAGCGCCGCGTTATAGAGGCTCGATCCCGGCCTGTCCAGCAGCGCCGGCCCCGGTTAAATGGCTTGACGGAAAAGGCTAATTTCGCCCGTTTTGCCGTTTGGCGAGGAGCTTTCAGGCAGCGAATCCACCTCGTCGTCGTTCTCCTCCGCCGGGATGGCATAGGCGCCCACCATCCAGCGGTGCAGATCGACATCGGCACAGCGCCGCGAGCAGAACGGCTTGAATTGCTCAAGCTGGGGCTTGCCGCAGATCGCGCAGGTCAGCGTCTTTCTGGATGCAGTCATGAAGCTATCCGGCGGCTGTCAGTAATCATGCAGGCCAAGGCTTCGCGGCTAGACCGCATTGAGCCAGCCGAAATGGACCGGATAGCCGTCGCCTTCGAGCAGCGCCGCGGTCTCATAAAGCGGCAGGCCCACCACGTTGGTGTACGAGCCCACCATCTTGACGACGAAGGTGCCGGCGAGGCCCTGGATCGCGTAGCCACCCGCCTTGCCGCGCCATTCGCCCGACGCGAGATAGGCTTCGATGTCCTGATCCGACAGGCGCTTGAAGCGCACCTTGGTTTCGACGAGGCGCTGACGGAAACCCTCGCGCGGCGTCACCAGACAGATGCCGGTAAAGACACGATGGTTACGGCCCGAAAGAAGACGCAGACACTGCGCCGCTTCGTCGAGTAATTCCGCTTTGGGCAAGATGCGGCGGCCGACGGCAACCACCGTATCGGCGGCAAGAATGAACGCGCCCTTGAGGTCTTCGTCGCTGCGCACGGCAACCAGCGCGGCATCCGCCTTGGCGCGCGCCAGGCGGGTGGCGCAACTGCGCGGCAGCTCGCCGCGTTTCGGCGTTTCGTTGACGTCGGCTGGCAGCAGCAGGTCCGGCTCGATGCCGGCCTGATTGATCAGCGCCAGACGGCGCGGCGATCCCGAAGCAAGAACCAGTTTTGGACGGCCAATCATGATTTCTGTCGCCGCATCTTCCTGAGTGCCGGGATTGACGGGAGCGCCACGCAGCTACCCATGATGGGCGCGGAAGCTAGCGGAGTCTTGGGCCAATCACAACTGGCGGGGGCGGTTCCTGTGCAGCAGCTAACCCGCTGAAAAATTACTCGTTTCCGCGCGGCAATCCGTCAAATCGCGCCTTGATGCGCGCCATCAGCTGATCGCGCACCGCACGATAGGCGTCGAGCCGCTGTTCGCGGCTGCCTTCGGCGTCGGTCGGATCCGTCGTCGGCCAGTATTCGACAGCGGCCGCGACCGTGCGGGTGAGTTCAATCGCCTTGTGGTGTGCCTCCGGCGACAGCGTGATGATGAGGTCGAAGTTCAGGCCTTCCCAGTCTTCAAGTTCCTCGAAGGTCATGGGCTTATGCTTCGAAATATCGTGACCGAGTTCGTCCATGACGGCAACGGCAAACGGATCGAGTTCACCCCGGCGCACGCCGGCGGACGCGACATAGGTATCGGCGCCGAACAGGTGCTTGCACAGCGCCGCCGCCATCGGCGAGCGCACGGCATTCAGTCCGCAGGCGAACAGGACGGCCTGCGGCCGCACGCGTGGCTGCATCGTTCAGCCCTTCCAGTGCAGCACGCAAATGAGGGTGAACAACCGCCGCGCCGTACCGGGATCGACGGCAATCTTGCTCGCCAGCCGCTCCATCAGCAGTTCGGAGCCTTCGTTGTGCAGCGCGCGGCGGCCCATATCGATGGCCTCGATCTGGTTCGGGCTCGCGGTCTTGATCGCCTGATAGTAGCTGTCGCAGACCATGAAATAATCTTTGACGACGCGGCGCAGCGGCGTCAGCGACAGGTGATGCGCCATGACAGGCTCGCCGCCAGACCGGCGAATATCGAACACCAGCCGCTTGTCCACGATGGAAAGCGCGAGTTCGAACTGCCCGTCTTCGTGGCCCGCGGGCAGAAAGACATTTTCCTCGAGCAGATCGTAGATCGCGATTTCACGCTCGTGTTCGACATCGGGGTTGGAACGGCCAATCGACGCTTCATCCAGCGTCACCTTCACGAGGTGACGCGGCAGCGGGGATGGTCCGTCCCCGCTCATCGCCGGTTAAGCCGTATCGCCACCGAACGCGCGTGGGCGTCGAGCCCTTCCGCCTCCCCGAGCGCGATCGCTGCCGACGCCAGCGCGGCGAGTTGATCCGGGCCGCACTTGAGAATGGAGGTGCGCTTCATGAAGTCGATCACACCGAGCCCCGACGAGAAGCGCGCCGAACGCGCCGTCGGCAATACATGATTTGAGCCAGCGACATAGTCGCCAATCGCTTCCGGCGTGTGCGCGCCAATGAAGATCGCGCCGGTGTTGCGGATCTTGTCGGAGAGCTGCTCGGCATTCGCGGTGACGATTTCGAGATGCTCCGGCGCCACCGCATCGACCAGCGGGATCGCCTGCGCAAGATCGCGCACGAGGATGATGGTGCCGAAGTCCCGCCACGACGCACCGGCGACGGCCGCACGCGGCAGCGTCTTGAGTTGCGAGACAACCGCTTTCTCGACGTCATCGGCCAGCTTCGCGCTGTTGGTAATCAGAATGGATTGCGCGGCAACATCATGCTCGGCCTGCGCCAGCAGGTCCGCCGCGATCCAGTCCGCATTGGCATCGCCGTCGGCGAGAATAAGCACTTCCGAGGGGCCTGCGATCATATCGATGCCGACCTTGCCGAACACCAGACGCTTCGCCGCTGCGACGTAGGCATTGCCCGGACCTACGATTTTATCGACCGGCTTGATCGTCGCCGTGCCATAGGCAAGCGCGGCCACCGCCTGCGCGCCGCCAATGCGATAGACTTCGTCGGCACCCGCGAGTTTCGCAGCCGCCAGCACCAGCGGATTGAGCTTGCCGTCCGGCGCAGGCACCACCATCACAATGCGCGGCACGCCCGCGACTTTCGCCGGCACCGCATTCATCAGCACCGATGAAGGATACGCCGCGGTGCCGCCCGGCACGTAGAGACCCGCCGCCGAAATCGCCGTCCAGCGGTAGCCAAGCTCGACGCCGAGCGCATCGGTGAAGCGTTCGTCCTTCGGCACCTGACGCAGGTGATAGGCCTCGATACGGTCGCGCGCGAACTTCAGTGCGTCGACCGCGCGCGGGTCGCACTTGCCGGCGGCCTCATCGAGTTCTGCCGCCGTCACGCGCAATCCGGCGGCGTCAACTTCCATGCGGTCGAACTTGCGCGTCAGTTCGACCAGCGCCGCGTCGCCCCGCGCCACCACGTCCGCGATGATGCCACGCGCGGCGGCTTCGACGTCCTGCGAGGACTCGCGCTTCGCGCCCAGAAATTCCTGAAATCTGGCGTCAAAATCGGGGCTGCGCGTATCGAGACGGGTCGGCATGGCAAGGTCCTGTTACCCCCGGTCAATGACGCGCGGGGGCAAAACCGTCAACCCCGGCGATCAGACCGGGCTGGTCGTAGCTGCTTCGGGGTGTCCCGGACACCGCACGGCCGCCCAGGCCGGCCCCAGATCGGCCAATTCCGCCTCGATGCACTCGACTTCGAGCCGCAGCGCCGCGCGGCGGCGGCGGCACGCCGGCTTCGCCGCCAGCGCGCCGATCCAGTCGAAACGGTTAAGCGCAATGACGAGGCGCTTTTCCAGGGGCAGCCAGATGATGTCGCTGACGACGACCACCGCGTCCTGCAAATGCGCGGACACGATCTCAAGGTCTTCGCCGTCGAAAGCGACGAGCTTGAGCAAGTCAATCGGCGCGGCGTCAGGTGTCAAAGTATCCGTCATAGTGATGCCCCGGATCTCAAAGGTACTTGGGGATACGTTCCATGCTTCGCAAGCCGGGCGGATTGCAAAAAAATGCGGCGAATAATGCGCCGGATTATTGCATCTGGGCCGCCGCGAGCTGCGGGCGGATCGCCAGCGCGAGCGGCAAGGTAAGCAGCACGACAAAGGCAACCAGCGCCAGCGTCACCGGAATGCCGAGCGCATCGCCAATGAGGCCGTACAACACCGGCGAGAGCGCACCGGAACCAATGGTGCCGGTGTAGAAAATCCCGAACGCGCGCGAACGTTGCTCCTGCGTGACGAACAGCGGCACCGATCCATACAGCACGCTCGACGTTCCATTGAGCGCGATACCGATGACCGGCAGCAGGAACATCCCAGCCTCAAGCGACAGCGGGAGCAATGCAAGGATCGCGATGGCTGTCAGCCCTTCGGTGAGGAACACCGTGGCGATGACGCCGATGCGCGCACCGATGTAGGCGCAGATCAGTTTGCCGGCAGCGCCGCCCGCGAACACCAGCGTCAGCGCCAGGCCGATGGTCGGAAGGCTCGCGCCTTTCGCCGTCAGCAGGAACGGCAGGAAGGTGAGAAAGCCCATGCGGGTCGCGCTGTCGATCACGCCGATGGACAGGAGCAGCGAGAAGCCCCGCTTCGACGCCACGCCGGGCGCAGCAACGGCTGCAGATTCCTTCGCGGCCGTTTCGCCAAACGGCTGACGCCGCGCCAGCACCAGAATTGCAATTCCCGCTGCGATGCCGAGCAAGCCCACGGTCATCAGCGTGCTGCGCCATGACATCGCCAGCAGCATCACCGACACCAGCGCCGGCAGCGTCATCTTTCCGATATCGCCGGCAAAATTGTAGGTGCCAAGCGCCTTGAGCGCAGCCTTGCCGGGATAGGCGCCCGCGACCAGCGATGATGCGAGCGGATGCTGCGTCGCCGCACCCAGACCGCCCAGCGCCAGCGCGACGAACAAAACCGTCAGCCCGCCGCTGAAACCCGCGAGCATGTAACTTATGCCCGTCAACGCCGCACCGCCTGCCAGCACGACGGCGGCGTTTACTTTTCTGGCCAGCATCGTCGCGGGAATTTGAAAACCCGCCATCGCGCCGACGAACAGGCCGCGCAACATGCCGATGGCGCCATAGGCAAGCCCGAACTCGGCCTGCCAGATCGGCAGCATGACGTAGACGAGATCGGTGTAACCGTCCTGCAGCGCATGCACGCCACTCGCGACGCCGAGCGCGCGTTTGCTGCTGGCGGGTGTTGCAGGTTCAGTCTGGGCGTTCTGGTTGGCTGCAACGCTCATGCAGCCAACCCTACTTCGGCCTGCGCTCGACGAACACCGCACCCTGCGCGGAATACACTATTTCACCGTGCTGGTTGGTGCCGGTGCTTTTTGTCAGCATCAGCCCCCAGCCCGGCCGCGACACTTCGCGCAGCTCGACGATCTCGGTCGCGTAGCTGATCGTATCGCCCACATAAACCGGCTTGTGCCAGCGGACATCGCGCACGCCGGGCGACGGACCACTCTTGAGAATGTCGCCCTTCTGGTTTGCGTTTGCACGCCGGGTGCCGTCCACAACTAGCCGCATGCTGACGGCAGCGGTGTGCCAGCCCGATGCAACGAGCTTGCCGAAATGCGAACGCGCGGCAGCTTCCTCGTCCATGTGGAAAGCCTGCGGGTCGTACTTGCGCGCGAACGCCTTGATCGACTCGGCATCGAACGTATAGCTGCCAAGTTCAGTGCGGGTGCCGATAACGACGTCTTCAAAATATTTCATCGGCCACCTATTGCGCTGCGCGCGGCGTGCGCCGCCCGAACATCAGGCTGGTGATCGAAAACATCACGCAGGCGCCGGTGGTGTTGAGTACCTCGAACCTGGTCCGCACGAAGCCGAAATCAGGCCGGCTGTTCGGTTCGCGCTTTTCCAGAATGGTGGTTCTCACGCGCAGCCGGTCGCCCGGCCGGATCGGCGCAAGCCATCGGATCTCCTCGACACCCGGCGCGCCCATCGAAGACGAATTGAGCAGATAACCGTCGGCGACGATCTTCATCATCATGCAGCAGGAATGCCAGCCCGAGGCGCACAGCCCGCCGACCAGCGTTTTCTTCGCAGCTTCCTCGTCGAGGTGCATCGGCTGCGGATCGAATTCGGCGGCGAATTCCTTGATCTCTTCAGCCGTCACCAGCTTCTCGCCATACTCGGCGACGTCACCCACGGTAAAATCTTCGAAATACAGCTTGGACACGGGCGCCTCTTGGTTCGCCGGAACCCGTTTTCCCTAGATGCCGCCGGGGCGGGCGTCAATCGCAGCCGGCACGCAAGTGCAGTTGGCCGCGTTGACCCTGCGCGCCGGGAGGGGCACTCTCCCCGCGCCGCCGCCGAAGTGGGAAGCAGGAGACACGCCGCATGTTCGATGTCCGCGATTTGTTGCAGTGGGAACGGTTTATCGCCCCTGCCGCCATCCGCACATTCTATACACTGACCGTCATTCTGCTGGTGCTGGCGGGGCTCACCGGCATGGCCTCGGCCCTGCAACTCCTGCAGTTCAGCCCTGTGGCCGCCGTGATGATGATGGCCGTGAGCGTCATCGGCGCGTTCGCCGGCATTCTCGGCGTGCGCATCGGCTGCGAATTCGTGCTGGTGACGTTCCGCATCAACGACCACCTCGGCGCGATGCGCAACCGCATCGAGATGTAGAGCTGTGACAACGAAAATTGGCTTCACTGTTGCGCTGTTGTACGCCGCAGTCGGCATCGCCCTAGCTCTATTCGTGTTCATTACTGAACCAAACTGGCGGCTAAGCGGGGTTCCGTTTGCGTTAGTGATGTTCGGCGTTTCCTGGCTTTCCTGGAAAGCGGTAAAGTTTGGTTACGCTCTGCCAGTTGCTCTGTCGCCCTTAGTGTTAGCAATTTTTATTGCGTCGCGCTTTTGGCCTTACTAGGACAGATCAATCATTAGTAAATGTAGGATGGGTAGAGCGCAGCGAAACCCATCGAAAGCCCTTGCAGGGAATGTGCGTGAGGGGTTTCGCTGCGCTCTACCCATCCCACGCCGTATCTGAAAGACCGGCTAAATCCTCAACACTGTCGCGGCAGCGTTAAATGGCTGAAGCTAGGTATTGAACCGGAAGTGCAACACGTCGCCGTCGGCGACAACGTATTCCTTACCTTCAAGCCGAAAACGTCCGGCGTCGCGCGCACCGGCTTCGCCGCCGTACTTGAGATAGTCGTCGCAGGCGATGGTTTCGGCGCGGATGAAGCCGTGTTCGAAATCGGTGTGGATGACGCCGGCAGCAGCCGGCGCGCGGGTGCCTTGCGTGATCGTCCAGGCGCGCGCTTCCTTGGGACCAACCGTGAAGTAGGTTACGAGGTGCAACAGCTTGTAGCCTTCGCTGATGAGGCGGTTGAGGCCCGGCTCCTTGAGGCCGACGGCTTCAAGGTAGTCGGCCTGCTCGGATTCCGGCAGCACGGAAATTTCGGATTCGATCTTGGCTGAAATGACGACGCAACCCGCGCCTTCCTTTTTCGCAAGTTCGAACACCTTTGCGGAGAACGCGTTACCCTCGCCCGCCGCGGCTTCCTCGACGTTGCAGACATAGAGAACGGGCTTGGAGGACAACAGGCCAAGCGAACGGAACAGCTTTTCCTCTTCCGGCTTGCGCTCGACCATGCGCGCCGGGCGGCCCTCACGCAGCAGCACCAGCGTGCGGTTGACGAGATCGACCGTTTCCTTGGCTTCCTTGTCGCCGCCCTTGGCCTTCTTCTCAAGCGCGTCGATCCGCTTCTCAAGACTTTCGAGGTCGGACAGCATCAGTTCGGTCTCGATGGTCTCGATGTCGGCGACCGGATCGATCTTGCCTTCGACGTGGGTGATGTCGCCGTCCTCGAAACAGCGCACCACATGGGCGACCGCATCGACTTCGCGGATGTTGGCGAGGAACTGGTTGCCGAGCCCTTCGCCCTTCGATGCGCCGCGCACAAGGCCGGCGATATCGACGAACGTCAGCCGCGTCGGAATGATCTGCGCGGACTTGGCGATCCTGGAAAGCGAGTCGAGCCGCGGGTCGGGCACCGCAACGTCGCCAACATTCGGCTCAATCGTGCAGAACGGGTAGTTCGCCGCCTGCGCCGCCGCCGTCGCGGTGAGCGCGTTGAACAGCGTCGATTTTCCGACGTTCGGCAGGCCGACGATGCCGCACTTGAAACCCATGGTGGCGAGTCCTGACTTGATATGCCTGAATTGATGCGCCGTGAATGGCGGAACTAGTCTTCGTCCTTGGTGTCGTGGAAACCCTTGGCGTGCATCGCGAGGTGAACCTTGTTCTGGAACCCCGCGTCGTCGCCATCCACGATCATCTTCGCATTGTCGGCGATGATGTCGCACAGCGCCGAAACCCAGGCGCGTTCGCTTTTGGCGAAATCGCTGAGGACGTGATTGTGCACGTCGTCCTTTTCAACAGGACGGCCGACACCGATGCGCACGCGGCGATACTCGTTGCCGATATGCGCCGTGATCGAGCGAAGGCCATTGTGTCCGGCGTTGCCGCCGCCGGTCTTGACGCGCAGCTTGGCCGGCGGCAGGTCGATTTCGTCATGCAGCACGATGATGTCGTCCGCACTCAACTTGTAGAACTGCGCGGCTTCCGCCACCGCACGGCCCGACTCGTTCATGAACGTGCCCGGCATCAGCAGGATGGCGCGGCCACTTCCCATCGGGCCTTCGGTTGCGACGCCCTGAAAGCGACGCCGCCACGGCGGAAGGCCGTGGCGGTGTGCAATGGCTTCGGTCGCCATGAACCCGATGTTGTGGCGATTGCCTGCGTATCGCGCCCCCGGATTTCCGAGTCCGACGACGAGACGCATGGCCGCGGCCCGGGCCGTGGCTTACTTCTTGTCCCCACCGCCAGCAGGCGCAGCGCCTGCGGCCGGTGCAGCACCGGCAGCCGGAGCAGCGGCGGCAGCAGCAGCGGCTGCGGTCGCAGCAGCGGCGGCATCGGCGGCAGCCTTGAGTTCTTCCGCGTAGCCGGACGGCGGCACGACGGTCACGAGCGTGGCGTCGAGGCTCACCAGCGGCCTGACACCTTCCGGCAGCTTGACGTCACGCAGATGCTTCGAGTGGTTGATTTCGAGACCCGACACATCGACCTCGATCGACTCCGGAATGGCTTCCGCGGAGCAGACGACTTCGATCGTGTGAAGCACGATGTTGACCGCACCGCCGCGCTTGACGCCCGGCGACTGTTCGGCACCGACCGCGTGGATCGGAATGCGAACGCGGATGGTGGCGTTCTTGCCAAGGCGCATGAAGTCGACGTGGATCGGCGCATCGCGCATCGGCTCAAGCTGGTAGTCGCGCGGAATCACGCGGTGCTTCTTGCCTTCGACTTCGACGTCGTACAGCGTCGTGAGAAAGCGGCCGGCCAGAATGCGCTGCTGCAGTTCGGCAGCATCGACGGCGATGCTCAGCGGGGGTTGGTTGTCACCATAGATCACGCCGGGCACGCGGCCCTCGCGACGCGCAGCCCTGACAGCCCCCTTGCTGCCTTGAGCTCGTGCCGTCGCCTTCAGTTCCTTGACGGTCGCCATTGTTCAAATCCTTGAGTTCACAGTGAAAATAAAACGGCCGGTTGCCCGGCCAGCCTCGTGGCCAACCTCCAGGGGTGTGAATGAAGCCACGGATGGCGGCCTTATAGACAAGGTGGCCCGCAATGACAAGGAAACGATGGCCGGACGGCCAGACGCCCGAGGCCGTGGTGAATCTCCCGCGCCGCCCCTAACTACCCGAAAAAACTGGACTTTCGTCCGCTAGGCGCCGCCGCCGAGCTTGGCCTCGAGGGCGGCAATGCGGGCCTTGAGGGCGTCGTTTTCCTCGCGCGCCAGCCGGGCCATCTCCTTGACCGCCTCGAATTCCTCGCGCTGGACCATATCGAGGTCGCGCAGGATGCGTTCGGCCTGGGTGCGGAACACCGTATCGACCTCGCGGCGCACGCCCTGCGCAACGCCGGTGGCGTCGTTCATCAGGCGGCCGATTTCGTCAAATAAGCGGTTCGACGTCTGCACCATGGGTTCTCTCCGACACGCTCGACACGTCTATCCACACTTCGAGTATCCACACTTCGAGCCAACATCGCTTGTATCCGGCCAGCCGGCTCGCGTATGCAACGCCAACAACGCATTACGATACACAATGGCAATCCGGCCGCGCCGCCGCAAGGTGTGCGTCACTGCAGCGAGGCGCAATGCCGACTTTGGTGCTGCCATTTCCGGTCATCGACCCGGTACTCATTTCGGTCGGCCCCTTCGCGGTGCGCTGGTACGCGCTGGCCTATATCGCCGGCATCCTGCTCGGCTGGCTGTATGCCCGCGCATTGATCCGCACCCAGCAATACTGGGACGGCAAGGCGCCGCTGACCGTGCTCGACTATGACGACTTCATCGTCTGGGTGACGCTCGGCATCATCCTCGGCGGCCGCATCGGCTACGTGCTGTTCTATAATTTCCCGCATTTCATCGCGAACCCGATGGAAATGCTCGAAGTGTGGAAGGGCGGCATGTCGTTCCACGGCGGATTTCTCGGCTGCGTTCTCGCCGTCGTACTGTTCGGCTGGAAGCGCAACATTTCCATCGGCTCGCTCGGCGACCTCACCTGTGCCGCCGGACCCATCGGCATCTTCCTTGGCCGCCTCGCCAACTTCATCAACAGCGAATTGTGGGGCCGCCCGGCGCCGGACGTGCCGTGGTCGATGGTGTTTCCGAACGGCGGCCCGATCCCGCGCCATCCGAGCCAGCTTTACGAAGCGGCGATGGAAGGCGCGCTGCTGTTCGTCCTGCTTTACATCGCCATCCGCATGGGTGCGCTGCGCCGGCCGGGCCTCATTATCGGCCTGTTTGCGATGTTCTATGCCGTGCTGCGCTCATGCGGCGAATTCTTCCGCGAACCTGACGCGCAGCTTGGCTTTTTGTGGGGCGGCATGACGATGGGCATGGTTCTTTCGGTGCCGTTGTTTCTCGCCGGTGTTGGCTTCGCCGTGGTGGCGATGCGCAAACCCGCGCGCACAGCGTGACGGTGGCCGCGGTGCTGGACGCCACCTCGCCTGTCAAAACAGAAATCCGCCGCCTCATCCGCATCGCGGGGCCGATGCCGGTTTCGCAATACATGGAACTGTGCCTGTCGCATCCGCAGCACGGCTATTACGCCACGCGCGATCCGCTCGGCCAGGCCGGCGACTTCACCACCGCGCCGGAAATCAGCCAGATGTTCGGCGAACTGATCGGCCTGTGGGCGGCGTCGGTGTGGCAGTCGATGGGCACGCCGAACCGTATCTGCCTCGTTGAACTCGGTCCCGGCCGCGGCACCATGATGGCGGACATTCTGCGCGCCGCGAAAATCCTGCCCGCATTCGACGAAGCGATTTCGGTACACCTCGTCGAGACAAGTCCGGCGCTGCGCGAGCGCCAGCGCGAGAAGCTCAGCGATGCCGGCAAGAGCATCGTCTGGGACGACAGGCTCGACAACGTGCCGAAAATTCCCTCGATCTACTTCGCCAATGAATTCTTCGATGCGCTGCCGGTCAGGCAGGCGATCAAGCACGGCAATGCGTGGCATGAGCGCACGGTTGAAATCGGCACCGGCGACAAGTTGCAATTCGGATGCGCTCCAGATCCATTGACGGCGTTCGAAGAAACCATCCCGTTTGACGCCCGCCTTGCACCGGAAGGCAGCATCTTCGAATGGCGCTCGCCCTACAGCGCGCTTGAGCTTGGACGGCGGGTGTCGCGCCATGGCGCGGCGCTTGTCGTCGATTACGGCCACACCAGAAGCGCCGTCGGCGATACGTTTCAGGCAGTGCGGTCGCACAAGTTTGCCGATCCGCTGGCCTCGCCCGGACTTGCCGATCTCACCGCACATGTCGATTTCGAGGCGCTTGCCGACGCTATCTCAAGCATGGGCGCGCGCGCGGAGAAGCCGCTTGACCAGGGAACGTTTCTCAAGCGGCTCGGCATCGCCACCCGCGCCACGGCACTGAAGGCCAACACCGACGCCAGTGGCGCAAAAGCCATCGACGCCGCGCTTGAGCGCCTGACGGCCATGGAAAAAACCGGCATGGGCCACCTGTTCAAGGTGCTGGGCGCCGCGCAAAAGGACTTGCCGGCACTGCCGGGATTTGACGCCTAGGTCTGGTCGCGTCACAAAGCATCACGCCACGCGAGGACACGAGAATGCTGTTGCAGGCGAACAACCTCTCCGCCCAACCCGGCATCCGCCACGGGTTCTTCACCCGCGAGGGCGGCGTCTCGGACGGCATTTATGCTTCGCTCAACGGCGGCACCGGGTCGAACGACACGCGCGATCATGTGATTGAAAACCGCAAGCGCATGGCGGCGGCGCTTGGCTGTACGCCGGAGAACTTCCTCACCGCCTACCAGATCCATTCGCCGGAAGTCGTCGTCGCCGACGCGCCATGGCCGCAGGACCAGCGGCCGAAGGCAGACGCCATCGTGACAAAAGCAAATAACCTGGCCATCGGCATCGCCACCGCCGACTGTGGGCCGGTGCTGTTGGCTGACGCCAACGCGCGCGTGATCGGCGCGGCCCATGCCGGCTGGCGCGGCGCGTTGACCGGCGTGATCGAAGCGGCGATTGCGGCGATGGAAAAACTCGGCGCACAGAAGAAAAATATCGTCGGCGCGCTCGGCCCGACGATCAGCCAGAGAAATTACGAAGTCGGGCAGGAACTGGTCGAGCGTTTCGTGGCGGAAAATGCCGCCAACGAAAAATTCTTCACGCCATCGGCGCAGGCGGGCCACGCGATGTTCGATCTGCCGGGCTACATCGGCTCGCGGTTCGCGCGTGCCGGCGTCGCGTTCGAAAATCTCGCGCTCTGCACCTATGCCGACCCGGCGCGTTTCTACAGCTACCGCCGCACCACCCATCGCGGCGAGGCCGACTACGGCCGGCACATCAATTCGATTGTCCTGTCGGCGTAATCCGCTGCTGCTGGAGCCGCCCAAAAGGGCCGCAAAACGCCGGCGTATGGTTAACAAAGCCTTAATTTTGATGGACCTTGCCGGCATTTGCCGGTACCCGTTCTGGCGTGCGGGCGAGAACGCGCGGAATGCCGGGGGACGTACATCGGCATCACCGCAAGCCGCCCGCCACAGGGCAATTCGCCCTGACGGGGACCGTCTATGTTGCGTTCGTCGGCTGGGCCGTTAGCCCGGCGAAAAAACATTCGCGTAAATGTTCGCCTGTGTTTCGGCATCGCGGCTGCCATTGCGCTTGGCGCATTGTCTGGCGGCTGCACGACGACCGAGACGACCGGCGCGACGGCTGCCGCAGCGCAGCCACGCGGCGCAACCGTCGCCTTTGAATCCATCGACGGCCTGCCGTCCTATCAATTCCAGAAACTCGTCCAGTTGCTTTCGCAGGAAGCGGAAACGCGCCAGCTCGCGGTCGTCTCGCGCAGCGGCCCGTCGCAATACCGCATTCGCGGCTATGCCTCCGCCCTGATCCAGAGAAAGCGGACCACGATTGCATGGGTCTGGGACGTTTATGACAGCCAGCAGCAGCGCACATTGCGCATTACCGGCGAAGAACAGGCCACCAGTCCAAGGCGCGGCTGGGCTGCCGCCGACGACCAGACCATGCAGCGCATCGCCCGTGACGGCATGGCCCAGCTGGCAAATTTCCTGACCAGTCCGGCAGAACCCCAGCCGCCCGCCGTTTCACCGCCCGCCGCGCCCGGCCCGGCCATTGCCAGCACCGCGGGCATGACGACCCAGGCTTCGCTGGTCGGCCGGCATTAAAACAGGCGCTTTCAGCGCCCCAAAAAGCCTCGGGACAACGGATCGGCCTTATTGCCAGCCCGGCGGCCTGCTTGTTAGTCAAACGCGGCCCTGCATGTCTTTTCGCAATCGTCCATGCACCAAAAAGCGGTTGCCACTCTCACACACGGCGCTCTAAGTAACTCCATCAAGGCACAGGGGAATGGCGATGTCTGGCGATAACGGGGCGATCAAACTCGTTGCCGGCAATTCGAATCCCCGCCTGGCGAAAGCGATTGCGGCCCATCTCAAGCGCCCGCTCGCCAAGGCCGTGGTCCGGCGCTTCGCCGACATGGAAATCTTCGTCGAAATTCTCGAGAACGTGCGCGGCGCGGACGTGTTCGTGCTGCAATCGACTTCGTTCCCCGCCAACGACCACCTGATGGAGCTGCTCATCATCATCGACGCGCTCCGCCGTTCGTCGGCGCGGCGCATCACGGCAGTCCTTCCCTACTTCGGCTACGCCCGGCAGGACCGCAAACCAGGCCCCCGCACCCCCATCTCGGCCAAGCTCGTCGCCAACCTCATTACCAACGCCGGCGCCGACCGCGTCATGACGCTCGACCTGCACGCCGGACAGATCCAGGGCTTCTTCGACATTCCGACCGACAACCTGTTTGCCGCCCCGGTGATCGTGCGCGACATCCGCGAACGCTTCGACCTCTCCAAGCTGATGGTGGTGTCGCCGGACGTCGGCGGCGTGGTGCGTGCCCGCAGCCTTGCCAAACGCATCAACGCCCCGCTCGCCATCATCGACAAGCGGCGCGAACGCGCCGGCGAGTCCGAAGTGATGAACGTCATCGGCGAAGTGAAGGGCTACACCTGCATTCTCGTCGACGACATCATCGACTCCGGCGGCACCTTGATTAACGCCGCCGACGCCCTGCTGGAGAACGGCGCGGCGGATGTGTCGGCCTATCTCACCCACGGCGTGCTATCCGGCGGCGCTGTTGCCCGCATCACGGGTTCGCGCATCAAGGAACTGGTGATTACGGACTCGATCCAGCCGACCGAGGCGGTGCTCGGCGCCAGCAACATCCGCGTCCTGTCGATTGCGACCCTGATCGCCGAAGCGATCGAGCGCACGGCGGAAGAGCGTTCGGTGTCGAGCCTGTTCGATTAGGCGCGGTATTCGATTCCGGTTTTGACTCCGGAATGACTCGAAAAGAGTCAAAATGACTCAAAAAGAGTCACGAACGCCCCGACGACTCCCACTGAGTCAGTTTGTCGCACAATGCGACTCACTTGGCTGTGGACGGATTCACCGCCCGCATTGTCAGATTCTCGCAAATCACAGACTACCGACATGTCAGCCACGTTTTGGCGGACCTGAATCGGAGAGCTAAAGTCGGATCACAAGTGATTCGGAGTAGCCGGGTCAATTCCCCCAAGGGTGCCGAGGCCGCGACATAGTGGCCGGGTTTCAAGGTGGACTTACCGTTGTGTCGCGTACGCGTGAAGTCGAGCGTACGTCGTTTTCAAACACAAATCGCCTTGTTGCGTGCGGCGCAGCGGGCCAGCGGCAGGTACTTACGATGTCTCTCGTCGAATTGATGCGGACTCCCCCATACAATCCCCTCGATGCCGTCGAACGTCTCGCGCTGATGCGCGAATGGGACTACGAGCGCTCCACCGAAGACGAAGTCACCCTGACCGTCGCCGGAACCGGCGCGGACTATCAGGTATCGTTCACCTGGATGTGCGACATCGAGGCGATGCACATCGCCTGCGCCTTCGACATGAAGGCACCGACGAAGCGGCGCACTGAGATGGCCGAACTGGTGTGCATGGTCAACGAACAACTCTGGATCGGCCACTTCGATCACTGGAACAAGGACGGCCTTGTCATGTTCCGGCAGTCGCTGATGCTGGCCGGCGGCAACATGGCGACCGATACCCAGTGCGAGGCGCTGCTGGCTGTCGCGGTGGACGCCTGCGAACGCTACTACCAGGCGTTCCAGTTCGTCGCCTGGGCCGGCAAAACCGCGCGTGAATCGCTCGATGCCACCTTGTTCGAGACGGTCGGTGCGGCGTAAACCTTTGCTGTGAGCAAAGAGACTTCACTGAAAGACATCGCGGGGACAGTTGTCCTGGTCGGCGCCGGCAAGATGGGCGCCGCCATGCTGGACGGCTGGGTCGCGCGCGGGCTCGATCCGGCGAAGGTCGTGGTTATCGAGCCGCAGCCGTCGCTGCAGGTCGTGCGCTATGGTGCACGCGGGTTGAAGATCAATCCTGAAGGCGGCGCGATCCAGGCTGCTGTCGTTGTCATCGCGATCAAGCCGCAGGCCGCCGCCAACGCAATGCCGTCACTGGCGCGGTTCATCTCGCCTGCGACGGTCGCCGTCTCGATCATGGCGGGCAAGACGCTCAAATTCCTGCAGGACGGGTTGCCTCCCGGCACCGCCATCGTGCGTTCGATGCCGAACACACCGGCGGCGATTGGGCGCGGCATCACGGTCGTCGTGCCGAATGCGCAAGTGACGCCGGCACAACGCCACGCCGCAGACCTGTTGCTGGCGGCGGCCGGCGCGGTCGAGTGGATTTCGGATGAGGCATTGATGGATGCCGTCACAGCCGTGTCCGGCTCCGGCCCGGCCTATGTGTTCCTGCTGGCGGAAGCACTCGCCAAGGCGGGTGCGGCGGCGGGCCTGCCGCCCGACCTCGCCGAAAAGCTCGCGCGCGTCACCGTTGCCGGTTCCGGCGAACTGCTGCACCTCTCCAGCGACGACGCCGCGACCTTGCGCAAGAACGTCACCTCGCCGGGCGGCACTACAGCCGCCGCGCTGGAGGTGCTGATGGGATCCGACGGCCTCGACCCGCTGATGAAAAAAGCAATCGCAGCAGCCGCCAAGCGTTCACGGGAATTGGGCAGCTAAGTCCGGAAAAGCGCGTCGCAGACGCTTATTCCGCCGCGGCCAAGCCGGCAGACGCCTTGGAATAGTCACCGTGGACACCTTACATTAGGCTGGTATTGTATTAGCCCGATGGGAGGCCCGTCATGGCCCGTAAATCCACACGCCGCAAAGCCCCGTCTCGCGCCGCTCCTCGCCGCAAAGCCGCCGCGCCCAAGCGGCCAGCCGCAGCGAATACCCGCGAAGCAATCATCGGCGCGTTCATGGACCTGCTTTCCGAAAAGCCGTTCGAACAGATCGGCTTAGCCGATGTGGCCACGCAGGCGGATATCTCGCTCGCGGACCTGCGCCAGGAATTCAACTCGACGCTCGCGATCCTCGCCGGTCATGTGAAGATGATCGACCGCGCCGTGCTGTCCGGCGGCGATGGCGACATGGCAGACGAGACGGCGCGCGACCGGCTGTTCGACGTGCTGATGCGCCGCCTTGAGGCGATGGCGCCCGATCGCAACGCGCTGCGTTCGTTATTGAAATCCGCCTCCCGCAATCCGGGACTGGCGCTTGCGCTCAACGCCATGGCGGTGCGCTCGCAGCAATGGATGCTGACGACGGCGGGTATTCCTTGCGCAGGTCCCAAGGGGATGATCCGGGCACAAGGGCTCGCGATCCTGTTTGCGCGCGTCGTGATGACATTCGCCGACGACGATGACGACAACACCCGCACCATGGCGGCGCTCGACCGCGCGCTGGCAAATGGCGAACGCTACGTCACCTTCCTCGATGGGCTATGCCGCTTTGTGCCCAAGCCCGGCCGTGGGCGGCGGCGGCGCCACATGAACGATGAAGCGGCCGAAGCCGCCTAAACCACCGAAGCCGCACGCGATTTTATGCGCGGAATGCTACAACCGCTCCTGATTGAATCAGGAGAGACGAATGCCGCGTCCCGTTCTCAATATTGCCGATGTTGAATTCCGCGCCTGGGGCCACAACGCCGGCTGGCCGGCCGGGGTCAATGCGCGCGAGGACTACCAGGCCAAGCTCGGCGATATCGGACGCAGGCTGGGTGCCCAGAAGCTCGGCTATAACGTCACCGTCATTCCGCCGCGCAAGCAGGGCTTCCCCCTGCACAGCCACCGCGCCAACGAGGAAATGTTTTTCATCCTTTCCGGCACCGGAGAGCTGCGCATCGGTCATGAACGCCACCCGCTGAAGGCCGGCGACGTCGTCTGCTGCCCGCCCGGCGGGCCGGAAACTGCACACCAGATCGTCAACACGTCCGATGAAGAGCTGAAGTTTCTCGCCGTCTCGACGCGGATCACCCCGGACATCAGCGACTATCCCGAAAGCAAGAAGTTCGGCGTGTTCGGAGAATTCGCCGATGCCGAGGGCAAGCCGCAGCACTTCCGCCACATCGGCCGGCACGAGAACAATATCGACTACTGGGATGGCGAGCCGGAGAAGTCTTAGTTTGAGTGGGGCGTGATCTAATCCGAAAACCGGCATCCACCCCGGATCAGGTCCGGGGCAGGCTTTTTCGGGATCACGCCCTAAACAGGCACCCGCACCGTCGCCCGTAATCCGCCGAGCGGACTGTCGCCGAGTGTGATGTCGCCGCCATGCGAGCGCGCGATGTCGCGGGCAATCGCCAGTCCAAGTCCCGTTCCGCCCTCATCCTGATTGCGCGCATCGTCGAGCCGCAGGAACGGCTTGAACACATCCTCACGCATCTGCGCCGGAATGCCGGGGCCGTCATCGTCCACCGTCACGGTCAGCCAGCGGTGATCGCGGTGCCCCGTCATGGAAATGGATTTCGAGAACCGCGCGGCGTTCGACACGAGATTTGAAATGCAGCGCTTGAATGCGTTGGGCCGCACGGTGACGACCGGCTGACCGTGAAACACCGACGTGACGCTGTGGCCATGGCGTTCCATGTCGAGTTTCAGTTCATCGAGGAACATCGCCATGTCGGTCGGCTCGGACTGCTCGCCGGCATCGCCCCGCGCGAAGGCGAGATAGGCCTCCAGCATCCGGCTCATTTCATCGACGTCGCGCTTCATGGCCTCTACCTCGGGACTGTCGCCGATGATCGCGAGTTCGAGCTTGAAGCGCGTCAGCACCGTGCGCAGGTCATGCGACACGCCCGCCAGCATCGTGGTGCGTTGTTCAATCGTGCGCTCGACACGCGATTTCATTTCAATGAAGGCGCGTGCCGCGCGCCGCACCTCGGTCGCGCCGCGCGGCCGGAAATTCGGCGCGTCACGGCCCTTGCCGAAACTTTCCGCCGCGTCGGCAAGCCGCAGGATCGGCTTGATCTGGTTGCGCAGGAACAGGATCGCCACCGCCAGCAGCACCAGCGATGTGCCGACCATCCACAGCAGGAAGATTTCGGAATTCGACGCATAGGCCGCGTTGCGGCGCGCGAACACGCGCATCACGGCATTGTCGAGCTGGATGCGGATTTCAACGAGCGACGAACGTCCGACCGTATCGATCCAGTATGGTTTGCCGATCTGCTTGCGCAGTTCTTCCGACAGCGCCTGATCGAGCAGCGAGAAAAATGGCTTCGGTCCCGGCGGCGGCATTTCGCTCACCGGGAGAAAATCCACCACAAGGCCGAGCCGCTCCTGCGCGATCTTGCGCAGCTGCGCGCTGTCGAGGTCCTGCGGATAAACTTTGTAAATGTCGATCAACCCCGCGATGTCCTGCGTCACGGCAGCGGAGAGGCGGCGCGTCACGGTGTTCCAGTGGCGCTCCATGAACACGAAGGCAACGACCGATTGCAGGATCACCATTGGCGCGATGATGATGAGCAGCGAGCGGCCATAGAGGCCGGCCGGCATCTTGCCCTTGACCCAGATGCCGGTGACATCCCACACACGCCAGATCGAATGCGCCACGGTGCGCAGCCGCGCCATGCCGACATCAAGCGTCGTCATGTCGACACCACCAGCCGGTAGCCGACGCCGCGCACGGTCTGCACGATCAGCGGATTGGTCGGATCGCTCTCGATCTTGCGTCGCAGCCGGTTGATCTGCACATCGACCGCGCGTTCGCTGGCCGAAGCTGCATCGCTCGCAAGCGCGAGGCGCGGCACGGTCTCGCCCGGCGCGACCGCCAGCAGCCGCAGCATGTCGCGCTCGCGGTCGGTGAGATGAACGATCTCCTCGCCGCGCCGCAGCTCGCCACGCCCAACGTGATAGACGAACGGCCCGAAGCGCAGCGTTTCCGCCGGCGGTGGCGTCGGTGCGGGCTGGGCGCGCTTGAGGATCGCAGAAATGCGCAACGAGAGTTCGCGCGGCTCGAACGGCTTGGCCATGTAGTCGTCGGCGCCGAGTTCAAGTCCGTTGATGCGGTTTTCGGTTTCGTCGCGCGCGGTCAGCATCAGGATCGGCACATGAGATTTCTCGCGCACGGCCTTCACGAGTTCGAAGCCATTTTCACCCGGCATCATCACGTCAAGAATGAGCAGGTCGAAATCCAGGCCGACCAGCTTGCCGCGCGCATCCCTGGCGCTCACTGCCGTGGTCACGCGATAGCCTTCGCCCTGCAGGAAGCGCGATACCAGGCTGCGAATGCGCGTGTCGTCATCGACGACCAGCAAATGCGGCGCGTTGTCCGCGGGCGCGGCTGGCTTGGTGCTCGTGGGTAAGGCGGCGTTCAAGGCCTAGTCGCGCCGCCGCGCAACATTGGCACGCTCGATCAGGTCCAGCACGCCGGCACGGCCATCGGTGTCGATGATGGCGGCGAGGAACTTGCGCGCTGCCTCGCTGGCCTCGGGGCCGACTTCGTTGAGCGCGCGCGTGATCCGCGTGGTCTGAAGCTGCGCCAGCTTGAGCGCCAGCGCCTCGCCCTTCTCGGTGACGTAGAGGAGCCGCTGGCGGCGGTCGCTCTCGCCTTCCTTCTGGATGACGTAGCCCTCATCGACGAGCTGCTTGAGCACACGGCCAAGCGATTGCTTGGTGATGCGCAGGATTTCCAGAAGGTCGGCGACCTTCATCCCGCGATTCCGGTTCACAAAATGCAGCACGCGATGGTGCGCCCGGCCAAACCCGAGTTTTTCCAGAACGTCGTCGGGATCGCCCACGAAGTCCCTGTAAGCAAAAAACAAAAGCTCGATGACGTCCCATTGGGGCTCGCTCCCGGCAGCCCCTGCTTCGGGCTCCAGGCGGGGTGGGCGGGCTTTTGCCGCAGCTAAATTTATGTCAGCCATGTTGACATATTTTGGTCTGTTTGTTACGCTTGACCCCGAGATTACGAAAGGATCATGCTCGCGGACGCCGTTTACAGGTTGCCGTTGCACCGATCCCCGAAACTAGGCTTAAAACTAGGCTCGAAAATGGGTCCCAACGGTTCGCACACCATACCGGACTGGGGACCCGACGCAAAATCCGGTGCAACAGGCCACAGGCGCCGTCGCGCCCTGCCCGCGGAGGAATGAAATGGCCACGACAGCAGTTCCGTTCGATCAAATGCCGGGACAAGTCTGGTTTGACGGCAAGTTCATTTCCAATGTGGACGCCAAGATTCACGTCCTGACCCATGGCCTGCACTACGCCAGCGCCGTGTTCGAAGGCGAGCGCGCCTACAGCGGCACGATCTTCAAGAGCAAGGAACATTCGGAGCGCCTGCACCGCTCGGCGGGCATCCTGGATTTCAAGGTTCCTTTCTCCGTCGCCGAACTCGACGCTGCCAAGAACGCGCTGATCGAAAAGAACAGCCAGCCCAACGCCTATATCCGCGCGATCGCGTGGCGCGGCTCGGAGCAGCTTGGCGTGTCGGCCGTCCACAATACGATCCATGTCGCCATCGCGACGTGGGAATGGCCGAGCTACTTCGATCCGGCCCAGCGCCTCAAGGGCATCCGTATCTGCAACGCCCAGTACCGCCGCCCCGATCCGAAGACCGCGCCGGCGCTCGCCAAGGCGTCATGCCTCTACGCGATCTGCACCATCGAAAAGCATCGCGCCGAAGGCACCGGCTATGCCGACGCCATGATGCTCGACTGGCAGGGCCGCGTTGCCGAGTGCACCGGCGCGAATATGTTTTTCATGAAGGACGGCAAGATCCACACGCCGACGCCGGACTGCTTTCTCGACGGCATCACGCGCCAGACGGTGATCGAGCTTGCGAAGCGCCGCGGCATCGAAGTGATCGAACGCCGCATCATGCCGGAAGAGCTTGCGGGCTTCACCGAGTGCTTCATCACGGGAACGGCAGCGGAAGTCACCGCGGTGTCCGAGATCGGCGACTATCGCTTTACGCCGGGCCAGATCACCAAGCAGCTCGGCGACGACTACACCGCTTTGGTGACCGGCAAGAAGAACGCGGCTGCGGCGTAAGCCTGCTGCATCCTTCCAGCGCAATCAAAATCGCCCGGCAATGCCGGGCGATTTTATTTTAATCCGCCGTTACACCCGCAGCCTTGATCGGACCGATCCAGCGGTCGATCTCGCTCGGAATAAACTTCTGTAAATACTCGACCGTCCGCCGCTCCTTCGCCGGAATGGTCACACCGATATCGCGCAGGCGATCCCGCACCATCGGCGTCTCGACGGTGTCGTTGGCAGCCTTGGCCATGCGCTGGACGATGGCCTCCGGCGTACCTTTGGGAAACATGAATGCGCCCCATGCGCCGCAATCCAGACCGTCGATGCCTTGCTCTTTCGCCGTCGGCAGATTTTCCAGTCCCGGCGCGCGGTCGAGACCCAGCGTGACGATGGCCTTGACGTTGTTGCCTTCGATTTGCGGCAGCGCCGTCGAAATCTGCTCGGCGATGAAATCGATGCGGCCCGCGATCATGTCCTGCATCGCCTGCGCCGAGCCGCGATAAGGCACATGCGTGATCCTGGTGCCCATCGCGGCATCGAGCAGGATGGCGCAGACATGCGTGCCGGACCCGCCGCCGGCAGATCCATACTGCATCTTACCGGCGTTGGCCTTTGCGTAAGCGACAAACTCGGCAAGCGTGCCGGCTGGAAAATCCTTGCGCGTGATCAGCACCCGCGCGGAATCCGTGACCAGTGTCACCGACGTAAAATCCTTTGCTGCGTCATAGAGCGGATTTTTGTAGAGCGTCTGGTTCATCGCCATGGTCGATGTTCCCGCCATCAGGAACGTGTAGCCATCGGGCGCCGCCTTCGCGACGCGGCTTGAGCCGGTCATGCCGCCTGCGCCGCCGACATTCTCGATGATGATCTGCTGGCCTAAAACCTCGCCGAGGCGCGCAGCCAGCACACGACTCACGGTGTCGACCGGCCCGCCGGCCGAGTAAGGCACGACCATCGTCACCGGCCGCGCCGGCCATTCCTGTGCGGAAGCCGAATTGAAAGAGAGAGTCAAAGCCGCAGCAACGCCAGCCGCCAGAAGCTGCCTCATCGTCACCTCCCCAGATACGGCACGGATTTTTCCGTTGCCGCCATTCTTATTCTGCCGCGGTTCGTCCGCGGTTCGGCTTGTTCCAGCGATCAGTGGCGGCCTGATCGGTATCCCTGGCTTCAACCCAGGACGTCTTCTCAGCGGCCGCCCCTGTGCGCTCTTCCTGCTTCCAGAACGGCGCACTGGTCTTGAGGTAGTCCATCAGAAATTCGGCGGCGGCGAAAGCGTCGCCGCGATGGCTCGATGCCGTCAGCACCAGCACGATGTTGTCGCCGGGGACCATACGGCCATAGCGGTGGATCACGGTCACGCCCTTGAGCGCCCAGCGCTGTTCGGCCTCGGTGACGTGGCGCGCGATCTCTTCTTCCGCCATGCCGGGATAATGTTCGAGCGTCATCGCCGCGATATCTTCTGCGCCTTCGCCGCCACGGCAAATCCCGGTGAACGTCACCACCGCGCCGATGTCGCCACGTCCCTCCGACAGCTTGCGCTGCTCGGCCGCAACATCGAAATCCTCGCGTTGCAGGCGGATGGTAGCCACTTCAACCTCCCGTCATCGGCGGGAAGAACGCGATCTCGCGTGCACCGGCCAGCGCGGTATCCTGCTTGACATGCGTGCGGTCAATCGCGGCGCGGATGACTTTCGGATTTTCAAAGGCGTGCGCGTATTCTTCGCCCCGCGCGGACAGCCACGTCACAAGATCGCCAACCGTGCGAACCGCCGCCGGCGGCTCGACGATCTCCTCGGTCTTGCCGATGCGTTCACGTACCCAGGCGAAATAGAGGACTTTCACTTTTCCTCGCACCTATTCCTCAATCAGATGCCGGATACCGGCCCGGAAATAATCGTAGCCTGTATATAAGGTGAGCAGCGCAGCCAGCCAAAGCAGCGTGATGCCAGTGTGCGACACCACCATGTCTGCGCCGCCGCCAATCAAGTAGGCAATGAAGCGGTCTCCCGCCTCGCCTGCGATCAGAAATCCGATGGCGACGTTTTGCAGCACGGTCTTCCATTTGGCGAGCTGCGTCACCGGCACGCTGACGCGCAGCTCGGCGAGATATTCGCGCAGGCCGGAGACAAGAATCTCACGGCAGAGAATGACGATGGCCGCCCACAGCGACCAGCCGCGGATCGTGTCGTCCGACGCCAGCATCAGGAGGCACGACGCCACCAGCAGCTTGTCGGCGATGGGATCGAGCATGCGCCCGAACGACGATTGCTGGCCCCATGAACGCGCGAAATAGCCATCGAGAATGTCAGTGACGGCCGCGGCGATGAACAGGGCGAGCGCCAGCCAGCGCAGCCACAACCCGCCCTGCAGGATGTTCTGCCAATACATGCAGGCGACAACAATCGGAACCGCGACAATACGGGCATAGGTCAGCAAATTCGGGAGCGCAAACGGGCGCGCGGGCAAGGGTCTCGTGGTGCTCACATCCATGGCGCTACAATTAACGCCCGGCTGCGCCGCCAACAACCCCTCATTGCGCAATGCAGGCGGAATACCGCGCCGATCACCGCATTTCGGTTGGTTATCCAGCTGGCCGGGCTATTTGGCGCCCAAACCATTCAGGCCCAACTTACTTTGAGCCTTCATGGAAAAAATCGTAGATGCGCCGCGCCGTTTCGGCGTTGACGCCTTCGACCTGCGCCAGATCGGCGAGCGAGGCGCGCTCGATGGATTTGAGCGTGCCGAAGTGGCGCAGCAGCGCGCGCTTGCGCGTCGGCCCAATGCCGGAGATTTCCTGCAGGCCGGCCTCGCGGATGTCCTTCTTGCGCTTCTGGCGATGGGAACCGATGGCAAACCGATGCGCCTCGTCGCGCAGCCGTTGCACGAAATACAAAACCGGGTCGCGCGGCGGCAATTTGAATGACTGCCGCCCTGTCATGAAGAAAGTCTCGCGCCCGGCGTCCCGATCCGGCCCCTTGGCGATGCCGACCAGCCGCACGTCCTTGACACCGAGCGTCTCCAGCACGCCACGCGCCGCCGCAAGCTGGCCCTCTCCGCCATCGATCAGCACCAGATCAGGCCACGGCGATGTACCGTCGGCGTCGCTCGCAGGCTGCGCGTCGTCCGTGCGCGGCGCTTCGTCGATCAGCCGCCTGAAGCGGCGCGTCAGCACTTCGCGCATCATGCCGTAGTCGTCGCCCGGCGTGATGTCGTCCGACTTGATGTTGAACTTGCGATACTGGTTCTTCCGGAAGCCTTCCGGCCCCGCCACCACCATGCCGCCGACGGCGTTGCTGCCCTGAATGTGGCTGTTGTCGTAGACCTCGATCCGCTGTGGCGTGCGCGGAAGACCAAACGCCGCTGCAAGCCCCGCCAACAATTTTTGCTGCGATGCCGTGTCGGCGAGCTTGCGGCCAAGCGCCTCGCGCGCATTGGCCGCCGCGTGACCGACCACCAGTTTCTTCTCGCCGCGCGCCGGCGTCAGCACCTCGACCTTGTGCTCGCTCTTGATCGACAGCGCCTCCGAGAGCAGCTTCTGATCTTCAATCGCATGCGACAGCAACACCAGCCGCGGGCACGGCTTGTCGTCGTAGAATTGCGCCAGAAATTCCCCCAGCACTTCTGCTGAACTCAGCGAGCGGTCGGCTTTTGGAAAATACGCGCGGTTGCCCCAGTTCTGCCCGGCGCGAAAGAAGAACACTTCGATACAGGTGTAGCCGCCGTCCTGATATGCGGCGAAGACATCAGCTTCGTCCACACCGCGCAGATTGATGCCCTGCTGCGACTGGATCGCCGACAATGCCGACAAACGATCGCGCAGCACCGCCGCACGTTCGAAATCGAGTGCGTTAGAGGCCGTATCCATTTCGACTGCAAGCTGATCCTTCACCGTGCGGCTCTTGCCGCCAAGGAATGCCCGCGCCTCGCGCACCAGTTCCGCATAACCCTCGTGATTGATCTCGCCGGTACACGGCGCGGAACACCGCTTGATCTGATGCAACAGGCATGGCCGCGTGCGGCTCTCGTACACCGCGTCCGAACATGAGCGGATGAAAAACGCACGCTCCAGCGCCGTGATGGTGCGGTTGACCGCCCATACGGAGGCAAACGGGCCGTAGTAATCGCCCTTGCGGTTGCGTGCGCCGCGATGCTTGGCAATCTGCGGCGAAACGTGATCGCCGGAGAGTACGATATAGGGAAACGATTTGTCGTCGCGCAACAGCACATTGAAACGCGGCCGCAGCCGCTTGATGAGGTTGGCTTCCAGCAGCACCGCTTCGGTTTCTGTCGCGGTCGAAATGAACTCGATCGTCGCCGTCACCGCGATCATGCGGGCAATGCGCGTCACATGGCCGGTCGGCCGCGCGTAGGAAGCGATGCGCTTCTTGATGTTTTTCGCCTTGCCGACATACAGCACATCGCCGGAGGCCGAAATCATGCGATAGACGCCCGGCGCCGACGGCGCCAGCTTGGCGAGGCGCGCAATTACATCGCGACCGGCCTCAAGCCCTGCGGCTCCCTCCGGTGCGAAATCTTCCTCGACTTCAGGTAGCGAGGCTTCCTCGTCCTCACCCGGTTGCGCGGGTTCAGGCTCGAGGGCTGGCTCGATATTCTTTCTGGGATCGTCAGTCGCGGCGGTCATGATACGAGAGGTAATGCCGGTTGGCCGCGAAGGCCAGAACCTATTCTGCGATTCCCAAAACCTATTCTTCAATTCCAACCGTATCCGGCGTCTGCCAGGCTAGGTGCTGGCCGCCATCGACCGCAATCGTGACGCCCGAAACGCCGCGCGCGCCGGCGAGGTACACCACCGCCTCGGCAACATCGCGCGGCTGGGGACCGTAACCGAGCGGCAGCGCCGCCGCCTGCGCGGCAAATGCGCTTTCATCCTGGCGTGGCGAGGGCAGCGTCGGCCCCGGCGCGACCGCATTGACCCGCACCGCGGGAGCCAAAGCCTGCGCCAATGTCGTGGTCGCCGTATGCAGCGCGAACTTCGTCAGCGAATAGGAAATGAAATTTGGCGTCGGCTTGTAGACCCGCTGATCGAGGATATTGACGATGCAGGCATCGCCGCCCTTTGGCGTCTGCGCTGCGAAAGCCTCGGCAAGAAACAGCGGCGCACGCAAGTTGACGGCGAACTGCCTGTCGAACAACGCGCGGTCGAGACTTCCCATGCCGTCCGGTTCGAACACGCCGGCATTATTGACGAGCAGCGTAAGCGGACCGACGGCCGCAGACGCTTCCGGCACCAGACGCAGCACCGATGCGTGATCCGAGAGGTCGCCCGTCACGGCCACCGCCCGTCCGCCGCGCGCGATGATTTCCTTGCAGGCTTGCTGCGCGGCGTCACGTGAATGGTTGCTGTGGATCGCCACCGCATAACCGGCATTTCCAAGCGCATCGACAATGGCCCTGCCAATACGCAACGCGCCGCCAGTCACAAGCGCCGCGCGCTGACGTTGATCGCTCATTGTTTGTTCCTTCGCGGCACCACGTAACGATCCATTATCCTAAACAAACTCTCTCGCCCAGCGCAGGTCATACAGCGTTCCTTAATCCTAATCATCTCGAGCATTTTGACCTTCATGAACGCTTAACTGGACACTTGCGATAAAATTTACCGAAACAATTGACCGTTTGTTCGCCGTCACGCCGCGCCGCCCAAGCAATAACAGCGATGCGTTTTCGGAAGCAAAAAGACCAGACGGTCAAAGCCTGACACCCCTTGAGGGCCGGAGCCCTCGCACCGCGTGGAGAGTAAAATGAAGAAGATCGCAGTTGGAGCCGCCTTGGCCGCCGCCATGGTTGCGTCCCTGGCCACCAGCCCGGCCGCCGCCGCAGACCTCTCGCGCGGCTACACCGCCCCGGCGCCCTACACGGCATTCAGCTGGGCGGGCCTCTATGCCGGCGCCAACCTCGGCTACCAGTTCGGCTCAGTATCAAACAGCAACACCAGCCCTAACGGTTTCATGGGCGGCTTGCAGATCGGCTACAACTGGCAGTCCAGCCAATTCGTTTATGGCGTCGAGAGCGACATCCAGTTGTCGGGTGCGGACGACGCTTCGCTTGGCCGCAAGTTCTCCAACCCATGGTTCGGCACGGTCCGCGGCCGCGCCGGTTTCGCCGTCAACAACATCCTGTTCTACGGCACCGGCGGTCTGGCTTACGGCGGCAGCCATCTGGAAACAGCAGGCGGCACTGAATCCCACTCGCACTTCGGCTGGGCGGTCGGCGCGGGCGCGGAAGTTGCCCTGACCCGTAGCTGGTCGGCAAAGGTCGAGTACCTGTTCGTCAACCTGACCGACGAGCGTTACGCACTGACTGGCCTCGACCACGATTTCGAATCGAGCATGCTGCGTTTCAGCCTCAACTATCGTTTCTAGGGAAAGGTATTCCGCAGCGGCACTTTATTTCGCCACGCGGTTGCAACCTTTTCGCCACGCTGCCGTTACCAGATGGGTCTGTTCGGATAAGTCCGGCGGACCTATCTGCGGTTTGGGGGGATGGGACAAGTATTATTAAACCTCTACTGCGGCCCTCTACTTTGAATGTGGCTTTTTCGGGTCACATTCAGACCGAAATATGGCAGTTAAGTGCTTGTTAATCCATGGATTTATAGCCCTGCTGTGTCTTTCTTGCACTAGACCACGAGTATCCCGGGGAATACTTTCGCCCGCAGTAATCAGGAGGACGGACCTATGAAGCGTATCATCTCATCGACCATCGCAATCGCCGCTCTGCTCGGCCTGGCTGGACAAGCGTCCGCCGCCGACATGTCGGCGCGCCCGATGGTCACCAAGGCGCCGGCTTATGTCGCACCTTACTACAACTGGACTGGCGCCTACGTTGGTATCAACGGCGGCGGCGGCTGGGGCTCCTCGAACAACATCGACTCGTCGGGCGGTTTCGTCGGCGGCACGCTGGGCTACAACTGGCAGTCTGGCCAGGCCGTGTTCGGCATCGAGACCGATCTCGCATGGTCGGGCATTGACGGCTCGGGCCTCGTCGGCACAACGCCGGTAAGGGCTGGCAGCGACTGGTTCGGCACCGTTCGTGGCCGTATCGGCTACGCTTGGGATCGCACCCTGCTGTTCGCTTCGGGCGGTCTCGCCTACGGCAACATCAACGCAACCTCGCCGTTCCAGAGCATCGACACCACCAACGCCGGCTGGGCGCTGGGTGGCGGTGTGGAATTCGCACTCGCCGGTCCGTGGACCGCGAAGGTCGAATATCTCCACATCGATCTCGGCACTGCCAACCTGCTGACGCCGGGCGTCACCAGCGTGGACTACAGCGCCGACCTCGTGCGCGCCGGCCTGAACTACCGCTTCTAATCGGTAGCTCACTTCAAGTTAGAGAGGCCCCGGAGCAATCCGGGGCCTCTTTTTTATAGGGTCACAAGTTTGCGCAACCTCGCCCAACGCAAGTGACACACCGCAAATTTTCAATTTGCAATATCGAGCGAACGCGTGACCGCACTCACGCAAACGCGGCGCGCTTCGCCGCGTTCGGCTTAACGCCAGATCAACCCTTGATGACGAGGTTGACCGCCTTTGGCCCCTTGCCCTTCTTGTCGGGCTCGACGTCGAAGGAAATCTGCTGACCTTCGTTCAATGATTTCAAACCGGTGCTCTCGACCGCGGTGATGTGCACGAACACATCGCGCCCGCCGTCGTCCGGCTTGATAAACCCGTAGCCACGCTCACCATTGAAGAACTTGACCGTGCCGCTCATTGCCATCGGGAAACTCCTTCCCCATTGCACTTCCGCGCGCCAGCCGACGCGCGGCACGACCGGACATCCAAACAGGCAAGTCAGCGTTGAATAAAAAACCGCGTCCGCGGACGTCGATCATTTGCGATCGTTCGCGCGCGGGCCGCTGTTTTTTCGTCGCCGCCAGCCCCTCCCAAAGGAGGCGGAACGTCACAGCCCGGTATCAGGTTAACACAGGCCAAGCGGCTGAAAAGGGTTCAGCAAGTGCGCGGCTAAAATTTGTCACCGAGAGGCTCGATCACTGTCCGGTTGCCCGGCCCCTGCGCGAGCAAGGCCTGCAGAGCGGGCAGCAGGACCTTCAATTCTTCGGCCAACCGCCACGGCGGATTGACCACGACCAATCCTGAGCCGGTGAAGCTGTCCGCCGACGCGCCTCTTACGTGCAATTCCGTCCGCAGCATTTTCGGGATTGCAAGCTTTCGCAGCTGCCGCATGACGGCCGACGTGCCACTTCCCTTGATCGGATACCAAACAAGGTAAGTACCGCTTTCCCATTTGCGGCTCCCAAGTTCGAGCCCACGCACGATGTTTTCGAACTCGTCCTTTTGCTCGAACGGCGGATCGATCACCACGAGACCGCGCCGTTCGGGCGGCGGGAGGTGAGCGTTAAGCGCCTGCCAGCCGTCAGTCTCCACCGCCTTGGCGCGCTTGTCGCGGCGCAAGTGCCCGGCCAGTGTCGCGGCGGCCCTGGGCTCCAGCTCGCACGCAACGAGACGATCCTGTTCGCGCATCAGCGCGAGCGCGAGCAGCGGCGACCCCGGATAGAACTTGAGCGCGTCACCGGAATTGAGCGCTGCGACCGCGTCGAGATAAGGCTTGAGCAGCGCCCCCGCCTCGCCTGCGGGCTTTTGCGCCATCAGGCGGCCGATGCCTTCGCGCCATTCGCCGGTGCGGGTCGCCTGGGTGCCCTCAAGATCGTAGAGGCCGGTGCCGGCGTGGGTGTCGAGCACGCGGAACGGCTGCGGCTTTTCGCACAAATGGACGAGGACGCGCGCCAGCACCGCGTGCTTGAAGACGTCCGCGAAATTGCCTGCGTGGAAAACGTGCCGGTAGTTCATGCCGCCTTATGGCACGATTGCACGGTCATGCCGTTACTGTTTTGCCGCGGCAATCGCATCGGCAATCGGCGTCACGCCGATATCGCGCAAATCCGCCGACCGGCGCACCGGCGGCATCACCAGCTTGTCACGGCGGCAGGCGCGGCGGTCGACTTCCGCGCAGTCATGGAATTTCAGATCCTTGGTCAGGCAGATCCGCACTTCATTGAGGCGCCGCGAGTCACAGGCCACCGAAATGCCGGCGTTGGTCATGCCCGGATTGGCCTTGATGAAGGCTTCCTCGACCTCGTGCGGGCTGACCGTCAGCGGCGCCTGCACATCGATATAGGCCTCGGGGATTTTCACCACGGCGCGGGCGCGGCGGACGTTTTCGAAGTACGCATTGGCCGAAAGACCTGAACAGGTGCCATGACGGTCCCATTCATGGAAAATCAGCCGCGGGCTCGGCATCAGGTCGAGCATCGACGACACGATGTTGCGATTGAGCCGCGGCGACGGGACCTGGCAGAACTCGGGAAAGCCGCGCTCGTACTGCGGCCACAGGCCATGCACCACAAAGGAAAACGGCCGCTCGCCGCATTGCTCGCGCTGGGCGTTGCGATTGCCGCCGTTACGCTCGGCGCTGGCTTCGCAGAACGACGGCGACCACGACAGGGTCAGCACATAGAAATCGAATTTGCCGGGTGCATTCTGGCGGGCATCCTGCGCCGGCGAACTGCGGACGGTGATGGCCAGAATGAAAATGACCGACGCGAAGAATGCCGCGCGGAATGCCAGATTGCTTACAGCGAACTTCGACATGGAACGCCCCCACTCAACGATCTTGCGTAGCGCGAGCATAGCAGGCACTCGGAACATTTCAAGAACAAAATATGACGCCGCCGCAGCCCCCGGCTAAGTCACTCAGGGCATTGCCATTTTGCAGGTCGGGTTATAGGCCCAGTTGCGGTCAAGGCCGGCCACACACCAATCGACGCCCCACGTCACGCCGATCTCGCCGGTGTCTTCGCCGACGGAATAATAGACCGGGCGGCGGGTGCCGTCGCTAACTGTCGCGACGCCCTTGCAGAACCGGCGCGGGATTGCCGCGTAGTGCCACGGACGCAGCGCGGTTTCCTGGATCTGGTCAATGGCTGAAAGCTGCAGCGAGGAATTCCAGAACTGGCTTTCCTTCTCGGAAAAGCGGCTCTGGATGCGGCTTGTCACCCAGTAACTGTCGCACAAAGGCATCTTGGCCTCGTAGCGCGGGCCGGAAAGGCCGAAATTCAGTTCAAGCAGGTTGGCGGCCTGGCTTTGCGGAGCGAATGCGCCGGCCAGCGCGAACAACAGCGCGGCGGTGAAAAGGCGAGCGACCATGCGGGTAGCCATTGGCGGAATCCCCCAACCAAAAGTTAACGCCCCACGGTGCCAAGCGGCCGTGCCGGGGTCAAGGGCCGCGCAGCAACACTGGCCTGAAAAGGCGCGGTTTTTCGCCGGAAAATATGACTGCCATTTGGTAGTTTAACGCCAGTCGCCGAGCGCCGCCTGCACCACCGTGAGCGCCGCGACCGCCGCCGTATCGGCGCGCAGGATTCTCGGTCCCAATGAAATCCGCACGGTGTTTTTGCGCGCCAGCAGCATGTCGCGCTCACCTTCGGAAAACCCGCCTTCCGGGCCTACGACGACCGCCAACCGGGGCTGCCTTGCATCGGCTGCCGTTGCCGCCACCCCGCGCAGGCCCTGCGCGGTCAGAATAGCAACCGGATTTCCGCCGTCGGCGGTTTCGTCGCAAAACACCAGCAGCCGCTCCGGATCGAGCGCCGCAATCGCGCGCTCGAACGCCACCGGCTCGGCGACGTCCGGCAGCGCCAGCACGCCGCACTGTTCCGCCGCCTCGATGACATTGGCGCGGATGCGCTCGAACTTGACGCGCTCGGCTTGCGTGTGCCGCGTGATGACCGGCGCGAGCAGCGAGACGCCCATCTCGACCGCCTTCTGCACCATATAGTCGAGCCGCGCGCGCTTGAGCGGCGCGAACAGGTAATGCAGGTCGGCCGGCAGCGTCTGCGCGCGCGATTGTTCGTTGACCTCAAGACCCCAGAGCTTTTTCGACAGTTGCGCCAGCACGCAGCGCCACTCGCCGTCGCGGCCGTTGAACGACAGGACGCCGTCGCCCGCCTTCATGCGCAGCACATCGACAAGGTAATGCGATTGCGGCGGCAACAGCGGCACGCCGTGCCCGCTAGCAAGCGGATGATCGACGAACAAGCGCGGTGTGCGGAAATCGTAATTCGGCATGACGAGACAAAAGCACGTTTGCGCCCAAAAAAGAAACCGCCCGCCCGGCGCTATTTTCCACGCGCTAGTGCAGGGAGGCTTCCGGCACGGCGCATTTCTCGCCAGTGATGTCGAACGTCACGCCGTTGAGGCGAACGGCCCTGCCTTCCTGATCGCGCTGCACCCGCCCCTGCTGGTACACCCAGCGCAGGCAGCCCGCCGCATCGACCAGGCGGAATTCCACACCGAAGTCACCCGCGCCGGAAAGCGCCTGCTGCACCGCCTCCTGAACGCGCGCCGCGTCGTCAATGTAAATGCTTGCCCTGAAGGTCGTGCGCGGCAATCCACTTGCAGCGAGTTCAGGATTAACAGGATGTTGAAAAAACCGATCGGGGGCTCAGATTTCTACTGAAATCAGGGTGCTATTGGGAACTTCGACATCCAAAGGAACCGGCGCCCCCTGGGCCAAGATCTGCTCAAGAATCATAAAAAGACGGGAATGGATGTGGGTCA
>CANJBX010000035.1 GCA_947472885.1 Hyphomicrobiaceae bacterium
GCGTTCGGCGGGTGGAGCAGGGTGCGGTCTGGCGGGCGATGCACGCAGCATCATACGCCAGCGGTTTCGGGTACCGCCCGGGCGCAAGCCCTGCCGGGAGCCGGCTGACGGAGAGGCGCGCAGGCATTGTCTGGCGTGTCTCACGAAAAAGCGCGGTCCGAACCTGGGAAAAGCCGCAGGTGGAGCGCCGGAAGGCGCGGCGTCTCTTTTGCCGGAGACGCCCCGCGCGCCAATGCGCGGACTTGTTACGGTTGCGCCCTCCGGCGCTCCGCTCCCCTCGATATTGTCGGGGGTCCGAGACGACGGCGCGCCCGCGCCGCATAAAAAACAGGGCCGATGATGCTTGGCTGTTTGAAAAATCAATCGGTGGTGCGCAGACAATGAGTTCAGTGGGCACAAGCGCCTCCACGAACTCGAATACCCTCTCCCCTTGAGGGAGAGGGTCGCGCGAAGCGCGGGGTGAGGGGTAACAGCCTTTGTGTATTGCGCAGACCCCTCCCCGGCTCGCTGCGCTCGCCACCCTCTCCCTCAAGGGGAGAGGGTATCCGAGCCAATCGCGAAAGCTGGGCAAGGTTGAGCGATTCACCGAACAAAGAACGTCATCCCCCGATGGTAATCGCCAAACCGATACCTAAATGGTCTCGAACCCTGCGTTTGCCGACCGTTTCGCCCGACTTTCCCTGCATTGCCCTCGCCAGCGTGTCCACCTATGGTCGCGCCCCATTCCGCCGGACCTCCTCTGCATGGCACGCGACCAGATTGATATGACGCCCGTTGAATCGCGTGACGAACTCGTCGCGTGGTTCTCGGCAGGGTCCAAGCCGCGCGAGGCGTTTCGCATCGGCACCGAACACGAGAAATTTCCGTTCCGTCTGAGCGATCATTCGACCGTGCCTTACGCGGGCGCGCGCGGCATCCAGGCCTTGCTCAATGGCATGCGGCACCTCCTCGGCTGGGAGCCGATCATGGAAGGCGACAACATCATCGGGATGTTCGACGTCACCGGCGGCGGCGCGATCTCGCTGGAGCCGGGCGGGCAGTTCGAACTCTCCGGCGCGCCGCTTGAAACCATCCACCAGACTTCAGCCGAACTGAATGCGCATCTGGCGCAGGTGCATGAAATTGCCGCGCCGCTTGGCATCGGCTTTCTCGGCCTCGGCATGGCGCCGACCTGGACCCGCGAAGACGTACCGAAAATGCCCAAGGGCCGCTATCGCATCATGACCGAATACATGCCGAAGGTCGGCACGCTCGGCCTCGACATGATGTACCGGACCTGCACGGTGCAGACGAACCTCGACTTCCACTCGGAGCAAGACATGGTGAAAAAGCTGCGCGTGTCGCTCGCGCTGCAGCCGGTCGGCACCGCGCTGTTCGCCAATTCGCCGTTCACGCATGGCAAGCCCAACGGCTTCCTGTCGTTCCGCTCGCAGATCTGGACCGACACCGACAACAGGCGCGCCGGCATGTTGCCGTGGGTGTTCGAAGACGGCATGGGTTTCGAACGCTGGGTCGATTACGCGCTCGATGTGCCGATGTATTTCATCAAGCGCGGCGACAGCTATATCGACGTGTCGGGGCAATCGTTCCGCGATCTTCTTGCGGGCAAGCTCGCCTCGCAGCCGGGCGAGCGCGCCACGCTGTCGGACTGGGCCAATCACGTCTCCACCATATTTCCGGAAGTGCGGCTCAAGCGTTATCTCGAAATGCGCGGCTCCGATGTCGGCCCACGCGAAATGCTGCCGGCGCTGTCGGCGTTCTGGGCCGGCATTTTCTATGACGATATTGCGCTCGATGCCGCGTGGGATCTGGTCAAGGACTGGACCGCCGAGGAACGCCAGAAGCTGCGTGACGATGTGCCGCGTCTTGGCTTCAAGGCCAGCGTGCGCGGGCGCAGCCTGCTCGATATCTCGCGCGCGTGTCTGCGGCTGTCCTATTCGGGATTGGCGCGGCGGCGGCGGCTGGATGCCACGCAAGAGGACGAAACCAAGTTTCTCCGTCCGCTTGAGGAAATCGCCGCGCGCGGCAAGACACCGGCCGAAGCATTGCTCGAGCAATTCCACGGGCCATGGGGCGGATCGGTCGCGCCCGTGTTCCGGGAAAACATGTATTGATCCTCGCCTTTGGCGCGGCCTGATTCTAACATTGCCGCATAGCGCAGCGACTCAGGAACACGCGAAGCCATGCGGCTCTTAACGATGCTGGTACTGGGGTTGATCCTGAGCGTATGCGCGAGCGCGGCGCAGGCGCAGGTCAATTATGACCGGCCGGGCTCCGACTACACCAGCTTCGCGATGCGGCCGGGCGATCCTGCGCTCTGCGCCCAGCGCTGCGAACGCGACGGCAAATGCCGCGCCTGGAATTTCCGCTACCCGACCGGCGAGAATCCGATTGCGTGGTGCTGGCTGAAAAATGCCGTGCCGCCGCGTGTCGAGGATGCCTGCTGCGCGTCGGGTGTGCGCGGCACCGGCGTGATCGAGCCGCGCGGCGGGCCGGTGGAATTCTCAACTGATCGCTACGGCGGCGATTTCCGGAATTTCGAATTGCCGCCGTCGCCGAGCGGCGCGGCCTGCAAGGCGGCCTGCGACGGCGACAACAAGTGCCGCGCATGGACCTATCAGCGGCCGGGATATTTCGGCGCCAACGCGCGCTGTTTCCTGAAGAGCCAGGTCAAGCCGCCGCGGCGGCGCTTCTACGCGATCTCGGGCGTGGTGAGATAGATCAGTTCGCGGCGCGGCGCTGCGGCGTCAGCAGGCCCGGGAACATCGGCGCATCTTCGCTGACCCCGATGGCGACGCCTTCGAGCGTCAGCAGCTTCTCTTTCGTGAAGACGCCGCCCGGTGCGGAAAAGCCGCCGATCTTGTTGCCAGCGGCCAGCACACGATGGCACGGGATGATGACCGGCACCGGATTTTTGCCCATCGCCTGTCCGATGTCGCGGGCGTCGATGGCCTCATCGAGCATCTTGCCGAGCCCGCCATAGGTCGTCGTCTTGCCCCACGAAACCTTGCGCAACGCGGCGTAGAGCTTTTTATGAAAGTCGCTGGCGTCCGGAAGATCGACCGCGACACCCGAAAAATCGACGCGCTCGCCGGCGAAGTAGCGCAGCAGTGCCGCAATCGCCTGCGCGACTTCCGGTGGCGGCGTTTGCGGTTCCGCGCCGGAGCGCGTGCGGATGCGTTTTTCGGTGGCCGCGCGGTCCTTCTCGGGAAACTGCAACTGCGTGATGCCGTGTGTATTCCACGCGATCCCGCAGACACCGATATCGGTGTCGAACAGGTGATAGCCGGATGCGCTCGCGTTCATACTGTCCCCGATTTAAGCGCGAAGGTTATGCACCCGTGCCGCCGACGGTGATGCGGTCCATGCGCAGCGTCGGCTGGCCGACGCCGACAGGCACGCCCTGACCATTCTTGCCGCAGGTGCCGATGCCGGTGTCGAGCTTGAGGTCGTTGCCAATCATGCTGATGCGGTGCAGGTCGGTCGGGCCGTTGCCGATCAGCATGGCGCCCTTCACCGGCGCGCCGATCTTGCCGTTGTCGATCTTGTAGGCCTCCGTCACCTGGAACACGTATTTGCCCGAGGTGATATCGACCTGACCGCCACCGAAGTTGACGGCATAGATGCCGTTCTTCACCGAGGCGATGATTTCGGCCGGCTCCTGTTTGCCTGCAATCATGTAGGTGTTGGTCATGCGCGGCATTGGCACATGGCCGTGGCTTTCGCGGCGTCCGTTGCCGGTCGGCTTCATGTTCATCAGGCGCGCGTTCTGGCGGTCCTGCATGTAGCCGACGAGAATGCCGTCCTCGATCAAGACCGTGCGGCTGGTCGGCGTGCCTTCGTCGTCGATGGAAAGCGAGCCGCGGCGATCCGACAGTGTGCCGTCATCGACGACGGTAACGCCCTTGGCCGCGACCTGCTGGCCCATGAGGCCCGCAAATGCGGAAGTCTTCTTGCGGTTGAAGTCGCCTTCGAGGCCGTGACCGACCGCTTCGTGCAGCATGACGCCGGGCCAGCCGGGTCCGAGCACGACATCCATTTCGCCCGCAGGCGCGGGGACGGCTTCGAGATTGACCAGCGCCTGACGAATGGCGTCGTCGGCGGCGTGCCGCCACGCGCCGGATTCGATGAAGCGTTGATAGCCTTCGCGGCCGCCGTAACCGTAGCTGCCGGTTTCCTGTTTGGTGACGTCGCCGGCGACGACCGAGACGTTGAGGCGGACAAGGGGGCGAATGTCACGGAAGACTTCGCCGTCGGGCCGCAGGATTTCAACGACCTGCCACGACGCGCCGACGCTCGCCGACACCTGCTTGACGCGCGGGTCCTTGGCGCGGGCGTAGGCGTCGATCTCGGCCAGCAGTTTCACCTTGGCTTCAAAGCTCGGGCCTTCGAGCGGGTTGTCGTCGGTGTAGAGCTTGACGTTGCTGCGCTGGGGCGCCGCGGCGACGTGACCGGAATAGCCGCGCTTCACCGCGCCGACGGAATCGGCCGCGCGTGCAATCGCGGCTTCGGAAATGTCGGAGGCGTGGGCGTAGCCGACCGCGTCGTCCTTCACGGCGCGCAGGCCGAACCCTTGCGCGGTGTCGTAGGTCGCCTGCTTCAGCCGGCCGTTGTCGAACAGCAGCATCTCCGACTGGCGGTATTCAAGGAACAACTCACCGTCGTCCGCGCCCTCAAGGCCGCGCGACAGGATTTTCACGACGTTCGGCTTGTCGAGCCCGGCGCGGTCGAGTAGGGAAGTGGCGGGATGGGTCATGTGCGGACCTTCACTGGCGATCTGCGGCATTCAGGTCCGCACATCATGCAAATCTAATCTGGAGAGAAACATAGGCGTTCGCCACCCGGTTCGCGAGGGGCGGGTAAAAGCGATGCGGCCGCAACTGGCATGTAGCTCAGGGCAGCTTGTCGTAGCCGGGACCAAAACCCTTGAGGCTGACCGGAAAGCCGATGCCTTCCTCAGGCGTCTGGAAAATGAAGAACGTTGCCGACGTGCCGGTCCGCAGTTGCTTGACCAGGTTGTCGTCCATCACGACCTCGGCGTAGCAGCCGCGCGGCAGGCAGCGCACGAAGCCGGCGCGGCCGACATCCACATTGTCGATCTTGAGCCCGAGGCCGGCGGGCAGCAGCACGCCCAGCGGTGCCTGAATACGCATGAGGCGGGACTTCGCATCGGCGGTTTTCAGCACCAGCACGGTCAGGCCGACGTTGGCGCGATCCTCGGCCACAACGCTCTGGAAAAGTGCGCACTGCTCATTTTGCGCGCCGGGCGGGTTTTCGCAGCGGATCTGCCAGTCCTCATGCACCGAGCGCACGGTGCCCTGGGCGGAAGCCGTTGCCGGGTTGAGGGCGACCAGCCCTGCTGCAAACGCCAGCGCCAGCAGGAAGCCCGTCATCGTGCGGCCAGCAGTCGCCATGGGTGTACCAGTCCAATTCCAAGCCGAATCGTTCGAGAAACATAGGCGTGCGGCCCATGCCTTGGCTACCTCCGACCTTGGTGTCGCGGGGGCCGAAAGCCGGGGTAGGCCGAAACGCCGGACAGGCCGGAAAACGCCGGTAAAAGTGCCATAAATGCCCACGGCCAATCCTCCGGTGAATGGCATCGCATACAGTCTTTCAGGCGCATTGCGAGTAGGGCGGAATTGTGGTTTGAGAAGCTCTAAGCTGGCCCTGTTGCGCTGCACGAAAGCGCATGGGCCGCTGCCTGTTGCGGTACCCGCCGTGACAAGTTTCAGAACTCAGACCTTCCTAGCGATCCAACGCGCGGTAGGGCCGGTCGGTTGCCACTCTAGGAGCTACAGTATGCAGGTCATGTCCCGGCAAATCAGCGCCAAATTGGTTGCGGCGGCTGCGGCGGCAGCAGTTGTTTTCGCGGCAGGCAGCGCGCTGGCTGCATACGGGCAGCCTGTTGATTGGCAGTTGGGCTTCCAGCAGTCGGTCACGCCGGTAATGGACTATATCGCCTGGTTCCACGACCTGCTGCTCTGGATCATCACGGGCATTACGCTGTTCGTGCTGGCGCTCCTCGGCATCGTCGTCGTGAAATTCAATGCGAAGGCCAACCCGGTCCCCTCCAAGACCACCCACAACACGTTCCTCGAAGTGGCGTGGACGGTCATTCCGGTGCTGATCCTCGGCATCATCGTGGTGCCGTCGTTCCGCCTGCTGTTCCTGCAGCTCAACACGCCGGAAGCCGAGCTGACCATCAAGGCGACCGGCAAGCAGTGGTTCTGGAGCTACACCTACCCGGACAACGGCAAGTTTGAATTCGACTCGCTGATGATCCCGACAAAGGACCTTAAGCCCGACCAGCCGCGGCTTCTCGCGGTCGATAATGAAATGGTCGTGCCGGTTAACAAAATCGTGCGCGTCCAGGTCATCGGCGCCGACGTGATCCACGCCTTCGCGGTGCCTTCATTCGGCATCAAGATCGACGCGATCCCGGGCCGCCTCAACGAAACCTGGTTCAAGGCGACGCGCGAGGGCGTCTACTACGGCCAGTGTTCCGAACTGTGCGGCAAGGATCACGCCTTCATGCCGATCGCGGTGCGTGTCGTCAGCGACCAGGCGTTTACGGCCTGGGTTGCGGAGGCCAAGAAGAAGTTTGCGAACAGCGAGACGCCGGTCAATCAGGTCGCATCGGCCAGCCCGGCTGGCAACTAAGCGTATCCACTAGCTGGCGACAGATAAGTTTTAAGTCGAAGGAAGTTCTACCATGGCAACGGCTGCAGTTCACGGCTCCCACGACGATCACGCGCATGGCCACCCGACTGGATGGCGGCGCTACGTCTATTCGACGAACCATAAGGACATCGGCACGATGTACCTTATCTTCGCGATCGTGGGCGGCCTGATCGGCGGTTTCCTGTCGATCATGATGCGGCTGGAACTGCAGCACCCCGGCATGCAGATCTTCCACGACTCGCACACCTACAACGCCTTCACCACCGCACACGGCCTGATCATGATCTTCTTCATGGTGATGCCCGCGATGATCGGCGGCTTCGGCAACTGGATCGTTCCGCTGATGATCGGTGCGCCGGACATGGCGTTCCCGCGCATGAACAACGTTTCGTTCTGGCTGCTGCCGGCGTCGTTCGCGCTGCTGCTGACCTCGATGTTCGTTGAAGGCGAGTCGGGCTCCAACGGCGTCGGTGCCGGCTGGACGATCTATGCTCCGCTCTCGACTTCAGGCCATCCCGGCCCGGCGGTCGATTTCGCGATCCTGTCGCTGCATATCGCGGGCGCGTCCTCCATTCTCGGCGCGGTGAACTTCATCACGACGATCTTCAACATGCGCGCTCCCGGCATGACCTTGCACAAGATGCCGCTGTTCGTGTGGTCGATCCTCGTCACCGTGTTCCTGCTGCTGTTGTCGCTGCCGGTGCTTGCCGGTGCGATCACCATGTTGCTCACGGACCGCAACTTCGGCACGACGTTCTTCTCGGCTGAAGGCGGCGGCGACCCGATCCTGTTCCAGCATCTGTTCTGGTTCTTCGGCCACCCGGAAGTCTACATCCTGATCCTGCCGGGCTTCGGCATGGTCTCGCAGATCATCTCGACCTTCTCCAAGAAGCCGGTGTTCGGTTATCTCGGCATGGCCTACGCCATGGTCGCCATCGGCGTTGTCGGCTTCGTCGTGTGGGCGCACCACATGTATACGGTCGGCATGTCGTCGGGCGCGCAGGCCTACTTCGTCGCCGCCACGATGGTCATCGCGGTGCCGACGGGCGTCAAGATCTTCTCGTGGATCGCGACGATGTGGGGCGGGTCGATCGACTTCAAGACGCCGATGCTGTGGGCCTTCGGGTTCATCTTCCTGTTCACTGTCGGCGGCGTGACGGGCGTCGTCCTCGCCAACGCAGGTGTCGATCGCGCGTTGCAGGAAACCTATTACGTCATCGCGCACTTCCACTATGTGCTGTCGCTTGGCGCTGTCTTCACGATCTTCGCGGGCTGGTACTACTGGTTCCCGAAGATGACCGGCTACATGTACAACGAGACCGTCGGCAAGCTGCACTTCTGGGTCACGTTCATCGGCGTCAACCTGGTGTTCTTCCCGCAGCACTTCCTCGGCCTCGCCGGTATGCCGCGCCGCTACGTCGATTATCCGGATGCGTTCGCCGGCTGGAACAACGTTTCGTCGATCGGCTCCTACATCTCCGGTTTCGCGGTGCTGATCTTCCTCTATGGCCTCGTCGAGGCTTTCATGAAGAAGCGCGTCGCCACCAACAATCCGTGGGGACCGAGCGCGACCACGCTTGAGTGGACGCTGTCGTCGCCGCCGCCGTTCCATCAGTTCGAGGTGCTGCCGCGCATCAAGTGATGCACGGCTGCGCCTGAGTTAGCGCGGATTGCCAATGTCGCTGTTGAGCCAAAGTGCGCATCTTGGCGCTGAATTGACACAGCCTGCACCCGTGCAACTGTCGCGGGCGGAGCCGTCGCTTGCTGGCGTCGAGGATTATCTCGCGCTGCTCAAGCCGCGGGTGATGTCGCTGGTGATCTTCACGGCGCTCGCCGGCATGGTGGTCGCGCCGGGTCATCTGCATCCGGTGCTGGGCTTCGCGTCGCTCCTCTGCATCGCCATCGGCGCTGGCGCGTCGGGCGCGCTGAACATGTGGTACGACGCCGACATCGACGCCATCATGACCCGCACGCGCACGCGGCCGATCCCGGCGGGTCGCGTCACGCGCAGCGAGGCGTTTTCTTTCGGCATCACGCTGTCGGTTGGCTCTGTGCTGCTGCTTGGCCTTGTCGCCAACTGGCTCGCCGCCGGACTGCTGGCGTTCACGATCTTCTTTTATGTTGTCGTCTATTCGATGTGGCTGAAGCGCTCGACGCCGCAGAACATCGTGATCGGCGGCGCTGCCGGTGCGTTTCCGCCGATGATCGGCTGGGCCGCGGCGACCGGCACGGTCAGCCTCGAGTCGATCGTTCTTTTTCTCATCATCTTCTTCTGGACGCCGCCGCACTTCTGGGCGCTGGCGCTCATCAAGTCCGAGGACTACGCGCGCGCGGGCATTCCGATGCTGCCGGTGGTCTCCGGCCGCGCCGAGACGCGCAAGCAGATCATGATCTACTCGCTGCTGCTCGCCCCGCTTGGCGTTGTGCCGTGGCTGATGGGCTTTGCCGGACTGACCTACGGGATTTCCGCGATTGTCGGCGGCGCGATCTTCCTGGCGCTCGCGGTTCAGGTTGCGCGCTCGGGCGACGATGCCGCGGGCGACCGCACCGCGAAATTCCTGTTTGGCTACTCGATCTTTTATCTGTTCGCCTTGTTCGCTGTTCTGCTGATCGAAAACCGCGTGCAAGTGCTGCTCGGCTACATCGCGTGAGCGGCGGGATGGAAGAAGGCAACAAGGACAACGGCGAGAACGGCATCGTTCTTACCGAAGAGCAACGCAAGCGGCGCCGGGCGCGCTCAATTGCCATCGGCCTGGCGCTTGGTGCGCTGGTGCTGTTGTTCTATGCGGTGACGATTGTGAAGCTGGGGCCGGGCATTCTGCGCCGCCCGATGTGATGGGACTGATGAGCGAGACGAACGGCAAACCGCTGAAGAAGCAGGATCGCGACATGATCGTCGCGGCCGCTTGTGGCGCTGTCGTCGGCGTCATGATCGCGGCGTCCTACGCCGCCGTTCCGCTCTACGACTGGTTCTGCCGCCAGACCGGATTCGGCGGCACCACGCAGGTTTCTCTCGCGGCCCCCGCGCAGACGCTTGAGCGCAAGATCACCGTGCGGTTCGACAGCAATGTCGGTCCCGGACTGCCGTGGAAGTTCGAGCCGGAGGTCAATTCGATCCAGGCGAAGCTCGGCGAAGTCGTGACCGTGGTCTATCACGTCACCAACCAGTCGGCGCGCAACACCTATGCGACGGCGGCCTACAACGTCGCCCCGCTGACGGTCGGCGCCTACTTCCAGAAGATCAACTGCTTCTGCTTCACCGAGCAGCATCTCAAGCCCGGTGAGAAGCAGGACATGACGGTCGTGTTCTATGTCGACCCGGCGATGGCCAAGGATGCCGACCAGGACGATCTCAACACCATTACGCTGTCCTACACGTTCTACCCGCAGAAGGCCCCCGTGCCTCAGCAGGGCGTGGCGGACAGCACGGACCCCAAGAAGTCCGGACGCATTTGAAGTTTTTGAACGGAGACGAAAATGGCTGACGCTCACGCCAAGCACCACGACTACCATCTGGTCGATCCGAGCCCGTGGCCGTTTGTCGGCTCGATTTCAGCGCTCGTGCTGGCCGTCGGTGCGATCACATGGATGCACCATATGTTCGCCGCAGCGCCGCTGGTTTTCGGCGCGGGCGTGCTGGGCGTCCTCTACACATTCGTCGGTTGGTGGCGCGATGTCATCCGCGAGGCCGAGTATCAGGGCCATCATACCCGCGTGGTGCAGATCTCCCACCGCTACGGCATGATCCTGTTCATCGCTTCCGAAGTGATGTTCTTCGTCGCGTGGTTCTGGGCCTACTTCTCGACGGCGTTTTACCCGGCCGATATTCACCAGATCGTGCGCGGCGATTTGCTCGGTCATGTCTGGCCGCCCAAGGGCATCGAGACGTTCGACCCATGGCACCTGCCGCTCCTCAACACGCTGATCCTGTTGACCTCCGGCACGACCGTCACCTGGGCGCATCATGCGCTGCTTGAGGACAACCGCGAGGGTCTCAAGTGGGGCCTCATCTGCACCATCGTGCTGGGCGCGCTGTTCACCTGCGTGCAGGCTTATGAATACAGCCACGCCACCTTCAACTACTCGGGCCACATCTACGGCGCGACATTCTTCATGGCGACCGGCTTCCACGGCTTCCACGTCCTCGTCGGCACGATCTTCCTTGCGGTCTGCCTGATGCGCGCGCTCGCGGGACAGTTTACGCCCAAGCAGCATCTCGGCTTCGAGTTCGCCGCCTGGTACTGGCACTTCGTTGACGTGGTATGGCTGTTCCTGTTCGCCTGCATCTACGTCTGGGGTGGCGGCGTCGGACACGCCGCCGGCGGTCACTGATCGTCTTCTGGCATCGTTTGCGAAAGGGCGGCTTCGGGCCGCCCTTTCTTTTTGGGCAGCTCCTGCGCGGCTTATCGGCTGAGGGTTCCCAAAGTCGCCCCGATGCACTACCTCACAGGGCATGAACGACGCTGGCCCAGACAACGGTTTGCCGCACCCTGCCGTTTCGCCCTATGTGGCGGGCCTGACGTGCCGCTGCCCGCGCTGCGGCAAGGGCAAGCTGTTCTCGGGCTTCATCACGCTGCGTCCGGATTGCGTCGCCTGCGGCCTCGACTACAGCTTCGCCGATGCCGGCGACGGGCCGACGGTATTCGTCATCCTGTTCTCGGGCTTCATCGTGGTCGGCGCGATGCTGCTGGTGGAGGTCATGTATCAGCCGCCGTTCTGGCTTCATGCCGTGCTATGGGCCCCGATCATTCTGCTGATGACGCTTGGGCCGTTGCGGCCGATGAAGTCGGGACTGATCGCGCTTCAATATCACCACGCTGCCGCCGAAGGTAAGCTAACGAAAGTCGAGTCTGGATCGTGAGTACCATCCGCAAGGGAATTCTCGTGCCGTCGCTCGCCACCCTGGTCGCGTTCGGCATTCTGGTGTCGCTTGGCCAATGGCAATTATCGCGCAAGGCGTGGAAGGAAACGCTGGTCAACAACATGACCCAGCGCCTCGCCGCCGCGCCGCAGGAATTGCCGCCGCCGGACAAGTGGAGCGAACTGACGCCGGACAACGCGGAATTCCGCCGCGTGAAATTGCGCGGCGAGTTTATGCAGGTGCGCGATGCCTACGCCTATGTGGCGGGCTCGGCGTTGCGCAAAGACATCAAGGAACCGGGATACTTCGTGTTCCATCCTGTGAAGCTCGCGAACGGCAAGGTCGTCACCGTCAATCGCGGCTACGTGCCGCTCGAATACATGCAGCAGACCCCGAGCGGCGAAAGCGAAGTCACCGGCTACATCCGGTTTCCCGAACAGAAGTCGTGGTTCGTGACCGAGAGCAGCAGCAACGGCGATACGTGGTTCATCCGCAATCCGCAGTCGATGGCAGCGGGCAGGGGATGGGGCGAGGTCGCGCCATTCTATATCGACCAGGAATTGCCGGTTCCTCCGAGCGCCCTGCCGCGGCCGTCGGCGCTGTCGGTCACGCTGCGCAACGACCATCTGGGCTATGCGCTGACCTGGTTCGGGCTGGCCGCGACCCTGGCCGGGGTTTTTCTCGCCTGGCTGATCGCTAGGCGGCGGCGTAAGGACGATCCGCAGCCGGTCTGAACGACTTCAGATGATGGGCTTTCAGAATGAATAGCCAAGTTCCAATCAGTGTGGCCGACGACGGTTCCGATAATTTTTGGCTTCAGAAAATATTCAAAAGAAGCGCAACAGCCTTCGTGATTGTCGCGAGTATTGCATCGTGTGTTTTCTCGTTTTTTTATATGCACTGATGTTTGAAACATCTGAATATAACAAATCAACGCGGCATTTCTGGAACAACGTGTTTGATGGCATCCCCATCTGGGGTGCGCTTCTGGTTCTCACTGTGGGTTCATTGGTGCTAATCCGATATGGCAAGCACGCCCTTGCCTCTCTTCTGGCCGCAATGTCCGTTCTCTTGATGGGTGGGCTTGTCGCAGGAATGATCACTCCGCCCATCTGGATCAATTCGATGCTTTGGCGTCTATTTGGCTTTCTTGATGTGGGCCAAGCGGCGATTTCTGCTGTTTAACGGGCAAAGATCGGTTCCGTTACGGTTTGGCGCACGCTTGAAATATCCATAAAAAACAATTACTTATATTGGGTTTTCGGAAAAGGCGAGAATAGCCAATTGCGTTACGTTTCGACCCGGGGTGAAGCCCCGCCACTCAATTTCGTAGACGTGACGCTCGCGGGCCTCGCCCGTGACGGTGGACTTTTTGTGCCGGAAACTTGGCCGGTCCTGTCGCCCGCCACCATCGCCTCCTTCGCCGGCAAGCCCTACGCGGAAGTCGCGGTCGAGGTCATCAAGCCGTTCGTCGGCGACAGCATCGACGCGGCGGATCTCTCGCGCATGGCGCGCGAAGCTTATGCCACGTTCCGCCATCCGGCGGTCGCGCCGCTGGTGCAGCTCGCCGACAATACCTTTGTGCTGGAGCTGTTTCACGGCCCGACGCTCGCGTTCAAGGATCTGGCGATGCAGTTCCTCGGCCGCCTGATGGATCACGCGCTGGCGCAGCGCGGCCAGCGCACGACGATTGTTGTCGCAACCTCCGGCGACACCGGCGGCGCGGCAGTCGAAGCGTTCCGTGGCCGCGCGCACGCCGATCTCATTGTGCTCTATCCCGATGGCCGCGTGTCCGACGTGCAGCGCCGCATGATGACGACGCAGGACGATTCCAATGTTCACGCGCTGGCCATTGACGGCACGTTCGACGATTGCCAGACCATCGTGAAGGGCCTGTTCAATCATCATGCCTTCCGCGATCGCGTCAGCCTGTCCGGCGTCAATTCGATCAACTTCGCGCGCATCGTCGCGCAGGTGGTTTATTATTTCACGGCTGCCGTCGCGCTGGGTGCGCCGCACCGCAAGGTCGCGTTCACGGTGCCGACCGGAAACTTCGGCGACATCTTTGCGGGCTATGTGGCTTCGCGCATGGGCCTGCCGGTCAGCCGCCTGACGGTCGCGACCAACGTCAATGATATTCTGGCGCGTACCCTGGCGAGCGGCACCTACGAGCCGCGCACCGTGCAGCCGACCATGTCGCCGTCGATGGATATTCAATTGTCGTCCAATTTCGAGCGCCTGTTGTTCGATGCCAATAATCGCGATGCTGCGGCCGTTCGCGCGCTGATGGCCTCGCTCGACCAGTCGCGCAGCTTTACCATCGCCGGCAAGGCGCTCGCCAATATCCGCGAGACGTTTTCAGCCGGCCGCGCCGATGAGCAGGAAACCGCTGCCACTATTCGCACGCTCAAGCGCGAAGCGGATTATCTCGCCGATCCGCATACGGCGGTCGCCATTGCGGTGGCCGAGAAGGAAGCCCACGATCCGGCGACGCCGATGGTCGTTCTCTCGACCGCGCATCCGGCAAAATTCCCTGACGCAGTGGAGGCCGCTTGCGGTGTGCGGCCCGGCCTGCCGGACTGGCTGGCGGGCCTGAACGAAAGGCGCGAACGCCAGACGCATCTTCCCGCCGATCAGGCGGCGGTTGAAAAATTCATTCTGGGCGTCAGCCGCGCCGCCAAAGGAGCCGCTGCATGAGCATTGAACTTACCCGTCTGCCGTCCGGCCTTGTCGTTATCACCGACAATATGCCGCATCTTGAGACGGCCTCGCTTGGCGTCTGGGTCGGCGCGGGCAGCCGGGACGAAGCGCCGGAGGAAAACGGCATCTCGCATTTCCTTGAGCACATGGCGTTCAAGGGCACGACGCGGCGCACCGCGCGGCAGATTTCCGAAGAGATTGAATCCGTCGGCGGCGACATCAATGCGGCAACCGGCGTTGAAACCACGGCCTATTATGCGCGCGTCCTGAAGGACGATGTGCCGCTCGCGCTCGATGTGTTGTCCGACATTCTATCCGAACCGCTGTTCGACCCGGACGATCTCAACCGTGAGAAAAACGTCATCATTCAGGAAATCGGCGCCAGCGAAGACACGCCCGACGACATCATCTTCGAGCAGCTTCAGGCGACCGCGTACCCCGACCAGCCGGTCGGCCGCACCATCATGGGCACGCGTCAGACCGTGCGCTCGTTCGACCGCAAGCAGCTACGCGCTTATCTCACGCGCAACTATCGCAGCCCTGGCATGGTGGTTGGCGCAGCAGGCGCGGTGAACCATCAGGCCATCGTCGAGGAAGTGCAGCGCCGGTTTTCGCCGTTCGACGGTCCTGCCGCGCCGCCGCCGCAACCGGCACAGTTCGTCGGCGGCACCAGCATCGAGAAGCGCGATCTTGAGCAGGTTCATGTCGCGCTCGGATTTGAGGGTGTGAAGCAGGGCGATCCCGCCTCGCACAGTCTGCAGGTGTTTGCCAATATCCTCGGCGGCGGAATGTCGTCGCGGTTGTTTCAGGAAGTGCGCGAGATCCGTGGCCTCTGCTACACGGTCTATGCGTTCCATGCACCTTACAAGGACACGGGCATGTTCGCGATGTATGCGGGCACCGATCCGAACGATCTTGAAGAACTGATGCGCGTCTGCGTCGATGAGATCGTCAAGGCGGTGGACACCATTACCGAAGCGGAAGTGAAGCGCGCGCAGATCCAGATGAAGGCGGGCCTGCTGATGTCGCTTGAGAGTTCCGGCTCTCGCGCTGAACAGTTGGCGCGCCAGATGATTATCTATGGCCGTCCCATTCCGATTGAAGAGATCGTGAAGAAGATCGAAGCCGTCACGGTCGATAGCGTGCAGGCGGCCGGCCGCGGCCTGCTGTCGCGTGCGCGGCCGGCAGTGTCGGTGCTGGGTCCGGGCCAGAGGCTTGAAAGCGCGGCGGCAATCGCCGAGACTTTGGTTCGCCGGGTTGCGTGAGTGACGCGCCCTTCGGGGCGTGCTGGATAAATTCGGTTCGCGGCGAGTAGCGATGGCATTTTTTCGCAACGTCAGCATTTCCGATACGCCGCTGGCCATCGAAGGGCAGGGCGTGGTGCTGCGCTGGCCGCAGGGCGAGGACTATGTCGCCTGGGCGCGGCTGCGCGAAGTCAGCCGTGATTTTCTCGTGCCTTGGGAACCGGCATGGCCGCCGGACGATCTGACGCGCGGCGCATTCCGCCGCCGCATCCGGCGCTATGCGGAAGACCAGCACAACGATCTGTCCTATTCGTTCTTTATCTACCGCAAGGAGGATGATGCGCTGGTCGGCGGCCTGACGATTGCGAATGTCCGCCGGGGCGTCGCACAAACCGGCAGTATCGGTTACTGGATGGGCGAGCCCTACGCGCGGCGCGGCTATATGAGCGCTGCCGTGAAGGCTGTCGCGCCGTTCGCGTTTGGCGCGCTCAGCCTGCATCGTCTCGATGCCGCATGTATTCCGACCAACGCCGCCTCGGCGCGGCTGCTTGAGAAATGCAGATTTCACTACGAGGGCCTGGCGCGGCAGTACCTCTGCATCAACGGCCAGTGGCACGACCATTATCTCTATGCCCGGCTGCAGGATGATCCGCTGCCGTCTTAACCATCCTCCGCCCACAGTCTCCGAATGGCCCATCATTAGGCGCGAATGGCCTTGGGTCTGCCACGGTTGGGTTGCTATAGTCGGACGGGGACAGCGTAACACTGCCGGGCCGATGAATTTTCCATACACGCATCTGAAGTTCGAAGGTTTGCGCCGCGCGGCTACGCGCCCGGCGGCAGCATTGCTGTTTGCCGCGCTTGCCACGGCGGGCTGTTCGTCGCTGGGCGGTTCGTCGGGGTCGCAAGGCACCACGTCGGCGTCCTCCGGTTCGGTCCCCTTCGGTGATCGCATCAGCGGCCTGTTACGCGGCGGTTCGTCGCAATCCGCGACCGCTGAGTCCGCGACGCCCGCGCCGGTGACAGCGGACGACATCGAGTGCCCGAAAATGGATATCCGTCAGGGCGCTTCGACGCTGCTGGTCAATGGCTCCAGCACCGAGGGCGATGCGCTGGCGTTGCGCTATCAGGGATCGTTCGTGCGCGCCGCGCGTGAGTGCCGCGTGCAGAACGGCCAGTTGAGTATCAAGATCGGCGTGCAGGGCCGCATCATTCTCGGACCCGCCGGCGGTCCCGGCGAAATCACGGTGCCGCTGCGGATGGCGCTGGTGCAGGAAACGCTCACCGACACAAAGCCGGTCTGGTCGCGATTCTATCCGATCCATGTCGTCGTCCCGCCGCAACAGCCGACCGTGAATTTCACGCATATTTCCGAAAACCTGACGATCCCGCTTCCCGGCGCCAATGCGCTCGACCAGATGACGATCTATATCGGCTTCGACCCGACCGGCGCTGAAGTCGAGAAGAAAAAGAAGCCGCCGCCAAAGGCCGCTGCCCGTCAGCGCCGCGCGACGCAGTAACCCGCGTCTTTATCGGCACCAAAAAAAAAGCCCGCTCGGATTTGAGCGGGCTTTTGATTTGTTGTTGCGAGGTTGTTCAGTTCAGCTTCGATTTGAGTTCGCCGATGCCCTGACCGATGAGGTCGTCGGCGATCTTGCCCTTCACGCTGTCGGTAAGGATTTTCTCGGCGGCAGCGACGGCGGCTTCAGCGGCGGCGGCGCGCACATCGGCGACGGCCTGCTGTTCAGCCTGGGCGATCTTGGTTTCCGCCATGCGGGTGCGGCGGGTGAGGAAGTCCTCGGCCTTGGTCCGGGCTTCGGCGGCAACGCGCTCGGCGTCGCTGCGGGCGCCGGAGATGATTTCCTCGGCTTCCTTCTCGGCCTCGCGGCGGCGGCGTTCGGCGTCGGCCAGCAGGGTCTGCGCTTCGTCCTTGAGGCGCTTGGCCTCGTCGAGTTCGGACTTGATGCGGTCGCTGCGGTCGTCGAGCGCCTTCAAGGCGGTCTTGTGCACGCCGAGCTTCCAGAAGATCGCGAGCAGCACGACGAATGCTACCGCGACCCAGAACTCGGCTTCGTAGAGTTGATGCATCATTGCCGCACCTTAACGCTTGAGAACGCTGTCGAGCGCGCTCGCTACCGCGCTTTCGGCGGGAGCCGTGCCGATCAGGCGGGCGACAATGGCGCCGGTAGCATCGGCGGCAATCGAACGCACGTTGGTCATCGCCGCGGTCTTGGTCGCGGCGATGGTCTTCTCGGCCTCGGCGAGCTTGACGTTGAGTTGCTCGTCGAGCGCCTTGCGGCTCTTTTCCGCTTCGGCGTTAAGCCGGTCGCGGGTCTCGTTACCGATGGTCTGCGCACGGCTGCGCGCTTCGACCAGGGACTTCTCGTAGGAAGCCATGGCCTCTTCGGTACTCGACTTGAGCTGGTTCGCCGCCGCAAGGTCGCCGTCGATGCGCGCGCGGCGGGCATCGATGATCGATCCGACGCGCGGCAAGGCGACCTTGGAAATCAGCACGTAAAGCAGAGCGAACGCGATGACGAGCCAGAACAGTTGCGACGCAAAAGTATCCTTCTGGAACGGCGGAAAACCACCGCCGTGCCCACCCGGGACTTCTGTATGCGCTTTCTCAGCAGCCATCGTGAACGATCCCGCTTTCTGGTGCGATGCTTAGAGTGCGAACAGGAGGAGCAGCGCGATCAGCAGCGAGAAGATGCCGAGCGCTTCGGTCACGGCGAAGCCGAAAATCAGGTTGCCGAACTGGCCCTGAGCGGCCGATGGGTTGCGGAGCGCGGCGGCAAGGTAGTTGCCGAAGATGGTGCCGACGCCGACGCCCGCACCGCCCATGCCGATGCAAGCAATGCCGGCGCCGATGTACTTCGCTGCGATGGGATCCATGATAAAACTCCTTTGAGGTTTGGTTCGTGTTGGTTGATTGAGAGGGCCTAGTGGCCCGGGTGAAGTGCGTCGTTGAGATAGATGCAGGTCAGGATCGTGAAGACGTAGGCCTGAAGGAAGGCCACCAGCAGTTCGAGCGCGGTGAGCGCAACCGTAAGGCCGAGCGGCAGGATCGCACCGGCCCAGCCGACAGCACCCATGGCGCCGAGCATGGTGATGAACGAGGCAAACACCTTCAGCGTGATGTGTCCGGCGAGCATGTTCGCGAACAGACGTACGCTGTGCGAGATCGGCCGCGACAGGAACGACAGCACTTCGATGAAGACGATCAGCGGAAGGATGTAGACCGGGATGCCCTTCGGTACGAACAGGTTGAAGAAGTGCAGGCCGTTTTTATAGAAGCCGTAGATCAGCACGGTGAAGAACACGAGCAGCGACAGCGCCGCGGTGACGATCAGGTGGCTCGAAACGGTGAACGTGTAGGGGATGAGGCCAATCATGTTCGAGACGAGGATGAACATGAACAGGGAGAACACGAACGGGAAGAAGCGCATGCCCTGTTCGCCGGCGGTGCTTCTTATCGTGTTGGCGACGAATTCGTAGGACAGTTCGCCGAGCGACTGCATGCGCGTCGGGACCAGGCGGCGGCCGGTGGTTGTGCCGAGCAGCAGGATCACGGTGATCGCGACCGACACCAGCATGTAGACGGCTGAGTTGGTGAGATGGATCTGCGTGCCGCCGATCGTCGTGATCGGAAGGATATTCTGGATCTGAAACTGGTGAATCGGATCAACGGCCATAAGCGAAGCAGTCCTTCACGTTCCAACCGGCATCGCCGGTTTTTTCCAGTCCGGTGCGCTACTTGCGCGAATCCGGCGCCGCTACCACTCCGGCTGCGCGCATGACGTTGAGTACGCCAGCTGCAAAGCCGAGCAGCAAAAACACAATGAAACACCAAGGCGAGATTCCCAGCGCCTTGTCGAGCGCCCAGCCAATCACGCCACCAACCAGTACGCCCGCCACCAGCTCGCTTGAGAGCCGAAAGCCGCGCGCCATCGCAGATGCGTTGCTTGCGGCTGACGGAGGCGCCCCACGTTCCGGTGTCGGACTGGCCTGATGCTGGCCGAGCCGTTTGCCGAGATGCTGGAGCCTCGCGGAGAGAGCAGCCTCGTCAGTGGGCTTATCGTCCGATCCGTCTGTTTTCCGCGCGTCGTTGGTCATCCACCGCTCGCGTAAAATCAGCGAAAAAGGCCGCTAGCCCCTTAAAAGCCGCGCGGACCATACTGACTGGGTTTTACCGAGTCAACAATTGGTGAATACCCCACAAGCTCTTGAAATATGTGCGGAATGGACGGATTCGGCCGTCCGCATCCGGTTACGTGTCATGGCAATGTTGCAGTGAAGCCTAGGGTTTTCAGACCGGCGGTATTATGCTTTTGTTAACCATACGAGTTCTCGTGTGCGTGGAAGTGGCCATTCCCATGTCGCGACGCACCGATTTGTTGATTTTAGGGGCTTTTTTGGCTTCGGTATCGAGTGTGGCGTTGGCCCAGACGGCTGAGAAGCCCGTCGAGAAGTCGGCAAGCGACGTCCGCTTCATCTACGAACAGGTTGAGGACGGCATTCTGCGCCTCGATTCGCGCACCGGCGAAGTGTCGCTGTGCGGCCGTCTGGAGAGCGGATGGGCATGCCGGATCGTCGCAGACGAGCAGGGTGCCCTGAGCGTCGAGATCGACCGGCTGGAGCGTGAAAACGCCGAACTGCGCAAGCAACTGGCCGACCGGAAGCTGACGACCGGATCGGCTTCCACGCCGAAGGCAGTAACCGAAGCTGCGCCTGTCGCTCCGACAGAGCCGAAAGCGGCTGCAACGCCGGAAAAGCCAGCCGAAAAGCAAGCCAATGCGCACCCCGCCACCGATGTGCATCTGGCCGTCGTCAACCGCGCCGTCGAGATTGCCGACAAGATCTGGCGCCGTCTGGTCGAGATGATGGCGAACGTGAAATCCGACTTGCGCAAGAGCAGCTGAGCTTTCAGCCCGGTTCCACCCGCTATTCCCAGATACAGCTTTTCCGATTCCGTGATTTGCAGGCTGTTATCTGCGCCATGGCGCATGGGCGGCGTCTATTACCTTGAGCGCGCACTGGCCGGAAAATGATGGATCGCGCGCGAAACCGCACGCTTTCCTGCTGATTCTCTGCCAGAGATGTCGGCGGTCCCGACCAATCGACTGAGTGCACCTTGAACGATTCCGCGCACTACCGCTTCCTGATCGCCGACGATCACCCGCTGTTCCGGGGCGCGTTGCGTGGCGCTGTCGCGACGCTGTTTGCCGGCGCGGACATTTCAGAGGCCGGCACGTTTGACGAGGCCTCGAAAATTCTCGATCAGGGCAGCGAGGTCGATCTCGTGCTGCTCGACCTGACCATGCCGGGCGTGCGCGGGTTTTCCGGCCTGATGTATATGCGGGCGCAGTATCCGAGTGTGCCGGTGGTCATCATCTCCGCGAACGACGACCCGGCGGTGATTCGCCGCTGCATGGATTTCGGTGCGTCGGGCTTCATCCCCAAGACGCTGGGCGTCGATGGCATGCGCAACGCGATTGCCTCCGTGCTCAAGGGCGGCATCTGGACGCCGCCCGACGTCGATCTCACCATGGCGGCCGATAGCGAAACCTCTGCGATGCTGGCGCGGCTCGTCACGCTGACGCCGCAGCAGGTGCGCGTGCTGATGATGTTGTCGGAAGGTTTGCTCAACAAGCAGATCGCCTACGAACTCAGCGTGTCGGAAGCGACCGTGAAGGCGCATGTCTCGGCGATTTTGCAAAAGCTCGGCGTCGAAAGCCGCACGCAGGCCGTGATTGCTGCTGCCAAGATCGAGGCCGGTCAACTGACCAGGCCGGCGATGGAAAACTAGGCCGGGCTACCGCCTCTCGTGTAATGAGCGTGCAGCTTATTCCGCCGCGGCGATCTGCTGAATGCGCCATTGTCCGAGCGAGGCGCGCAGCGCCGCCAGCTTGAGTGGCTTGTAAAGCACCTGGATGTTGGCGGCTTCCGCGTCGTTACGCAGTTTGCGGGTGCGGTCCGCCGTGATGAGGATCGCGGGCAGTTCGCCGTAGTGCTCGCGCAAGGCGCGGATCGCGTCGAGGCCGTTGCCGGCGTCAAGATGGTAATCGACCAGCATTCCAAGCGGCATCGCGTCTTCGCCGATCTGCGCCAGCGCCTGTTGCAGGCTCGCGGCCTTCATCACCTTGCAGCCCCAGCCGCCGAGCAGCGTCGCCATGCCGTCGAGAATTTTCGGCTCGTTGTCGATGCACAGGACCTGCATGCCGGTGAGTGGGCCGAACTCCGCGCGTTGCGCCGCGCGGCGTTGCGGTGCTGCTGCAATCGGCTGCGCCCGCGGCGTTTCGACCGTGAATTGTGAGCCGCGCCCCAGCACGGAATCGATTCCAATCGTGTGATCGAGGACGCGCGCAATGCGCTCAACAATCGACATGCCAAGCCCAAGGCCGCGCGCGACCTTGGCACCTTGTTCGAGCCGATGGAATTCCTGGAAGATCACGCGCTGCTTCGATTTCGGGATGCCGATGCCGGTGTCGATGACTTCGATCCGCACATTGCCGTCGTGCCGGCGCGCGCCGACCAGCACGCGGCCTTTCGGCGTGTATTTCACCGCGTTTGACACGAGGTTCTGCAACAGGCGTCGCAGTAGCCGGCGGTCGGATTTGACCGTGAGCGAGGAGGGCATGAACTTAAGCTTGAGGCCCTTCTCGCGTGCGAGCGGTGCGAATTCCACTTCAAGCTGGCGCAGGATTTCGTCGATGCGGAAGCTGGCGATTTCCGGTTTCAGTACGCCGCTATCGAGTCGCGAAATATCGAGGAGCGCGCCGAGGATTTCCTCGACCGCATCGAGCGAGGCGTCGATGTTGCCGATCAGCGCGGCGTCGTCGCCGCTGCTCTGGCGTTCGACAAGGCTTGTCACGTAAAGCCGCGCCGCATTGAGTGGCTGCAGCAGATCGTGGCTGGCGGCGGCCAGAAAGCGTGTCTTGGAAATATTGGCGTCGTCGGCGGTGGCTTTCGCGCTGAGGAGTTCGGCGTTGAGGCGCTCAAGTTCCTTGGTGCGCGTGCGAACGCGGCCTTCGAGCGATGCGTTGGAGCGTTCCAGGGCCTCGGCGGCTTCGACGCTCGGTGTGATGTCGGTGAGCGTTGTGACGATGCCGCCGCCCGGCATCCTGTCGCTGCGGATTTCGATGATGAGGTTGCGGTCCGGGAATCGCTCGAGGAACGGCTCGGTGCTTTTGGCGTAACGCTTCAATCGTTCTTCCACCAGCGCGACGGGATCGCCCTTGCCGAATGCGCCGTATTCCGCATTGAAGCGCAGCATTTCTTCCAGCGTTGCGCCGACGCGCACCACGTTCGGCGGTAGGTCGAGGATTTCGCCGAACTGGCGGTTCCAGCAAATGAGGTGCATCTCGTTGTCGAACACGGCGATGCCTTGCCGCACCTGATCCAATGCGGTCTGCAGAACCTCGCGGTTGTAATGGATCGCGGCATTGGCATCGTCGAGCAGCTTCAGCGCGGCCTGCGTCGAGACGGTACGCTTGCGCAGCAAGAGCGATAGCACGAGGCGCGAGGAGGCCGCGCCGATGCCCGAAGCCAGCAGATGTTCCGCGTAGCGCATCAGTTCGAGATCGGCTTCGCTTTTGGGGTCGACGCTGACGCGCCGCGCGGCTGCGAAACTTTCAAAGGAGGTGTGTGTGCGCTTTTCGCCGAGATAGCGCGCGACTGTCGCCGTGAGTTCCTCGACCGTCACCGACGAGCGCCAGCGCCGGAACGATGGCGTCATCGGCGTCAGGTCGGACGGCACGAACAGGTCGGCCTGCAGGCGCTCGATGGCGGAAGGCGCTCGCTGCAACGACCACAGCACGTAGGCGGCCAAATTGACGAACAGGCTGCACACGACGCCATGGGTCAAGGCCGGCAGATCGATTCCGAATAGTGCCTGCGGACGCAGCATCTCGATGCCCCATGGTCCGTGCGCAACAATACCGGCGGTGAGCGGCCAGGCGTCGGCGAACGACGGCATCAGCAGCGTGTAGGCCCAGACCACGATGCCGGCGATCATGCCCGCAAGAGCGCCGCGCGCGGTAGCGCGCCGCCAGAACAGGCCGCCGAAGAATGCCGGCGCCAGTTGTGCGATGGCCGCGAAAGAGAGGAGGCCGATGGAAGCAAGCTGCGCTTCGCCGGTCGAGCGGTAATAAAGGTAGGCGAGGCTGAGGATGAACAGGATGGAAAGCCGCCGCACCGTCAGCAGAGCCTCGCCGACCTTGCCGCGCGCGGCGAAAGTTTCGCTGCGCTTGAGGATGAACGGCACGATGATGTCGTTCGACACCATGATCGACAGCGCGACCGTCTCGACGATCACCATGGCCGTCGCCGCCGATAATCCGCCGATGAATGCCGCCAGGGCGAGCAATTCCGATCCGCCGGAGAGTGGCAGCGCCAGCACGAACATGTCGCTGTTGACGGAGCTGCCGGAGAATTTCAACAGGCCCGCAATCGCAATCGGAATGACGAACAGGTTGATGAGAACGAGATAGACCGGGAACATCCACGCCGCGCGGCGGACTTCCGCTTCGCTATGGTTCTCAACCACCGTGACGTGAAATTGCCGTGGCAGCAGCATGATCGCGAAGAACGATAGCAGCGTCATGGTCGCGAAGAGGCTGGGGCGAAATCCGCCAGACAGGACGGCGGCGGTATTCGTCTGGTTCATTGCCTGCGTGAACAGATCAAACGGTCCGTCGAACATGATGAAGGTGACGAACACGCCCACCGCGATAAAGGCCACCAGCTTGATCATGGACTCGCCGGCAATCGCCAGCATCAGGCCATCCTGATGTTCAGTTGCGTCAACATGGCGCGTACCGAACAGCATGGTGAATACCGCCATCGCCAGCGCGACGAACAGCGCCATGTCGCCGAACGGCACGATCTGGAATCCGCCGCCGGCGCTTTGCGCAAGAATGACATTGATGGATGCCGCGACGGCCTTGAGCTGCAACGCGATGTAAGGGATCGAGCCGAATATGGCGATCAGTGCGACGGTGGCGGCGACCGCCTGCCGCTTGCCGTAACGCGCCGCGATGAAGTCGGCGATGGAGGTGGTATTCTGTGCCTTGGCGAGCCGCACGATGCGCAGTACCAGCGGCGAGGCAATGCCGATCATCAGGATCGGGCCAATATAGATCGTGAGGAACTCGAACCCGGTGGTGGCGGCAAGGCCGACCGAGCCGAAGAAGGTCCACGACGTGCAGTAGATCGCCAGCGAGAATGGATAGATCAGCACCCGCCAGCGGCTGTCGCGGCTGCGGCTCCGGCGGTCGCCATAGCTTGCTACAACGAACAGAAGTCCGATGTAGCAAAGCGCCACCGCGATGACGAACCAGCCCTGCAACATGGCGTTTCGCTAAGTCCCCGTGCGGGCGTCTCACACTACCGGACCCGCTGCCCCGACTTTAGCACAACCCAGCCCGGCGCCAGCCCTTTAGGTTTTCGGCCCTCAAGGTTTGACGGCGGCAGCCCGGCGCGGCATTGATCCGGCAAGATTTATCAAGCCGGGCCATGCCGGCAGATCGTGCCAATGACCCCGCACCCGACCCGCCAGCAGCAACTTGTCCGCTTTGCCGAAACCATGGCGATTGCCGCGGTTGGCGGGGCCTTGTTCGATCATTTCGGCTTTCCGGCTGGGTGGATGGCGGGGTCGCTGATGTTCGTGGCCGTCGCGGCGCTGGCCGGGCGCTCGATGCATGTGCCCTCCATGATGACGCGGATATTCTTCATCGCGCTCGGCATCATCATCGGCGGCGTGGCGACGCCGGAAAGCATGCGCGGCATGGCGACCTGGCCGGCCAGCATTCTCATCATCTCGGTGGCGATGATCGCGATCACGCTGGCCGCGACTTTCTACCTGCAGAAGGTCCACGGCTGGGACACCCAGACGGCATTGTTCGCGTCAGTCCCCGGCGCGCTGTCGCAGGTGTCGGCCATCGCGGCGGAACGCGATGCGGACCTGCGCGCCATCATCATCGTGCAGACGGTGCGTGTCGTGCTGCTCGCGGTCGGCGTGCCGGCGGGACTGGCGATTGCCGGGGTGGTGTCTCCCGCGCAGCTTCCGGCAGGCACGCTTTCGGCATTCGACGCGCCGCTGCAATTCATCGGTCTGGTGGCAGGAGGGGTAGCCGCGGCGCTCGCACTCTACAAGATTGGCTTTTCCGGCGGGTTCTTCTTCGGGCCAATGATCGTGTCGGCGGCGCTGCATGGTAGCGGCATCGTTGAACTCAACCTGCCGTTCTGGATCGCGAATATCGCGATGGTCGGGCTCGGTGCCATCAATGGCTCGCGCTTCAACAACACGTCGTTTCGCGTGTTGCTGGATTATCTGGCGGCTTCAATCGGCGCGCTGGTGGTGGCGCTAGCCGTCGCCGCGTTGTTCATCGGCCTGGCGTCGTTGCTGCCGGGGCTGAAATTCTCGAACCTGATTGCGTCCTATGCGCCAGGCTCGGTCGATGTGATGATGATCCTCGCGCTGGCGCTTCACCTCGATCCGGTGTTCGTCGGTGCGCATCACCTCGCACGCATCATTGTCGTGTCGGCGGCGCTGCCGATTGGCGCGCGGCTGACGGACCCGCGCAAGCCGCATCAGCATGAATTGCCGGAGTCGCTTGAGATCGCGCGCGAGACTTTGGAAGACTGACGCCGCGCTTCAGCTTCGCTCGGCGATGCGTTCCAGCTTCTTGCTCAAGATCCACGACAGGCCGAGGAACGCGACCAGCATTACGATGCCGAGGCCGGAAGAAGCATCGTTCATGAACTTCTCGGAAACCTGCCCGAAGGCGTAACCGATCGAAACGACGGTGCAGGCCCATAGACCAGCAGCAACGAAGTTGAGCGCGAGGAACGTCGACCACGGCAGCCGCGACATGCCGTAGGCAAAGCCCGCGACGCCGCGAATGCCATGCGGAAAGCGATGCACCAGGATCATCCAGACATAATGGCGGTCGGCCAGCCGCGCTGCGGTGACGACGGCGCGTTCAAGGCGCGGAAACGATCCGAGCCAGCGCGTGCCAAACCGCCGCCCAATCCAGAAGCGGATGATATCGCCGGTGAAACTGCCGAACCAGCACACCGCGATCAGCGTGCCGAGGCTAAGTGCGCCCGAGTGCGCGGCATAGCCCGAGAACAACCCGAGCAGCAGGCTGTGCGACGCCGCGTAGGCGAACATGAAGCTGTAAGCCGCATCGCCGTTTTGACGGATGATGTCGAGGAACGAAGTCAGGTCGGTCGGAAACAGCAGATAGGGTCCCACGCAAAGGCCTCGTTCGTCATTTCGCCATGCCGGTTAGCGGCGCGAACGCCAGTACCCGGCCCGGAAGCGGTTAAGTCAAGCGACAGGTGCGCGCAGGCCCGGGGCGGCCTTATTCGGCGGCCAGCGCGGCCTTCTTCAGCGGCAGGCCAAGCTGCTGCCAGACCTCGACCAGCGCCTCGGCGAGGGCATCGATCAGCGCGTCATCATGATAGGGCGACGGCGTAATGCGCAGCCGTTCGGTGCCGCGCTCGACGGTCGGGTAGTTGATGGGCTGGATATAGATGCCGTGCTGTTCAAGCAGCAGGTCGCTCGCCGCCTTGCACTTTTCCGGGTCGCCGACGAACAGCGGAACGATATGGGTCTGGTTGGTCATCACCGGCAGGCCGGCTGCCGCCAGCACAGCCTTCACGCGGCCGGCGCGATCCTGATGGCGTTCGCGCTCCCAGCTTGAAGACTTGAGGTGCCTGATCGCGGCGGTCGCTGCGGCGCAAACGGCCGGCGGCAGCGCGGTGGTGAAGATGAATCCCGGCGCATAGGAGCGCACGGCGTCGATCAATGCCTTCGAGCCGGCGATGTAGCCGCCGAGGCAGCCGAATGCCTTTGCAAGCGTGCCTTCGATCACGTCGATGCGCGCCATGCAGCCTTCGCGCTCGGCGATGCCGCCGCCGCGCGGGCCATACATGCCGACGGCGTGGACTTCGTCGATGTAGGTCATCGCGCTGTAGCGTTCGGCGAGATCGCAGATCGTGCTGACCGGCGAGATGTCGCCGTCCATCGAATAGAGGCTTTCGAATACGATGATCTTCGGGCGATCCTTGCCCGCGGCCTTCAGCAACTGCTCAAGATGCGCCATGTCGTTGTGGCGGAAAATCTGCTTTTCGCAGTTCGACTGGCGCACGCCTTCGATCATCGAATTGTGGTTGAGTGCGTCGGAAAGAATGAGACAGTTCGGAATGAGCTTGGCGAGCGTCGAAATGCCGGTCTCGTTCGAGACATAACCCGACGTGAAGATCAGCGCGCCGTCCTTGCCGTGCAGGTCGGCGAGTTCGCGCTCGAGTTCGACCAGCGGATGATTGGTGCCCGCGATGTTGCGCGTACCGCCGGCGCCGGTGCCCATGCGCGTCGCGGTCTCGACCATGGCGCCGACGACCTTCGGGTGCTGGCCCATGCCGAGGTAATCGTTGGAGCACCACATGACGACATCGCGAACGCCGTCTGGCGAATGCCAGCGGGCGTGCGGGAAGCGGCCGGCCAGACGTTCGAGATCGGCAAAAACCCGGTAGCGGCGCTCAGCGTGAAGCTTGTCGAGAGCGCTATCGAAATACGCGTCGTAATTCATCACGAAGTCCCAGCAGTGACTTGCCCCGGAAATGTTTAGAGGAGTTCTATATTAGTTGTCGAGGCGCAATTTTGGCTGCATCGAAATGACACTCAAACCCCCGTGATTGATGGGTTTTTTCAATCGGGCGATATCAACAGTGGCGGGGCGTATTTATTCCCGGAGAATCGGAAAAGCCGGCGGAAATCTCAGGAAAAGTAGAGCCGCAGCGGGGTATCGCAGTAAATCTTGCGGCGGGTGGCGGGGTCGGGAATGCAGTCGTTCAGCCAGTCGATGGTCTGTTGATAGGTGACGCTCTTCTCCTCGCCGATGAACGGGCAATCGCTGGCCCAGAGCATGCGGTCGGCACCGGCCTGCGCGACGAGGTGTTTGGCGACGTCGGCGGCGACAGGGCCCAGCCGGTAGGCGGCGGAGAGCTTCACCCAGGTCCGGCCTTTCTCGATCGCGCGCAGGGTCGCTTTCACGCCTTCGCCGTTGATCCCGGTTTTTGCATCGGGCCGGCCAACGTGATCGATCACGACTTTCACGCCGCAGTTTTCCAGGAGCGGCAGAAGCACCGGCAGCTTTTCACCCTCGATATGCGGATGCACATGCATGTCGAGGTCGGCCAGCCGTGTCAGGAAACGGCGATACTCGAATGTCGTGACATCCGGGATCGGGTTCATGCTGAGGAACGACAGCCGCACGCCGACGATGCCGTCGCGCTTCATCTGTTCCAGCACGATGCGCTCGGTCGTTGGCTGAAGGATGACGGTGCCGCGCAGGCGCGGGAAGCGCCGCAGGCAGTCGATGATGTAGTCGTTGTAATCGCCCCACGGGCTTGCAGCGGCGATCACCGCCATCGGCACGCCATGGTCGTCGAGCTTCTTGCACAGGTCTTCGCCGGTGAAGCTGTATGTCGGCCGGTGGCGCGGCGTGCCGACCAGCGGCATCGATGTCTTGAAGACATGGACGTGGCTATCGACAACCGGCGTACTCCAGGCATCTTTCATTGTCGCCACAGTAAACTCCTAACGCTATTCTCTCTCCCGGCGTGTCGGCCTTTGTATCAGCCGCGGCCGAGGAACGGCATGCCAATCGGCAGGATCATCGTGCTGTAGAGATTGGTGGTGTCGGGCAACGACACCATGAGGTGAACGACATCGGCGATCTCGCTTGCCTGCATCATGATTTCCGGTGGGCGCGGCGCGCGGCCCGCGCCGCCAAGCGCGCTTTCGGCCACACCCGGATGCAGGATCGACACCGTGATGCCGAATGGGCGTCCGTCGAGCGCCATCGAATGGGTCAGGCCGGAGAGCGCGAACTTGGTCGCTGCGTAACCGACTGTATCGGTGCGCGGCACAGTCGCCGACACGCTGCCGATGTTGATGATGCGGCCGCGCTTTTGCTCCTTCATGATCTTCATGGCTTCGCGGCTGGCGATGAAGGCCGATGTCAGGTTGGTATCGACGATGTGCCGCCATTCCTCGGTCGTGACGTCCACCGTCGGCTTGTGCACGGCGATGCCGGCGTTGTTCACGAGAATGTCGAGGCGGCCGAACGTGTCCATGGTCACCTTGATCATGTTCAGGATGTCGGCTTCCTTCGTCACATCGGTCTGGCAGACGAGGGCGGTGCCGCCCTTCTGCTTGATCTCGGCGGCAAACGCTTCGAGCTTTTCCTTGTTGCGGGCCGCGATGACGGTTTTGACGCTCTCGGCAGCGAGCCGGCGCGCAATAGCCTCGCCGAGGCCGGAGCTGGCGCCCGTCACGATGGCAACGCGTTCTTTCAGATTGATGGACATGGCGGCTTTGCTCCCCTGTACGCTTGGATTTTGTATAGTCGGCGGGCCAGGTCCTAGCAACGCAATGGGCCGCACGCGGGCATTCTATATCAATGATTGCGGCCACGCCTGTAGTGGGCAGACAGATGGGCCTCGCGCAAATTCACATCTTGAGCGCTTCACACGCGCGATGCCGCCACAGGATTTGGTGACATTTATTAGGCGATATAACTGTCGCGGGAAAAACGCCGCGGCGTCCGCTTTGCGCTTTACCTCCATCCTCAAGCAGATATGCTTATTGGCGTCGTCAGGCCGAACCGTGCGGCGCGATATGTCGGTTCGCTGACAGAAAAATAAAATCACGGAGGTGCAACACGGGGAGGAAGCGCGGCAGCTCGGCCGCCTGGGATCGCGGCTTTGTGCGATTGCAGGCTTCGGCGGACCAACGTGATCCGCACGCGCGGCTGCAAATTTGAGTATGGGTGGTATCGAAGGCTTCATCTTTCTCGCCTTGCAGGCGATCGTCAGCGGCATTCTTGTCGGCGGCGTCTATGGCATCCTGTCGGTCGGGCTCAGCCTTGCCTTCGGTGTGATGCGGATTGTCAATTTCGCGCACGGCGAACTCGTCATGTACGGCATGTATGCCGGTGTGGTGGCGTCAAAGACCTTCGGCATCGACCCTCTGCTCATCCTTCCGGTCAGCTTCCTGATCATGGCGCTGATCGGCATCGCGCAATACCAGATCGTGTTCCGCCATTTCGTCGGTCATGCCACGCTGCAACAGCTGCTCGCCGCCATCGGCTGCGCGCTGGTGCTGCAGATGATCGCGCAGATCGTATTCGGCGCGGATGCGCGCACCGCGACGTCGATCTTCTCCGGCCAATACACGCTGCTCGGGCCGCTGTTCCTGTCGCAGGCGCAGATCGTGGCCTTCATCATCGCGGTGGCGGCAACGGTTGCCGTTACCGTGCTGTTGCGCAGCACGGCCTGGGGCAAGGCGGTACGCGCCGTCGCCGACGATCTTGAGGCGGCGGAAATCGTCGGCATCAATTCGCGCACCATCAATATTATGGCGTTCGGGCTTTCGGCCGGACTTGCGGGTCTCGCCGGCACGGTGCTGGTGACGTATTTCCCGACTTCGCCATCGTCGGGCTTTGCGCTGATGCCGATCATCATCATTGCGACGACCATTGGCGGGTTGGGCAGTATCGGCGGCACGTTCCTCGGCGGCATCGCCTGCGGCGTCATCCAGCAGCTCACCGCAATCCTGTGGAACTCCGCGCTGCAGGACGTGCCGCTCTATATTCTCCTGATGTTGTTCATCGCGTACCGGCCAACCGGCTTCTTCGGTAAGAGGTCGGAGTGACATGAACACCTCCGCGCCCTCCATGACGGCTTCGCAGGACAACGGCGGCCAGACGCGTGCGTTGCTGTTTGCGCTGTTGCCGGTGGCCGCCGTCGCCATCCTGCCGTTGCTGCCGTTCGTCAACGACTACATCATCGCGGCGACCGTCCGTGCGCTGATCTTCATCTCGTTGGGACAGGCATGGAACGTTGTCGCCGGCATCGGCGGGCTCCTGTCGCTTGGCCATGGCGTGTTTCTGGGCCTCGGTTGCTACACCACCGGCATCCTGTTCAATCACTACGGCATTCCGCCGTGGATCGGTGTCTGGGCCGGCGCAGGCATGGCCGCGATCTTCGCGCTGGTGATGGGATCGATGACGCTGCGCATGCGCGGCGTGTTTTTCGCACTGGCGACCGTCGCCATGTCGCTGGCCATGGTGCAGCTGACGCGTCACTTCGTCGATCTGACCGGCGGTTCGGATGGCCTTGCGCTCAAGTTCAACGGCAACTCGTGGTGGGCGATGCAGGCACGCACGCCGATGCCCTTCCTCTACGGCGGTCTGGTGCTGGTGATCGTGTTCTACGCCATCACGCGCTGGATTCTCGGCAGCAAGCTCGGCCTCGAAATGCAGGCGGTGCGTGACGATGAAACGGCTGCTGCTGCTGCCGGCGTCTCCGTGTTTCGCACCAAACTCACCGGCCTGATGTTGAGTGCGGTGATGACAGCCGTTGCCGGCACACTCTACATGCAGTTCTACATGGCCATCGACCCGGACGCCGCCTTCGGCCTGTCGCAGGCGATCCAGCTGCAGCTTCCGGCATTGCTCGGCGGGCTTGGCACTGCGTGGGGGCCGATTGTCGGCGGCGCGTTGATGATCTTCCTGTCGGAAGTCACGAACCTCGGCGCGACCAAGCTCGAGATCAACGGCCTCGATATCCTGGTCTATGGCATCATGCTGCTGTTCGTCGTGCTGCGTGCACCCAAGGGTATCGTCGGCTTCTTCATGGACAGGAGGCGAGGGCGATGATGCAGGCCGCTTCCACGATGCCCGCGCAAGCTGCTGCCGTTGCGCTCGACGTAAAGAACGTCGCGCGGCATTTCGGCGGTCTGGTCGCCCTGCGCGATGTTTCCTTCACCGTACGCGAAGGCGAAGTGATGGGCCTGATCGGTCCGAACGGTGCCGGCAAGTCCACGTTGTTCGAGATCATCAGCGGCAACATGCCGCCGACCAAGGGCAGCGTGTCCTATTTCGGCGAGGACTGCACCAATGCGCCCGCCTACATGCGGCGTCGCAGCGGCATGTGCCGGACGTTCCAGAAGGTCCGCCTGTTCGAGAGCATGACGGTTGAGCAGAATATCCGTGTTGCCGCCTCGCAATGCCTGCCGGAAGGCCGCAATGCGCACGATGAAGTTGCGTCGATCCTGTCGCAGTTCCGTCTTGAGGCGCAGGCGCAGCGCCGCCCGTCCGAACTCACCCTCGCGGACAGGAAGCGCGTCGAGATCGGCCGCGCCATCGCCGGGCATTGCCGTCTGCTGATGCTGGATGAAAGCATGTCCGGCCTCACGCACGACGAGGCCAACCACCTGATTACCGAAATCCTCGCGCTCAACCGCACGCGCGGCATCACGGTCATCGTCGTCGAGCATGTCCTCTCGGTGCTGGCCGCGATGGTGAACCGGCTGGTCGTGCTGCACAACGCAACGGTGATCGCCGACGGCACGCCGACCCAGGTCGCCAACGATCCGGTCGTCATCGAGGCCTATCTCGGCACCAAGCAGAAGGCGCTGAAATGAGCCTGCTTGCCGTTCAGAACCTCAGCGTGGCCTACGGCGACCTGTTCGCCGTGCGCGACGTATCGTTTGCGGTCGAGCAGGGCACTGTATTCGTGCTGCTCGGCGCCAACGGCGCCGGCAAGACCAGTATCCTGCGCACGATCTCCGGCCTGCTGCGCCCGCGCAGCGGAGAGGTGACGGGGGAAGGCAAAAGCCTTGTCGGCCTGTCGCCGCATGAGGTCGCGCGCAGCGGCATTTCCCATGTGCCGGAAGGCCGCCGCGTGTTTCCGAACCTGACAGTCGAGGACAACCTGACGGTGAGCTACATCGCCGAACGCGCCAATATGCCGGCCGCCGACGCGCTCGCCGCCGTCTATGCGCTGTTTCCACGCCTTGCCGAGCGCCGGGCGCAGGCGGGCGGCACCTTGTCGGGTGGCGAGCAACAAATGGTCGCCATCGGCCGCGCCATGATGAATTTCCCCAAACTCCTGATGCTGGATGAGCCGTCGCTCGGCCTTTCGCCCGTGATGGCGGAACTGGTGTTCGAGCGGCTGGCCGAAATCCGCAAGGGCGGCACTACCATCCTGCTGGTCGAACAGAACGCGACTTGTCTGGAGATGGCGACGCAAGGTGTTATTCTCGCCAATGGCAGCGTCGCCCTTTCCGGCGATGCGCATTCGTTGCAGGATTCCGAATTCGTCCGCCGCGCCTATCTCGGCGTGTAAGGACGCAAGAAACGTAAGACGTAAGCTTCGTACTATCGAAAATACAAACGGGAGGACGCAATGCAGATTACACGCAGAACAGGACTTCAAGGTCTGGCCGCAGGCGCGGCAACGATTGCGATGCCCGCAATCGTTCGCGCGCAAGAGGCTGAAATCGTGATTGGCGCACCGAACTCCATGACCGGAGGCCTCGGTGAAATCGGCCAGCGCGCGACCTGGGGTATGCAGATCGCCGTCGATCAGGCCAACCGCGAAGGCGGCATCAAGTCGATGGGTGGCGCGAAGCTCAAGATCATCTTCGCGGACACGACATCGGAAAATCCGGCACAGGCCGCGAGCTTGTTCCGCCGCATGATCGATCAGGAAAAAGCCGTGGTGCTGGCCGGCGCGACCGGCAGCGCGATGACCATGGCGGGTCAGGTTGAAGCGGAGAAATCCGAAATCCCGCTGGTGACGAACTCCTACGCCGATCCGATCGTCACGCGCGGCTACAAGTATACGTTCAAGATCACGCCGCAGGGTTCGTTCGCCTGGAATTACTCGATGCAGACCGGCGTCGAGATGTTCAAGGCCGTAAAGGGCGTTGCGCCGAAGACCGCCGGCATCTTCATGAGCAACGACGGTGTCGGTCTTGTCGTGCAGAAGGAACTGCCGCTGGAAGCCCAGAAGCTCGGCCTCGAAGTGCCGTTCTCGACTGGCTACCAGATGGGCCTGAGCGATCCGTCCGTCGCGGTTGCGCCGGTGCTGCGCTACAAGCCGGACATGATCTTTCTTGGCGCCTTCACCAACGATTATCTGCTCATCATCAAGGCGCTGCGCGGTCTCGGCGTCACGACGCCGATCTTCGGCGCCGGTCCCGCGGCAGCGGACTCGATGGGCGCCGGCCTCGGTGCCGCATCGGATCGTTTCTTCTCGCCGCTGACCTGGAACTGGGACTTGAACGTGCCGGGCAACAAGGAATTCGTCGCGGCCTACAAGGCGGCTTATCCGACGCAGCCTTATCCGCCGGCGTCTGAAATGCTCGGGCAGGGTTACGTGATCGGCCAGATCATCCGGCAGGCGCTTGAAAAGGCCGCAAGCCGCGATCCGAAGAAGATCCGCGACGTGCTCGCCTCGACCGAGTTCACCAACCTCGCGTATCCGGCGACCAAGGTGAAGTTCGACGACAAGGGTCTCAACTCGCACAACATGCAGATCATGGGCGAGTGGATGGGTGGCAAGCTCAATACCGTCTGGCCCACGAACCTGCAGGCGATGAAGCCGGTGCTGTAAACTTTTCTTGAATTGCTGCCGGGTGTGACGAAGAAAGGGGAGCGCAAGCTCCCCTTTTGTTTTGTCCGTCTGTCTTTATCGGTCGCGGTCGCTCAGCGCGGCCTCCCGTTACTGACGATTTCGTTGAAAACTCGCGAGCGGGAATCCCGTTCCCACGTCGAAACGCGCACGAAATTGCCGATACGGTGGAATGTTAATGGTGCTGCCAGACAGGATTGAACTGTCGACCTCTCCATTACCAATAAGAAGCTCTTTTAATTATATAGCAATATCAATAAGTTATGAGATATATGGAGTTTGTAAGAGCACTGTAATTCGATGACGAGCGCGAAACGCTTAATTTTGGCGGGTTAGTCGAGCAGGCAGTTATAGCTCCAACACGGCATCATTGACCAGAATTTGGAGCTAGCTGGCGCAAGAGCGCGCGACTATGTAATGGAAGTAACCAGGCGCCGTAGAAATTTCGTATTAAAATTTTGTGTTTTGCGCCGCCGGCATCGGTTTCCCCCTGGTTGCCAGGGAGACCGATCACCTGTTTCGACTGTCGACGGGAGTCCTCTCTACGACGCCATCACCTGCTGTCCGCAATCACCGGATTACTGTACGCGTTGCACCGGTTTCCGCACAAAGACACCTTGGCGATCATTATCAAAATGGGCTTGGCGTCGTTCAAGATTATATCAAAGCACATTTTTGGTACAATTTGGCTGCTGCATCTGGGAACATTTTTGCAACAAAATCCAGAGACGCGATTGCTTCTATTATGACACAAGGGCAAGTTGCGCACGCCCAAGAAATGGCTCGGCAACACGGCGCATCAAATCGCGAACAGGTGGACAAAGAAACAGAGAATCCTCAATTGCCGCGACGACGCACTGAGAAAAGTCCGCAGCAAAAGCCATCCATATCGCAACTGCCGAAGTCTCAAGCGTCGCAAGGCACGGGCTTTTTTGTATCTGCAGATGGGTACGTTATAACTAACGCGCATGTTGTTGCTGGATGCGCGAAAATCGTGGCGATTGATGCCGAGGGCAGTCGATTCGGACTCAGCGTTGAGCGTATTTCACATGCGGATGATCTTGCATTGCTTAAAGCAGATACTCGGCGCAGGTCGTTCGCAGCATTTTGCGACCCTTCTAATATCAATCAAGGCAAAACCGTAGTTGCCTATGGTTATCCGTTTGCTCAGTTTCTTTCGTCTTCAGGAAATGTTTCAAGCGGGTTGATTACTGCGTTAGCAGGCATCGACGATAATCCTCTCCATCTTCAAATTTCTGCACCCGTGCAACCGGGAAACAGCGGCGGTCCGTTAGTCGATTTGAGAGGCTCTATTATTGGCGTTGTTGTCTCTAAATTAGACGCAAACGAAATGATCCGCCTCACAGATCACGCTCCGGAAAATGTAAATTTTGCGATCAAAACGTCGGCAGTATTCAAATTGCTCAACGCGAGTTCAGTGAAATACTGGAGTATGTCGTCTCAGCAAGAATTCTCAATCGGTGATTTGACGCAACAGTTGAAAAAATACACCGTGAAGATTGAGTGCGATTAAAATGCCCAGGGGTACAATGGAGACTAATTTCAACGACGAACAAAAGAGATTTCTTGTGCATCACAAGATCTTGCCACAAAGTCTTTTCGATGCAAGTAGAATGCGCAGTACCGAGTGGCAGATCATAAAGAGAAAGGAGAAAAAAAATTATTTTGCTATGGAGCGGAGCCATGTAAACGGTCGAAACAGACCGCCTCGCCCCACACGTTTCGCGAGCGTGTAAATCATTGCATTCAGTGTGATCCGTCGAAAATAAATTTCATGCGGCGAAACGTCGATGATGGCTTCGTATATATTTCAGCGTCGACACAACTGAGGCTGTTGAAAGTAGGTTACTCAAAAGACCCCGATGAACGAGAGAGAACTATTAGCAGGATGTTGAAAAAGGGTCTTCCCTTGGGCCCGCTAGCGTGATTCCGTCTTGTTAACGCAGGACGGAGGTGAGCGATGCGCGGGATGGATGAGAGATCGGGGTCGCTGTTTTCATACGTCGATCTTGAAGGGCGGATTCCGCA
>CANJBX010000036.1 GCA_947472885.1 Hyphomicrobiaceae bacterium
GCGGAATCCGCCCTTCAAGATCGACGTATGAAAACAGCGACCCCGATCTCTCATCCATCCCGCGCATCGCTCACCTCCGTCCTGCGTTAACAAGACGGAATCACGCTAGCGGGCCCAAGGGAAGACCCTTTTTCAACATCCTGTTAATGCCCGCCGCCGCGGCCCTTCAGGACTGGCGGTTCGATGCCGTCGATCAGTACGAAGCAAATCCGGCACACCTTACCCGAGTTGTTGACCCAGGCGTGGTTGGTGCCCTGCTGGACCATGATGTCGCCGGCCTTCAGGTGCACTTCGCTGTCGTCGAGCAGCATGTCGATCTCGCCATTAAGCACGATGGCGTAGTCGATGCTCTTGGTGCGGTGCATGAACGGGTGATTGATATGCTTGCCGTGGCCTTCGGCCTTTGCGCTGATGCCCATTTCCTTGATCATCGTCTCGTTATCGACCTTGATTTCTCCGCTGACGGGCGGGAAATCGACGATCCGCAGGATCGAGCCATTGGGCGGTGGCGGCACGCCGATGGCGCGCACGCGGTCCTGATCGCTGGACATGTCGGCCGGCGCTTCGTCGGTAATCCACAGCGTGGCCGACCCGATGCCTCCCGATCGCTCAATCGTGTTGACTTGTCCGTCCTTCAGGATGACGGCGGTTCCGCCTTTGTCGTGACCCGTAACAATACGCCTGACGGTTCCAGTCATTTGCGTTTCAACTCCCTATTGTGCGCAATCTCGCGTCGGCAGATATTCTTCGCAGCGGCATGAAAAGTAAACTGCAGGGCACGCGCGTGCGCATTGCACCACGGTGGCACCGCGGGAGGGAAACATGATTACACGTCGGCGGTTTTCCGCGGCGCTGGGGGCGGCCATGGTTTGGCCGTCGGTTTCGCGTGCTCAGGCGTTTCCGGCGCATTCGCTGCGCCTGCTGGTGCCCTATGCGGCGGGCGGCGGCACCGACGCCATCGCCCGGCTGATCGCGGACGCGACCGGCGAGAAGCTCGGGCAGACCCTGGTGGTCGAGAACAACGGGGCGGGGGCGGGCAATATCGCGACCACGGTTGCAGCCAGCGCGCAGCCGGACGGCTACACCGTGCTGATGGCCAACCAGGGGCCGATGGTCGTCAATCCGCACCTGTTCAAGACGCTCAAGGTCGATCCGCTGACGGCATTCGATCCGGTGACGTTGATCACCAGCGCGCCGCTGGTCGTCGTGGTACCGAAGGAGTCGCGCTTTGCCGATTTCAGGCAGTTGATGGCTTTCGGCCTCGCCAACACCGGCAAGCTGACCTACGGCTCTGCGGGCAATGGCTCGGCGAGCCACATGGCGACGATCCTGCTGGAGAATGTCACCGGACTGAAATCCGTGCATGTGCCGTATCGCGGTGCGGGGCCTGCGATTGCCGATCTGCTCGGCGGCCGCACGGACTACATGGTGACGACATTGCCGTCGGTATCGGGGCTGGTCGAGAGCGGGCAGATGCGCTCGCTCGCTGTCACGACGAAGACACGCACGAAAAAGCTCCCCGATGTTTCGACGGTCGCCGAAAACGGCTGGCCCGGCTACGAGGCCGGTGCGTGGTATGGTTTCGTGGTGCCGAAGGGCACGCCCGCCCATGCGATCGAGACGTTGCGCAATGCGACGGTTGCTGCGATCAACAGCCCGAAGGTGCGCGACAGGTTGCAGAACGAAGGCGCGGAGCCGATAGGATCGACGCCGCGCGATTTCGCCGACATGATGCAGACGGAATCGAAACGCTGGGCCGAGGTCATCAAGGCGTCGGCGATTTCGGTGGAATGAAAGCAGGACAATGCCCTCGACCGCACTCGACTCCAGTATCTTCCGCGACATTTTCACCACCGCCGACATGCGCCATGTGTTCTCGGACGAATTCCGCACGGCCTGCTACCTCGAAATCGAATCCGCGCTGGCGAAAGTGCAGGGCAGGCTCGGCATTATACCGGAAGACGCCACCCGCGAGATCGTCGCGAAGTGCAAGGTCGAGAACATCGACTTCGTGAAGCTGAAAATGCAGACCGAGCGTATCGGCTATCCGATCCTCGGTGTCGTGCAGCAGATTGTGGCACTGTGCGACAATGGCCTGGGCGAGTGGTGCCACTGGGGCGCGACCACGCAGGACATTACCGACACCGCGACAATCATGCAGGTGCGCGCCGCGCTCGATCTCGTCGAAGCCGAGATGGTCAAGATCACGGCGGCGCTGGCGATGCTTTCGAAGCGTTATCGCGATACGCCGATGGCGGGGCGCAGCAATCTGCAGCAGGCCGTTCCGATCACATTCGGGTTCAAGGCGGCATCCTTACTGGCGGCGTTCCAGCGCCATCGCGAACGGCTCAAGGAACTGCGGCCGCGTGTGCTGGTCGGCGAATTCGCCGGCGCTGCGGGTACGCTGTCGTCGCTCGGCCAGGACGGGCTGAAGGTGCAGGCCGCGCTGATGGATGAACTCAAGCTCGGCCAGCCGGAAATCGCCTGGCATACGGTGCGCGACCGCATCGGCGAGGTCGGTTGCTTTCTTGCGCTGATGACCGCGACGCTCGGCAAGATTTCAACCGACGTCAAGCTGATGATGCAGACCGAGGTCGCCGAGGTCTACGAGCCGTTCCATGAAGGGCGCGGCTCGTCGAGCACCATGCCGCAGAAGCGCAATCCGATTTCCTGCCTCTACATTCATGCCACCGCTTCGCTGGTGCGCCAGAATGCGGCATCGCTGATCGAGGCAGGGGTGGCGGATCACGAGCGTTCGACCGGGCCGTGGGAAATCGAATGGATCGCGCTGCCGGAAATCTTCCTGTTGTCGTCCGGCGCGCTGTCGCAAAGCCGGTTGCTGCTGGAGGGCTTGCAGGTCGATGAGAAACGCATGCGCGCCAACCTCGATCTCACGCTTGGCATGATCGTCTCGGAAGCCGTCATGATGGGGCTCGGCCCGCATCTTGGCCGCCAGCGCGCGCATGACCTTGTCTATGACATCTGCCGCGAGGTGGTCGCGACCAATACGCCGCTGGTGGAACTCTTGGCGCGCAACGCCGAAATCTCGAAACATCTTTCGCGTGCGGAACTCGAAAAGATGACCGATCCCGCGAACTATCTCGGCCTTGCCGGTGAAATGGTGGACCGGGTGCTGGCCATCGAGGCGGCGTATGCAAGGGCGTAATCCATTTATCGAATAGTGCGGGCAAGGTGCTTCCCAAGCCGCGATAATTCGGGTTTGCTGCCCACCACAAAAACAACCATGGAAACGCCCCGTGTCCGATCAGCTTGCTGCACTCCTCTATGAACTCGCGATGGCCAATCGCATCGTCGCCCACGAGGGTGTGCTCGATGCCTTCGGTCACGTCAGCATCCGCCATCCTTCCAAACCCGACCGCTATTTCCTGTCGCGCTCGCGCTCGCCGGAACTGGTCGAAGTCGCGGACTTCTACGAATACGATCTCGATTCCCAGCCGGTGGTGACGCCCAAGCTCGCGATGTATTCCGAGCGCGTGATTCACGGCGAAATCTACAAGGCCCGTCCGGATGTGATGGCCGTTTGCCATCACCACGCGCCGTCGATCCTGTCCTATTGCATCACGGGTGAGAAACTGGTGCCGGTGTTCCATCTTGGTGCGGTGATCGGCAACGATCCGCCGTTCTGGGACCAGCATGATGAGTTCGGCGATACCAACATGCTGGTGCAGCAGCCGGCGGAAGGCGCCTCGCTCGCCCGCGCGCTTGGCCAGCATTCGCTGGTGCTGATGCGCCGCCATGGCGCGACCGTTGCCAGTTCGAATTTGCGGGAGCTGGTGTTCCGCACCATCTATGGCGCGCGTAACGCTGAATATCAGACCCAGGCCAAGGTGGTCGGAAAAATCACCCAGCTGTCGCCGGGCGAAATCGAGAAGGCCGGCGCGCTTCCGAAACAACCGAACACAGTGTCCCGTGCGTGGGAATACTGGGCGACGCGGCTTGCCAAGCGCGGCGGTATGCCGCCGAAGGTGCCGGGAAAATCTGCGGTAAAGTCCGCCGCGAAGCGTGCGCCGTCCAAAGCAGCGCCGGCCAGGCGCAGCGCCGCGAAAAAGAAAAAATCTACCGGAGGAAAAAAACGATGAACAGGTTCATTCTCGGATTGCTCGCGCCGCTTGCGTTCATGCAGGCCGCCAGCGCGCAGGATACGCTCAAGATCGCCATCGGGCAGATCAATAACTGGGAAAACCAGCCGCCGACGCTGGGCCAGGACGCCGGCTTCTACAAGAAATACAATTTGATCCTGGAGAATTTCGGCACTGCGGGTGCCGGCGAAACCATCCAGGCGGTGATTTCCGGCTCTGCGGACCTCGGCGGCGGCGTCGGTGTCGGCGGCGTCATGCGCGCGTACTCGAAGGGTGCGCCGGTGCGCATCATCCTGCCGTCCTACACGGGCACCAACGATCTCTACTGGTACGTGAAGGCGGATTCGCCGATCAAGAGCCTCAAGGATGCCACCGACAAGAACACGGTGGCCTATTCCACCAACGGCTCCAGCTCGAATAACATCGTCGTCGCCTTTGTCGAAGAACTGGGTCTCAAGGCCAAACCGACGGCGACCGGCGGCATGCCGGGAACGCTGACCTCGGTGATGTCCAACCAGATCGACATCGGCTGGGGTTCGCCGCCGTTCGGCGTCAGGGAAATCAACGAGGGCAAGATCCGCGTCATCGCGCGCGGCAGCGATATTCCCTCGCTGCGTGGCCAGACCGTCCGTGTCATCATCGCCAACTCGGACGCGCTGGCGAAAAAGAAGGACGCCATGGCGAATTTCGTCAAAGGCTTCCGTGAAAGCGTGAACTGGATGTACGCCGATCCGAAGGCCATCGAGATGTACGCCAAGAAGATCAATACCGACGAGGCGATCATCAGGCAGTCGATCACGCAGTACCAGACCAAGGAGGCGTTGCAGACCGACGAGATGAAGGATCTCACCGCCGCGATGAACGATGCGGTGAAGCTCAAGTTCCTCGACAAGCCGCTGACGGCGGAACAATTCAAGGAATTCATCGTCATTCCGCCGAAGTAACGCTGCGGACCGTTCCGGATTGGAAAACGGCGGCAGGGTTCTGCCGCCGGTTGCTTTTGCAAAAGCCTTTCAAAAGCGCCGGTGGTGGCTATCCTGAAGCCACCTGAAGGGCGTATCTTTGTTCACCTTTGAATGAGGCCACGCTGAAGGGCCCACGGTTCAAGCAAGACCGCCAAAACGTCCATTGTGGAGGAAGTCATGAAGCTGTCGATTTTTACGGCGACCGCCGTAGCACTCGCGCTGGCGCACGCCGGGCCGGCATCCGCCCAGGCGCCCATTGTCATCAAGTTCAGCCACGTCGTCGCGCCGGATACGCCGAAGGGCAAGGGCGCCGAAAAATTCAGGGAGCTTGCCGAGAAGTACACCGGCGGCAAGGTGAAGGTTGAGGTCTATCCGAACTCCCAGCTCTACAAGGACAAGGAAGAGCTTGAGGCGCTGCAACTCGGCGCGGTGCAGATGCTCGCGCCGTCGCTTGCCAAGTTCGGGCCGATCGGCGTCAAGGAATTCGAGGTGTTCGACCTGCCGTTCATCCTGCCGAACAAGGCGGCGCTGCAGCGGGTCACGGACGGCGCGCTCGGCAAGAAGCTGTTTGACCTTCTCGCACCCAAGGGCATGACGGGTCTGGCGTACTGGGACAACGGCTTCAAGATCATGACGGCCAACAAGCCGCTGCGGATGCCGGAGGATTTCAGGGGCCTCAAGATGCGCATTCAATCGTCCAAGGTGCTGGAAGCGCAGATGCGCGCGCTTGGTGCGATCCCGCAGGTGATGGCGTTCTCGGAGGTCTATCAGGCGCTGCAGACCGGCGTTGTCGATGGCACCGAGAACACGGCGTCGAACATCTATTCGCAGAAGATGCATGAGGTTCAGAAGTACGCGACGCTATCCGACCACGGTTACATCGGCTACGCGGTGATCGTGAACAAGAAATTCTGGGACGGCATGCCGGCCGATATCCGAACGCAGGTCTCGAAGGCGATGGACGAGGCGACGAAGTATGCCAACAGCATTTCGCAAAGCGAAAATGACGAAGCGCTTGCGGATATCAGGAAGGTCGGCAAGACCGAGATCATCACATTGACAGCCGACCAGAAAGCGGCGTGGCGCAAGGCGCTTCAGCCGGTCTACGAGGATATGTCCTCGCGCGTCGGAAAATCCGTCATCGAAGAATTCCTGAAGGAAGCCAACGCCGGCACCAACTGACCCGTCGGCAATACAAGCATCGGGCGCAAAAAAGCAAAGAGGCGGCCTTCAGGCCGCCTCTTTTGTTTTCGCCAGCGTTCCTGACCGGCAGCAGCTATTGTGCGATGGGCCGCTCAAGCGGGAACTGCTGCGGCGCGTTGCGCGAGTGCGCCACGATGGCGGCGAGGCGCAGCGTCAGCGGATAGCGCGGATACAGCTGGCGCAGGGCGGCAAGCGCCTCCGCGGTCGAGCCGTGGTCGTTGGCGGAAAGCACGCTGACCATGTCGGCGATCACGGTATTGCTGTCGCTGCCATAGGGCGTGGCCTGAGGGCGCTGCGGTACCTCGTAGACGGGCCAGATGTCGATCAGCCGTTCGTCCGGCTTCTGGATATCTGAAATCTGTCGGCTCACAGCCATCAGCTTCTCTCCTTGATCCACCAAGGCCGTCACAATCTTTGCCGGCACGCGAGCTAACGGCCAAACCATCGAAAAGGTTCCTTCTGCACGCCGCCTTTTGGGGCTTAGAATGGGCGGGAAGAAGGGCGTTGGGCCTTCATCCACAGGAAAAATCGGCTTATATGGCTGCAACCGGAACGGAACGCAGCCCCCGACCCCATGGGTTATCAACAAGCTTCCGGCGAAAAAGTGACCAAGGAGTTAACGGATGAAGCTCTATTTCGCGCCGGGCGCCTGCTCATTATCGCCGCACATCGTGTTGCGTGAAGCCGGCCACAAATTCGATCTCGTGCAGGTCGATCTAAAGGAAAAGAAGACCAAGGAAGGTAGCGATTTCAACCAGATAAACGGCAAAGGCCAGGTTCCGGTTCTGGAGACCGACGAAGGCTTCACGCTGACCGAAGGCCCGGCAATTGTGCAGTATGCCGGGGACAAGAACCCGGGTTCCAGGGTCGTGCCGGCGCCGGGCACCAAGGAACGCTACCAGGTTCAGGAATGGCTGAACTTCATCACGACCGAATTACACAAGAATTTCGGCCCGCTGTTCCGCCCGACGACACCCGACGCCTACAAGCTGATCGCGCGCGACGCCATCGCGGGGCGCTTCAGGTGGGTCAACGAGAAGCTCGCCGGCCGCCAGTATCTGATGGGCGACACCTTCACGGCCCCGGACGCGTATCTCTATGTCATGACGCGCTGGGCCGGCCGGATGGAAATGGATCTCAATCAGTGGCCTAATCTGAAGGCGTTTTCCGAACGCGTCGCCGCGCGCCCCAAGGTGCAGGAGGCGCTGAAAGCAGAGGGGCTCGCCTGATGGCCGTCACAAAAACCGTACGTGGTATATTGGCTGCGGCAGTCGCCGCCGCTGCCGCCGGATTTTTCGCGCCGGGTGCGTTGGCCGAAGGGGCTTTCTCCCTCGGCTTTTCTGGCGACATCGCCAAGGACGGCATTTCCTACGGCTACTCGGTCAATAACGATAAATCCGAAGTGGCGGTTGAAAAGTCGCTGAGCGAATGCCGTGTCGGCAAGAATGCGCCAAAAATGGCGGCGCTTTGCAAACTGGTCACGACATTCAGGAATGAGTGCACGGCGGTCGCATGGGATCCCAAGCCGGGTACGCCTGGCATGGGAATCGGATTTGCCGCGACACAGGCGGGGGCCGAGGAGCGCGCGCTGGCGTTCTGCAGGATGACGGTCGGCGCCGGCCGCACGAATGAATGCAAGGTCGACAAGTCAATCTGCGACGTGACGAAGTAGGAAGTCCTGTCATTGCTTCGTCGCGCGGCGCGCTCCTCGCAATGACATCACGTAAACAAAAACCCGCGAGAGACTAAACGCCGCTCGCGGGCCTTGTTATCGCGATTGCCTTGAAGCGCGGATATTAGCCCTGTGGCGGGATCTTGGCGATGCGCACGTAGTCGCCCCACAACTGAATATCCCTCAGCAGGCGGGCCTGTCCTTCTTCCGGCGTACTCGTCATGACGTCGCTGGCGAACTGGGCCAGAAATTCCTTGGCTTCATCGGTCGCCAAGATCTGATTGAGCCACTTGTTGAGTTGCGTGACGACCGGCTTCGGCGTTGCCGCGGGGACAAAAGCCGCGAACCAGCCATTCAGATCCATATTGACGCCCTGTTCGGTCATGGTCGGGAAACCGGGGTTTGATTGAAGGCGCTGCGCAGACGCGATGGCCAGCACGCGCAGCCGGTTTTGGGTGACCTGCGCCGAGGCGAATTGCGGATCGTGGCAGGCGTAGTCAATCGTGCCGCTCGCCAGATCGTTGAGCGAATCCTGCGCCATGCGGAAATTGACTTCGACGGCCTTGAGATCGGCGGCCTCTTTGTAAAGCGCGCACATCACGACGCCGGAGGTCGCGGAAACCGCATACGAGGCCTTGTCGCCTTTCGCCTTCACATGCGCGGTCAATTCGGCGACCGTCTTCCATGGCTTGTCAGGGTGTACGACCAGCATGAATGCCTGACGGTTGATGGTGCCGACGACCTGCATCGCCGTGGCGACATCCACCGGCGGCTTCTTGAAGACGTGCATGTTCGCGGACATCGAGCTGCCGGTGTGCAAATAGATGGTCAGCCCGTCGGGCTTCGCACGTGCCACGAATTCGGTCGCGATATTGCCGCCGGCGCCCGCCCTGTTTTCGACCAGCACCGTGCGATTCATCAGCGGCCGCAGCTTTTCGCCAATCCACCGCACGACAACGTCGGAACCGCTGCCGGCGGGAAATGCCGCGACCAGCCGGACATCGCCTGGAGGGAATTCCTGGGCCTGCGATTGAACCGGCGACAGCGCAACAGTGGCCGAAACTGCGCCCGCGAGAATCAGCAATCGCCGCATGTCCAAGAGATCACCCAGAGCCATCGTTTCCTCCACCATTGAGACATTTTCACTGAACTGTCTGAAGTGTAGCACTGCCGCCCGGAAAATCGGTAGCAAAGTGACGCAGCCGGGCAGGCGCCATGCGTTCCCCGCAATGAGATCCCGTAAATAAAAAAGCCCGCGAGCCGGGAAGGCGCGCGGGCTTTGTTTTGAGTGGGCGATTACTTTGCCGCAGGCCCGATCGACACTGACATCTTGCCGATGCCTTCGATCTCGCATTCCAGCTTGTCGCCCGGCACGCAGGCCGCAACGCCGGCTGGCGTGCCGGTCATGATGATATCGCCGGCGGCGAGTTCGACCATTTCCGACAGCTTCTCGATGATTTCCTGGACGTTCCAGATCATCTGGGCGAGGTCGCCGTCCTGCTTCACGGTGCCGTTGTTCTTGAGGAAGATGCGGCCCTTGTTCGGGTCCTTCACCTTGGCTGCCGGAACCAGCGGGCCGCACGGCGCGGAATTGTCAAACGCCTTGCCGACTTCCCACGGACGCTCCTTCTTGCGCGAGGCGATCTGCAGATCGCGGCGCGTCAGGTCGATGCCGACGCCGTAGCCGTAGACGTGGTCCAGCGCCTTGTCGGCCTTGATGTTGCGGCCGCCGCTCTTCATCGCGACCACGAGTTCGACTTCGTGGTGGCAATCCTTGGTCAGCGACGGATAAGCGATGGTCGCGCCGTCGGCGACAACCGCGTCGGACGGCTTGGCGAAGAAAAATGGCGGATCGCGGACGTCGTGACCCATTTCCTTGATATGTTCTTCGTAGTTGCGGCCGACACACCAGATGCGGCGTACGGGGAACTTCTGGCTGCTGCCCGCGACGGCGAGGGTCGCCTGCGGCGGCTGCGGAATGACGTAATCGGTCATGTGCGGCTTTCGTTGTTGAAAATCTGGATGAAATCGGACGGGCCGAAATAGCACATCGGGGGCAGCGTTCAAAGGCGGGTAGGGGCGAAAAATGCCCGATTTCCGGCGATGTTTTGAACTGTCACGAAAACGCTATTCCGCCGCCGAAACCGCGAGGCTGTTGCCGTGATCCTGCAACTGCAGGCGATAGAACGAGGCGTAACGCCCGCCGCCGCGCAGCAATTCCTCGTGACGGCCGGATTCCACAACGCGGCCGCCCTCGACCACCAGGATCGTGTCGGCATGCATGATGGTGGACAGCCGGTGCGCGATGACGAGCGTGGTGCGGCCACGACAGAGTTCGGTGATGGCGTCCTGCACGTGACGCTCGGATTCGGAGTCGAGCGCGGCGGTTGCCTCGTCGAGCAGGATGATCGGCGCATCGCGCACCAGTGCGCGCGCGATGGCGACACGCTGGCGCTGGCCGCCGGAAAGCTGCAGGCCGTGCTCGCCGACGGCGGCATCATAGCCGAGCGGAAATGACATGATGAAGTCATGGGCGTGCGCGGCCTTGGCGGCGGCGATGATCTGTTCGTCGCTGACGCCGAGCCTGCCGAAGGCGATGTTCTCGCGGATGGTGCCGTGGAACAGCTGCACGTTCTGCCCGACGTAACCGATCTGGTCGCGCAGCGAGCGGCGCGAAACCTGCGTGATGTCCTGCCCGTCGATGGAAACGGTGCCGCTGGTCGCGTCATAGAAGCGCAGCAGCAGGTTCAGCACCGTCGATTTGCCGCCGCCGGACGGGCCGACCAGCGCCGTCACCTTGCTCGGCGCGGCAACGAACGACATGCTGCGCAGCACCGGCTCGTCGGGGCGGTAGGAGAAGTTCACGCTGTCGAATTCGATCCGCGCCGTGGTCAGCGCCAGCGCCGCCTTGCCGTCATCGACCGGCTCGCTCGGCGCGCCGTCGATGATCTCGAGCATCACGCGCACGCCGACGAGGTTGCTGATGATGTCGAGGTTCAGCCGCGCCAGCCGCTTGGCAGGTTCATAGGCCAAAAGGAACGCCGACATGAACGAGAAGAACGCGCCGGGTGAATCGCCGCCGACCACGACGCGATAGCCGCAATAGACAATGCCCGCCGCGACCGCCATGCCGCCGAGCGTATCCATCAGCGGGCCGGAACGGTTGGCGATGCGTGCCTGCTTGAAGGCTTCGTTCTGATAGGCATTCAGCGTTTTGTCGAGGCGGCCCTGCAAGTGGTGCTCAAGCGTGAATGCCTTGACGACCGCGATGCCCTGCACGGTTTCCTGCATGGCTTCGACGATCTCGGCATAGAGATTGTATTGCTGTGTTGCAACGTTGCGCAGCCGCTTGATGAGCTTGCGCATGAAAATCAGGATCGGTGGCACGATCACGAAGGAAGCCAGCGTCAGCACCGGGTCCTGCACCAGCATGACAAGCAGAAGGCCGATCAGGGTGAGGAGGTCGCGGCCAACGGCGGACACGATGATGTTGATGACCGTCGCCGACGAATTCGCGCCGGCCGTCATGCGCGCGATGAATTCCGAGGAATGGCGCGCCGAGAAATAGGCGAGGCCTTCGTTGAGCAGCTTGGCGTACATGCGCCGCTGGTTCTCGACGACGATGCGCACGCCGATGCGCGTCATCATCACCTGATGGCCGTAGGTGGCGAGGCCCTTGATGACGAACAGCGCAAAGATCACGAAGCCGATCGAATAGATCGCCGGCATGTTGCGGTTTTCGTAGGCCTGGTTGATGACCTGGCCGAACAGGTAGGCCGGCAGCGCGGTCGCGCCGGCGGCGACCGCCATCAGCGGAACGGCGAGGGCATACATGCGCCAGTGCTGCAGCGCCTGTTCCATGAACAGGCGCTTGATGAGGACGGGCGCGTCGTAGGCGTCCTTTCCGAGGGCTTTGGTGCCGAGGCCGGTATTGAGCATCGGCAAGTGGTGCCTGCCGGAGCTGGAATTATCAAGCGAAATGGGCGGAAAATTCCGATTTACCGTCCGGCACGGATTGATTCTATTGGATAAACTGGCGCTGGAATTAACCTAGTTCCGCTTCGCCATCAGCTTGCGTTCCCACGCCAGCGCATGGCCGACAATGACCGAAAGGTCGTCATATTGCGGCTTCCAGCCGCTCAGCGCCCGGATGCGGTCCGAGGACGCGATGATCTGCGCCGGATCGCCCGGACGGCGTTCGGACATTTCCACTTTGAAATCGACGCCCGACACCTTCTTCACCGTCTGGATGACCTCCAGCACGGAGAAGCCGCGGCCATAGCCGCAGTTCGCCGTCACAGAGGCGCCGCCCTTGCGCAGATAGGCCAGCAGGTCGGCGTGCGCCTGTGTCAGGTCCGTCACATGAATATAGTCGCGCAAACAGGTGCCGTCCGGCGTCGGATAATTCGTGCCGAACACGTCCATCCTGGCGCGGCGGCCCAAGGCCGTCTCGACCGCGACCTTGATGAGATGCGTTGCGCCTTTGGTCGATTGTCCGGTACGGCCCTGCGGGTCGGCGCCGGCGACGTTGAAGTAGCGCAGGATGCCGTAGGACAGCCCGTGCGCGAAAGCCGCATCCCGCAGCATGATCTCGGTCATCAGCTTGGAGGAGCCATAGGGTGACACCGGCAGGATCGGATCGTCTTCGCCGACCGGCACTTTCTCCGGGTTGCCGTAGACCGCCGCGGTCGATGAGAAAATAAAATGCTTCACGCCGCCCTTCACCGCGCATTCGATCAGCGCGCGTGAGTTGACGGTGTTGTTCTTGTAATAGCCGAGCGGATCGGAAACCGATTCCGGCACGACAATCGAACCCGCGAAATGAATGATCGCCTCGACATGATGTTCGGCGATCAGTTTGCCGACGAGCGCCTGATCCGCGATGTCGCCGACCACGAGCTTTGCGCCTTGCGCAACCGCCCATTCAAAGCCGGTGGTGAGATTGTCCAGCACGACGACCTGTTCGCCGCCGGCGAGCAATCCATGGACCATGTGGCTGCCGATATAGCCGGCGCCGCCGGTAACAAGAATAGCCATTTGTTCGTGTCCCGTGTGCGGAATGTTCTATGCTCTTACGAGTGAAAATCCGGTTAGCGGCGGTGTTATAAGGAGCAATAGTCTTGACCCGGCGTTAAGCCCCGCATCTAAACATCGCCTTCTCCTCATTGCACGGCCTCCAGACGATCTCATGTCCGATATCCTGTTCATCAAGACCTCTTCGCTCGGCGATGTCATTCACCACCTGCCGGCGGTGACGGAGGCGCGGCGGCACAAGCCCGACGCGCGCTTTGTGTGGGTCGTGGAAGAAAATTACGCGCCTTTGGCGGCGCTGCATCCGGCTGTTGCCGAAGTCATGCCGGTCGCGGTGCGGCGCTGGCGCAAGCGGCTTTATGCGTGGTCGACCTGGAGCGGCATCCGCAAGTTCATCGCGGGCCTGCGCGCGCGAAACTATGAAAAGGTCATCGACACCCAGGGCCTTGTGCGCAGCGCCATCATGGCGAAGCTCGCCCATGGCGAACGCCACGGCTATCACGCCGACAGCGTGCGCGAACGCATCGCGGCGATGTTCTACAACGCGCACCATTCCGTGCCGAGAAGCGACCACGCCATTGCGCGCAATCGCGCGCTGACGGGGCTGGCGCTCGGCTACACGCCGGAGGGTGCGCCGGACTTCGGTCTTGATCGTGCGGACCTCGCCGGCGTCGCGCGCACGCCTTACGGCATCCTGCTGCATGCCACCGCGCAGCGTTCGAAGGAATGGCCGGAGGAAAACTGGTTGGCGCTGGCGCGCGCGCTTGAAGGCAAGACCAGCCTGCTGATGCCGTTTGGCAGCACGGCCGAAAAGCAACGTGCCGACCGGCTGGCGGCGCAGCTTGAAAATACCCGTGTGCCGATTGGCCGCGCCATCGACGAAATGGCGCGCATGATTGCCGGCGCATCCTTCGTGATCGGCGTCGATACCGGCATCCTGCATCTCGCCGCCGCGCTCGGCGTGCCGCTGGTCGGCATCTTCTGCGGCAGCGAACCTTCGCTGACCGGGCCGCTGGGGCCGGGCCGTATTGAAGTCGTCGGCGGCAAGGGCGTCACGCCTTCGGTCGATGACGTGCTTGCCGCGGTCGCGCGCGTGACCGCATGAGCTGGTTCAGGCCGCGCATGCAGATCGCGCTGCTGGCGCTGCTCGCGGCCTATTTCTTCATCTGGCCGCTGTGGCGTCTGCTGCTGCCGATCGAGATTGCGCAGACCGAGGGCTGGAACTCCTATCACGCCGATACGGCGCTGCGCGCCGTGATGCGGCTTTACCCGTCGCCCGACACGCTGATCGTCAACAACTATCCGCCACTGTCGTTTTTCGTCGTCGGCTATCTGCAACCGCTGTTCGGCGACGCGCTCTATATCGGCCGTGTGCTGTCGGTGCTGGCGACGCTCGGCGTCGGCGCGTTGATCCTGCGCATCGTGATGCAGTTTGGCGGCAGCCTGACGGCGGGGGGGATTGCTGGGCTCTGGTATGTCGCGACCATGGTGCGGTCGTTTCACCATTACATCGGCGCGAACGAACCGCAGATCGTTGCATTGCTCATCATGCTCGCGGGCCTGTCGTGGTTTCTCGCCCGCGACAACGCAGGCAAGTCCGTCGAACCGCCGATCCTGTTGATGGTGGTGGCGGGTTTCTACAAGCACAACATCCTTGCCGTGCCGGCGGCAGTGTTTCTCTGGTTGTTGTTCCGGGATGTGTTGGGCAATGGTTTGCGTAACTGGCCGCGGTTCTGGCGGCCGTTGATTATCGGTGCAGGTGCAGGTGTGCTGGGCCTCGCGCTCTGTGTGGCGATCTGGGGCCAGCCCTTCATCGCCAACCTGTTTACGCCGCGTCCGCAAAACATCATGCGCGCGATCAACGGCCTTGGCCGTCTGCAATTCATCCTTCCGGCCATGGTGCTGTGGGCGATCTACGCCTGGAGCGACCGCACCACGCGCGTTGCGCGCTTCACGATGATCTACATTGCCGTCGCGCTGGTGCTGTACCTGATCCATTGGAGCGGTGAGGCAGTACTCGACAGCGCGCAGTTCGATCTCGTGATCGCGACGGCCATCGGTCTTGGTGTCGCCTACCAGTTCGCCGGACTCGGAGCCTTCGCAAAACGCTACGGCCTTGAGGCCGCACGGGCGGTGATCGTGCTGATCCTGCTGGTCCGGCTGGTTGCGACGACGCACATTGAATCGTTCCTGCTGCTGGCAAGCCCGGCCTACCGCGCCGAAGTCAGCACCCATGCGCAAGCCGCTCGCGCCGACATCAAGACGGCTGCCGCCATACCGGGTCCGGTTGCCTGCGATTTCAAGGTGTCGTGCCGGTTTGCCGGCAAGCCGTTTTCCTATGACGATTTTCGCGCCGAGATGATCGTATCCATCAGCCAGAAGAAGGCCGCCGCCGACACGACGGGCGCGACAAAGCCCGTGACGGAGCAGGGCCTGATGCGCCAGCACGGCCTGACGCATTTCCGTGGCCGCGCCGAGTCCGGCATCGTGTCGCTGCAGCGCGTGCTGTTTGGACGGGTGGAGTAAGGGCGCTTGCCAATCTGAAAATTGGAGATTGCCAAGAATTCAGGTGAGCTCCCTCTCCCCTTGAGGGAGAGAGTTGGGGTGAGGGGTAACTTCTTTTAAGTACGCGCTTCGCGCGAACCCCTCTCCCTGTCCCTCCCCCTCAAGGGGGGAGGGGACGCTGGGAGCGCCACCGACATTCAATCGCTACGGATAAATCTTGCCGCTCTTGGTCGTGACGAGGAATCCCTCGCGCACCACCATGAAATCCCGCAACGCCGCCGCGACGGCTTCGGGCCGCTGCTCGGCCATCGCACCGTCGGTGTCGTAAACGAACATCATGTGGCTCTTCGGGATCGTCTGCCGGTAGACACGCTTGCCTTCGGCGTTATCGACGGCATCGCGCGAACCGAACAGCGCCAGCACCGGCGGCTTCATGTTGACGAGTTCTGCCGTCAGTTCCTTGTCGGCGGCGGTCAGCGGCGGCGGCGAGATGAGCGCAAGTGCATTGATGATGTCGGGATGCGCCAGCGCCAGCTTGAGGACGCGCGTTGCCATCGCCGACGATGCGACGACGCCAACGCTGGTGCCGAGCTTTGCAATCGCGCTCAGGAGTCCGCTTTCGCCGTCCGCCGTTCCGGCGGCGCTAATGTCGAAGGTGACAACGTGGAAGTTTGGCTTGAGCGCCTCGATCACCTTGGCGGCGGTTGGTTCGGACGATTGCAGGAATACGACCGGCATACCCTGGCCGGCGTCTTCGAGCATGCGGATGTGTTTGTGCGGAGCGTTCATGGGTGCTGCCTGATTACTGGAACTGCCGGATGCGCGGCAGCACTTTTTCGCCGAGCAATTCGATGCCGTGCAACGTCGTCTCGCCGAGATCATGCGCGAGTGTCATATCGACGATGCCGGCGCCAAGATCGCGGTGGATGCGCTCAAGCTGTTTGACGACCGTGTCCGGCGAACCGATCACGACCTGTCCGGTGTCGATGCGCTCCTGCAGGCCCTTGCCCATCAGGCGCTGGCGCTGGGCTTCCTTGTCGCGGCCATAGTAGCCGGAGGTCGCGACCGCGCCTTCAAGATCGCGGTTCGCCATGGTGAGCGAGGTGCGCGGCGCGTTCTTCGATGCGTTGGTGAATTGTTCGATGGCGAGATCGTCGGTGTCGGCGCAGTGAACGACGACGCGGTAGACGATGTCGTCCTGCGTCGGCTTCCAGCCGAATTTTTCGGCGTACTCCCGATACATCACGGCGGATTTCTGCGCCTGCGGGACGTTGGTGAAGGCGAAACCGAGGCTGACGCGGTTCTTTGCGGCGAACTCGCAGGACTCCGGGCTCGAACCCGACATGAAGATCTGCGGGCTGGGCTTTTGCATCGGGCGTGGCCAGATCGAGACCGTGCGGTAATCGTAGTAGCGGCCCTGCCAGGCGAAGGGCTCGGTCTCGCGCCACGCGGTCTTGATGAGGTTGAGGGCTTCCTCGAAACGCTCGCGCGATTCCGCCGGATTGATGTTGTAGGTGACGTATTCGTTCGGCGTGCCGCGCAACATGCCGGCGATGACGCGGCCTCCGCTCAGTGTGTCGATCATCGCGAACTCTTCCGCGACGCGCACCGGATTGAGGATCGGGATGGTCGCGCCAAGGAGCGCGATCTTGGCCCGCTTGACGACCTGCGTCAGCGCGCCGGCGGTCACCATCGGATTCGGATTGAGCGAGAACGGCGCGTAGTGATGTTCCGCAACCGTCACCCAGTCGAAGCCGACCTCATCTGCGAGCTTGAACTGATGCAGATATGAATTCATCGACTGTTCGGCGGCTTCCGCCGAATAGATCGAGCCGGCAATCGGCCAGCCTTCGCCCGCCGACGGGCCGTTGTAGCGCATCGGCGAAAACAGCGCCGCTTTCATGGAGACTTCCTTGCCTGCTGAAAAGTTGCGCGGACAATGCTGTAAAACTTCCGGCCGGGCAAGCGCGGTGCGGGCCGCGCAGGGCTGTCATTCCCGAAGAGTTTGTTCAGGACGCGAGGCGCAGCGGCGTTACGCGCGCGGCGGGATTTTCCAGCGCGGCGCGCACCAGGCGTGTGACTTTCTCGGCGCCGATTTCACGCATGCAGAGATGGTGGCCCGGTGCGCAGGCCGGCTTGTGGCAGGGCTGGCAGTCGAGATCGATGTCGGCCTGCACGATGGCGGCGAGCGGATTGAGCGGCGCCCAGTGCCACGGCGAGGTCGGCCCGAAGATGCCGATGGACGGCGTGCCGGTCGCGGCGGCGACATGCAGCAGACCGGAGTCGTTCGACACCGCAACGTCCGCCGCTGCCAGCGCGAGGATGGCGTTGCGCAAATCAGTGCCGGTCAGATCGCGCGCATTCGGACTGGCGGCGCAGATTTCCGCTGCCAGTGATTTTTCGCCCGGACCGCCGGCGATCCACACATCGATATTGTCGAGGCCAAGATTTTTCGTGAGCTGCTGGAATCCCGCGAGCGTCCAGCGCTTCGACGGCCCGACCGCGCCGGGCGCCAGCGCGACCACGCGGCGGTTGTCATCCGGCAAATTCATGCGTACGCGCCACGCCGCGATCTCGGTCTCCGGCACCGCCAGTTTCGGCAGCGGCCAGTCGGCGGGCAGGGCGGCGTTGGCCGGCAGCGCCAGCGCGGCACACTGGTCGATCATGCGCGGCAGTTTTTTCTCGCCAAAGCGCACATCATTGATGAGGCCGAACCGCCATTCGCCGACGAAGCCGGAACGCCGCGGGATACCGGCAAGCCATGGCGCCAGCGCCGCCTTCCAGGTCCGTGGCATGACCAGCGCATGATCGTAGGATTCCGCCCGCAGCCGCGCGGCGAGGGCGCGGTTCGCTGTCAGCGCCGGTCGGTTCCGCGGGATGTCGAACACGACGCCCTTGCGGACGCCGGGCATATAGTCGAGCAGCGGGGCGTTATTGGCCGAGGTCAGGATGTCGATCGGGCGGCTTTTATCCTGCGATTTCAGCAGCTTGACGACCGAATGGATGCGCACGAAGTCGCCGATCCATTGATACGGGACGATCAGGACGGCGTTCTGGCCCGCCGAGGTGTCGGAATCACTAGTCATTCTGGGGACTTAGCACGGTTAACGCAGTTTCCGGGGCAATATTGCGCTGTTTGGCAGAGTACGGCAAAGGTTCTGCATGTTGTTAGTAACCGGCGGCGCAGGGTTTATCGGCTCGAACATGGTCGCCAGCCTCAACGAGGCAGGCAGAACCGATATTGTCGTCAACGACTTGCTGGGTTCGGACGGCAAGTGGCGCAACCTCCAGAAACGCCAGATCGCCGACTTTATACCGCCCGCCGACCTGATGCGCTGGCTCGACGGCCGCAAGCTCGACGCCGTCATCCATCTGGGCGCGATTTCGGCCACCACCGCCCGCGACGGCGATGCCGTGATGGAAAACAACTTCCGCCTCTCGCTGAACCTGCTGGACTGGTGCACCGACAACAAGACGCCGTTCGTCTACGCATCTTCCGCCGCGACCTATGGCAACGGCGAGCAGGGCTTTTCCGACGACTGGAAACTGCCGGAGCTGCGCAAGCTCAAGCCGATGAATCTCTATGGCTGGTCCAAACACCTGTTCGATCTTGCACTGGTGGATCGCGTAGCCAGGAAACAGAAACTGCCGCCGCAATGGGCCGGCCTCAAGTTCTTCAACGTGTTCGGCCCGAACGAATACCACAAGGGCGACATGATGAGCCTTGTCGCCAAGCGTTTCGACGACGCCAAAAGCGGCAAGGTCGTCCAGCTGTTCAAGTCGCACCGTCCCGGCATCGCCGACGGCGACCAGCGCCGCGATTTCATTTTCGTCGATGACACGATTGCCGTGATGCGCTGGCTCATGGAAACGCCCAAGGTGTCCGGCCTGTTCAACGTCGGCACCGGAAAAGCCCGTTCGTTCCGCGACCTTGTCACGTCGATGTTCAACGCGCTCGGCGCGCCGCCCAACATCGAATACGTGCCGATGCCGGAAAGCATCCGCGACAGCTATCAATACTTTACCGAGTCGTCGGTCGATAACCTGCGCCGCGCCGGTTACAATGGCGGCTTCACTTCGATCGAGGATGGCGTGAAGCGTTACGTCACGTCCTTCCTCGCCCAGCCAGACCCTTATCGCTGAAGCGGGACACACAAGTTCGCATGCTCACGCTCGCAGAAGCTCTCAAGCTGGTTTCAGCGCAAAGCATTCTTTGCATCGGCGACCTGATGCTCGATGACTTCGTCTATGGCGATGTCGTGCGCGTGTCGCCGGAAGCGCCGACGCCGATTCTTGCGGTGAAGCGCGAGGAGAAAGTCGTCGGCGGCGCCGGCAATGTGGCGCGCAACCTCGTCAGCCTCGGTGCGCGCTGCGTGTTCGTCGGCGTCATTGGTGACGATGAAGCCGGCGGCATGGTGAAATCGTCCTTTGCCGACTTCAAGGATTCCATCGAGCCGCATCTTGTGGTAGACCGCACGCGGCCAACCACGCGCAAGGTACGGTTTGTTTCGGAACACTACTCGACGCATCTCCTGCGCGCGGACTGGGAAGTCTCAGCGCCGGTCAGATCCGATATTGAAGACGAATTGATTGCGAAGGCGACAGCCGCGATGCCGGGCGTCGGCGCAATCGTGCTGTCGGACTATGCCAAGGGCGTGCTGACGCCGCGGGTCATTCGCGCCGTCATCGACCACGCCAACAAGCTCAACAAGCCGGTGATCGTCGATCCCAAGGCCCACGACTACGCAGTCTATCACGGCGCAACCATCATCACGCCGAACCGCAAGGAACTCTCTGATCATACGCGGCGGCCGGTTTCGACCATCACTGAAATTGCCGCCGCCGCCGCCGATCTTGCGCGCGTCGTCGGCAGCAAGGCGGTGCTTGCGACTTTAAGCGAAGATGGCGTGTTGCTGCATGTCGAGGGCGCTGAGCCGCTGCAGGTGCCTGCCTATCCGGTGAAGGTGCGCGACGTTTCCGGCGCCGGCGATACGGTGGTGGCGACGCTTGCGGCGTTGCTTGCAGCCGGTTCGGATTTTGCGCAGGCAGTACGCATCGCCAATGCCGCGGCGTCGGTCGTGGTCGGCAAGCGCGGTACGGCGGTGGTGACACCGGCGGAGTTGCGTGCGCGGATTCTGCCGGCGGCGGCGCTGGCGGCCGAGGAAAAAATCGCATTCGACTGGGGCGTTGCCGACGACCGCGTACGCGAATGGCGCGCGCAAGGTCTGCGCGTCGGCTTTACCAACGGTTGCTTCGATATTCTCCATCCCGGCCATGTGAAAGTGCTGGCGGAAGCGCGCGGTGCCTGTGACCGTCTGGTGGTTGGTCTCAACGGCGATGCTTCGGTGACTCGGCTGAAGGGGGCAGGGCGCCCGATCCAGGACGCACATGCGCGCGCCGATGTGCTGGCGGCGCTGGAAGCCGTCGATCTGGTGGTGGTGTTCGATCAGGATACACCGCTGGAACTGATCCAGCGTATTCGCCCGAAAGTGCTGATCAAGGGCGGCGACTACACGCGCGACAACGTGGTCGGCGCTTCGGTGGTCGAGGCCGACGGCGGCGAAGTCGTCATCGTGTCGATCTTGCCGGGACATTCCACAACCGCGATCGCGCAGCGGTCGGCGCGCGAAACCAGGCAGTAGACCGATGGTGCCGCAACTCAGCGCCATCATCATTACCAAGAACGAGGCCCGGAACATCGGCGCCTGCCTCGACGCGCTTGCCTTCTGCGGCGAAAGAATCGTTGTCGATGGCCAAAGCACTGACGACACGATGAAGATCGCGGAATCCAAAGGTGCGCGCGTCGTGGCACATGCCTGGGAAGGGTTCGGCCCGCAGAAGAATTTCGCGCTGTCGCTGGCGACCGGAGACTGGGTGCTTTCCATCGATGCCGACGAACGCGTGAGCAGCGCGCTTGCCCGTGAAATCGAAGCGGCCATCGCTTCGCCGCAAGCCGACGGTTATGAAATTCCGCGCGTCTCAAGCTTTCTTGGTCGCGATATGGGCAAGTCCGGTCTTTTTCCCGACTATGTGCTGCGGCTCATCCAGCGCGGCAAGGCACGCTTCACTGACGACCTCGTGCACGAGCGCATCATCTGCGACGGTGCGGTAGCAAAACTCAATGCGCCCCTGCAACACGACGCCGTGACCCGGCTTGAAGAGGCGCTGGCCCGCGTCAACCGCTACTCGACCGACAGCGCCGACATGCTTGTGGCGTCGGGCCGCAAGGTGACGTTTGCGAGTGGCATTACCCATGGTCTCTGGACATTTTTCAGGGTCTATGTTCTCCGGCTGGGCTTCCTCGACGGCAAGGAAGGCTTCCTGCTGGCAGTAGCTAACGCCGAGGGCAGCTACTATCGTTACATGAAGGCGTGGCTCGCGGGGCGCTCAAAGTGACAGATCTGATCTCGATCATCGTCGCGACGTACAACCGGCCCGATGCGCTGGCGGCGACTTTGCGCGGGCTTGAAGCGCAGACCGACCGCAATTTTGAAATTGTCATTGCCGATGACGGCTCGGATGAAACCACCGGCGGCATCATCACGGCGTTTGCGCGCAATACAAAAATTGCGGTCAAGCACGCGTGGCATGCCGACAGCGGTTTCCGTCTTGCAGAAATCCGCAACCGCGCCATCCGCATCAGCACGGGTGACTATTGCGTGTTCCTTGACGGCGACTGCATTCCGCGGCCGGGGTTCGTCGCCGCGCATCGTGCGCTGATGGAGCCGGGCTGGTTCGTCACCGGCAACCGCATGCTGTTGTCCGAAGCGCTGACACAGCGCATCCTTGAAAAAAATCTTGAACCCGAAAAATGGGGCTTTTTCACCTGGACGATCCGCCGCCTGCGCGGTGAGGTGAACCGCCTGTCGCCGCTGTTCGGCATCTCGCTTGGCGCGCTGCGAAAACGTCAGGCACGGCGGTGGCGCGGCGCGCGCGGCAGCAACATGGCGTTCTGGCGCCGTGATCTCGATGCCGTCGACGGGTTTGACTCAGCCTTCACCGGATGGGGCCGCGAGGATTCCGATATTTTCGTGCGCATGATCCGCAGCGGTGTGCTGCGCAAGGACGGCCGCTTTGCGACGGCGGTGCTGCATCTCTGGCACAAGGAAGCAGACCGTTCGCAGCTTGCCGGCAACGAGCGCCAGCTCGATCAGGCGCGCGCCAGCAAAAGGCTGCGTGCGCAGGTTGGGTTGTCACATCTGGCGTTAGAGATCGAGCGCAGCAAGCCAAAGCCCAGTCTGGCGCAGCCCGTATCATGACAGCCCTGGCGGTTTCAGGGCCAACCGTTCGGGCAAGATGTGAGCGGCTCGCGGATGGCTTTATCGCCGGCGCCGCGGCGGCGTTGCCTTGGTCTACTTCCGCGACAAGTATCCTGATCGGGCTTTGGCTTGTGTGCCTGCTGCCGACGCTTGAGCGCGAGAGCCTGCGAAGAATTTTTCATCTTGCTGCCGCCTACCTGCCGCTGGCGCTGGTCGTGCTGGCCCTTATCGGCGTCTTGTGGGCTGACGTTCCGCTGCGCGAGCGTTTCGAGGGGCTTACGCCCTACGCGAAGTTGCTGATGATCCCCCTGTTGTTGTGGCAATTCAGCAGCCGCGATAGCGGCAGGCTCGTGCTCTACGCTTTTCTGGCTTCGTGCTGCGTATTGCTCGTGGCATCGTGGCTGACGCTGTATGTGCCGGCGCTGTGGCGCTACGCGAAGCAGCCGGGCATTCCCGTGCGTGATTACATTATCCAGAGCGGTGTGTTCACGCTGTGCAGCTTCGCGCTTCTGCAGCGCGCTATCACCACATGGCAGCAGGACAACAAACGCGCGCTGGCCTATGCGCTGCTTGCCTGTGTTTTCCTCGCCAATATTGTCTTTGCCGCGCTGGCGAGAACCACCCTGATCGTGATCGTCGTGCTGTTCGTGCTGCTGGGGCTGTTCTATCTGCGCCGCCGTGGCTTCCTGATCCTGACGGCGGCGGTGATCGCGCTGGCGGCGCTGTCGTGGTCGACGTCTTCCTATCTGCGCTGGCGCGTGTCGAACGTCGCCTGGGAACTGCAGAACTTCACGCCGGAGACGGATACGTCTTCCGGCGCGCGCATGGAGTTCTGGCGCAATTCGCTGGAGATCATTCGCGCTGCGCCATTGCTGGGGCATGGCACGGGTTCGACGCCTGCCATGTTCGCGCGCCAGACCGGCGTAGCGCAGGGCGCACCAAACGCAGCTTCCAATCCGCACAACCAGATATTTGCGGTCGCTATTCCCCTTGGCTTTATTGGCGTCTTCGTGCTGCTGATGATGTGGATCGCGCATGTCAGGCTGTTTGCGGCGCGCGACTTTCCGTCATGGATCGGTCTGACGGTGGTCGTACAGAATATTGTCAGCTCGCTGTTCAATTCACACCTTCTCGATTTCAGCCAGGGCTGGCTTTACGTTCTGGGTGTCGGTGTTGCCGGCGGCATAGTTTTGCGTGAACGTGTGCTACCACCTGCTTCCCCGCCGCCGTCATGATTGTGCTTCCCGGCAGGCCACGCATTCTGGTCGTGGCGTTGCGCCGCATCGGCGATGTGCTGCTCACGACACCGCTCATTCGCAGCCTGCGCCGCGCTTGGCCGGATGCAATGATCGATGTGCTGGTGTTTGCCGACACCGCGGCAATTCTCAAAGGCAACCCTGACATCAGTAATGTCATTCCTATGCCGGTGCGGCCCGGGGCCGGTGCAAGTGCGGCGATGTTGCTGCGACTGGCCCGGCGCTATGCGCTGGCGATCTCGACACAGACCGGAGACCGGCCGACGCTGTTTGCTGCATCGGCAGGACGGATCAGTGTCGCGCCGGTCGAGGGTAGTAGTGCGATGGCGTCGCTCAAGCGCGCGGTCATTACCCATGGGTCGCCGGTGGCCAGCAGCGTGCATCGCGTCGAGGAGATTTTGCGGCTCGCGGATGCGATTGGTGTACCGCGCGTTGCGGAACTCGTCGCGCCGCAGGGCGCATTGCGCGAAGGTTTGCTTCCTGCCGAACCCTACGCAGTGATCCATCCCGCGCCGATGTTCCACTACAAGCGCTGGACTGCGGCTGGCTGGCGCGCACTGATCGAAGGTTTTGCGAAGCGCGGCCTGCGAACGGTCGTCACCGGCGGACCTGCGCCGGAAGAGCGCGCCTATCTCGATGACGTGCTCCACGGTGCGCCGGAAGTGACACGCCTTGACGGGCAACTGGCATGGCATGAAATCGCGGCGCTGGCGTCCCGCTCGCAGGTATTCGTGGGACCCGACACATCGGTCACGCATCTCGCTGCCGCCAGCGGCGCGAATACCGTTGCGCTGTTCGGTCCGACCGATCCCCGCCTGTGGGGGCCATGGCCGGTTGGCGGGTTGGCGAGCCCGTGGGCACCGGCTGGAACCATCCAGCAGCGGGGAAATGTCTGGCTGGTGCAGAATCCATTGCCCTGTCTGCCCTGCCAGCAGGAAGGCTGTGGTCGCCACCTCATGAGCCGCAGCCAATGCCTCGACGAACTCTCCGTCAATCAGGTGCTGGTGGCGGCCGATCAGGCCATAGCGCACTCCCTGGCAGCGCGGCGCGCGGAGAGTGGCGCCCCCGCCTAAACCCCGCTAGAAGAACGAGGGCGGACCTCCGCCAACATGGAATGACGATGCGTTTCGCTCCGATCACGCCGCGCATGGGTTTGATTCTCGTTCATGACCTTGTCGTCACGGCGGTCGCCGTGCTGGCGAGTTTCTACATTCGTTTCGAGGATAGTTTTATCGCGGCGCGGCAAGACCTGCTCATCTGGCTGATGCCGGCGATCTTGTTATATGCCGCCGTTGTCTACCTGCTGGTCGGGTTACACAAATCGAAGTGGCGTTTTACGTCGCTGCCGGAACTGATGAAGATCGGGCAGGCCGCCACCATCATGGCGGTGACGTTGCTCGCGCTCGACTATGTGCTGCTGGCGCCCAACCTCTACGGCACGTTCTTCTTCGGCAAGATCACGATTGTCCTCTACTGGTTCCTCCAGATGTTTTTCCTGGCGGGGCCGCGCATCGCCTACCGCTATTTCCGTTACACCCGCACATTGATGCACGCGCGCGAGGACTCCGCGCAGCCAACATTGGTGCTGGGACGCGCGGCGGACGCCGACGTGCTGCTGCGCGCGATTGAGAGCGGCGCCGTCAGCAAGGTGCGGCCGGTCGGCATCCTATCGCCGTCGCGGGCTGACCGCAGTCAGGCCATTCGTGGCGTGCCGGTGCTGGGCGAGTTCGACGATCTTGAACAGGTTGTTGCAGATCTCACTGCGCGCGGCACCAGCGTCTCGCGCATAATCCTGACGCCGACGGCGTTTGCGCCGGAAGCCAAGCCGGAATCGCTCTTGATGCGAGCGCGCCGTCTTGGGCTCTCAACCAGCCGGTTGCCGTCGCTCGATGAGAGCGGCGAGGCGTTGCGGCTTGCGCCTGTCAATGTCGAGGACCTGCTGCTGCGGCCGAGCGTGAAGATCGACTACAAGCGGCTGGAGAATTTCGTCCAGGGCAAATCGGTGATCGTCACCGGCGGCGGCGGCTCCATCGGCGCGGAAATCTGCGCGCGGCTGGCGACTTTCGGTGTCGGCCGGTTGCTCGTGATCGAGCATTCCGAACCCGCGCTCTACGCCGTGGTCGAGTCGCTGGCCGGCATGAACTCCGCGGCAGCCGTCAGCGGCCGCATCGCCGACATTCGCGACCGCGACCGCATCTTCCATCTCTTCAACGAGTTCAAGCCCGACATGGTTTTCCATGCGGCGGCGCTCAAGCACGTTCCGATCCTCGAGCGTGACTGGGAAGAAGGCGTACGCACCAATGTGTTTGGTTCGGTCAATGTCGCTGACGCCGCTGCAGCGGCAGGCGCGGCGGCCATGGTGATGATCTCGACCGACAAGGCGATCGAGCCGGTGTCCGTACTCGGCGCAACCAAACGTCTGGCCGAAATGTATTGCCAAGCGCTCGACGCCGATCTGCAAGGCAAGGCTGCCACCGCCGGCAAGCCGATGATGCGGCTGATCGCGGTGCGCTTCGGGAATGTGCTCGCCTCGAATGGTTCGGTGGTGCCGAAATTCAAGGCGCAGATCGAGGCCGGCGGCCCGGTGACGGTGACGCACCCGGACATGGTGCGCTACTTCATGACGATCCGTGAAGCCTGCGATCTCGTCATCACATCGGCGACGCACGCGCTTGGCACAGCCAAGGAACGCATCGCGGTCTATGTGCTCAACATGGGCCAGCCGGTGAAGATCGTCGAACTCGCCGAGCGGATCATTCGCCTGTCGGGGCTTGAGCCCGGCCGCGACATCAAGATCGAGTTCTCCGGCATGCGTCCCGGCGAACGCCTGCATGAAATCCTGTTCGCGCAGGAAGAGCCGATGGCTGAAATTGGTCTTGAGGGCATCGTCGCCGCAAGGCCGGTGAGCCCATCGCTCGCGACCATCAGCGGCGCGCTGCGCGATCTTGAAGGGTGTTTGGCGCGTAGCGAGCGCGCCACGGTCGACAAGATACTGGCCAGCATCGGCCAGCACTCGCAGGCGGAATTGGGATAGTTACTGCCATTTCTGACAACTTTTGGAGACGATTCCTCCAGCGGTTGAGTTTCGTGGAAAATTTTGCTTTTTTTCAGTCCGATGTTTCACAGCGGGACTGGGCGGTCAGTTTAATACTCCAGCAGAAATCATTTCTGAAACAAAGATGACCCGTTATGTCGTGGAAGGCAGTAAGAAATCAATGTGCGGGCGCGCGCTACAGGAGATGATGCGGAAAAATTGTATTTGGGGTCCGTTAGATTCCGATATTGCGACCACGCATTTACATCATAATTCGAAGCCTCAATAAATCGCATATGCAGATGCAGTCTTGATTTGTTGTTATACCCGCGATGCAACAAGTAAGATTTCATGAAAAATACTGAACCCGCCGGCGCCGCGATAACATGTTCTCCCTCCAGATCGCCGTAATGGTGTTGACGCTGGATATCGTCGCCTAAAGAAGTTTCCGCCAAGCTATATTTATTGCGTGCTGCCGTAATTCTAAAACCTTCTTCGTCCTTAAAGTAGGCTATCGCGACGATGGAGCAGTTGGCTTCCGCGGTTCGCGCATCGCGATGCCAGAACCCTTGGTACTTGAAGCGGTCATTCGTGTGAATACGAGCAAGTTCCAGGTCGGCGCCGTGCCACCCAGCCAAATCCGCAAGATGCTTGTCCATTTTGGAAGATATTAGCCAGTCTTTCAGCGAGGGTGCGTAGTAAAGAGGGTCTTCAATTCCTGCGACATTCACTCCTCCCAGGAAATAGGGGAAGTCCTCGTAAACACGAATGGCATCAATTTGCTTCTTTTTTGCTTTGGTCCAAAGCTGCGTTAAGTTCTTACGCAACATCACGAGCTGTTGTTGCGGTATGACATTTTCGACCAGCGCAAATCCCAGTTCGCGGAAGTCAGCTCTATGCTTGTCGGTAATGATAGCCATTGAGGTACCCGGCTGAGAGCGCGAAGAATGCGGATAATACTATCCAGCTAGATATTTCGATGCAATCAAAAGGGATTAGATTGCGTGTGCCGTGTGGTATTTATGAATTGCGCCAGACGCTTCGCCCGCACCCTGATGAATCCCTCAAGAGAGCAATTTTGCCAGCGCGGTCAGCGAGGTTGCCGTATCCGCGGGCGGCTTCCATCCTGCCTTGATCAGCTTGGCGGGGCTTGCGATCAACTGACCGTCGAGCCGGTCCAGCGCGGCGCGCTTGCCGATGATCGTCAACGCGGCGCGCAGCAATCCACGCGGCACGTACAGCAGGCCGTGTTGACGGCCGAGCCCGAAGCGCAGCGCTTCGATCATCTGTGCAACCGATGCAGGCGAAGGGTCGGCGACAATATAGGTTTGACCGACTGCTTTGGGATTTTGTAGCGCGAACGCAATGGCCTGAACCAACCCGTCGATGTTCAACAGGGATCGTTGCTTTTTCAGCGCCCCGAACGGCAGCGGCAGCCGCGACCGCGCGTAACGCAGCAGCGCGGCGAAATTTCCCTTCACGCCGGGACCATATACGAGTGTTGGCCGAAGGATGACGCCAGGCAGCGTCATCGCGCGTAATGCGTTTTCCGCGGCGAGTTTCGATATGCCGTACGGTTCCGTCGGACGGGGTTCGTCGGTCTCGGTCAGCGTATGGTCGGAAGTCGGCCCGCTCTGCGCGCGGATCGAAGACACGAAAACAAAGCGCGATACGCCTGCGTCCTGGGCGGCCTGAGCAAGCGAGACCGTCGCGCGGTGGTTGACCCGGTCGTAGAGGTCCGCAGGCACGCCGGGGCCGACATGCGCGATGCTGGCGAGATGGACCACTGCGTCGCAGCCGGCGACGAGATGCGCCCATTCAATGTCGTCTTTCAGGTCGCCGTGATATTGCAGTTCCACGCTGAGCGGCATCTGTGGCGTCGTGCTGCCGTAGCGCGTAGTGGCGCGCACCTGATGTCCGCGCGACGTAAGCGCCGGCACCAGCGCGCGGCCGACAAAGCCGTTGGCGCCAGTGACGAGTACGCGCATCAGCGTTCACTCTTCGCAAGATTGGCAAGCAGCACGGCGACCAATGCGCCGCCTGCAACCAGCGCGGCAAGGCTGAACATCGGGGAACGCAAGGTTGCCGTGGCGAGCGCCAGCAGCGCCAGCACGATGTTTACCGCGGCGATGCGGACAATCACGGTTTTTACCGGAAGGCCACGGTCCATGGCTTGTTGATAAAAGTGTTCGCGATGCGCCGTCATGATCGACTCGCGCCTGACGATGCGCAATACAAGCGTCACCGTCGCGTCAGCCAGGAAATAAAGCGGCAGCAACAGCGCGGCGATGACGTGTCCGCGTCCGGCCAATTGCAGCAGCAGCCAGAACATCAAAAGCCCTATCGGCAGGCTGCCGACATCGCCGAGAAACAGTTTCGCGACGGGGCGATTGAAGGGGGCGAACCCGATCATGGCGCCTAGCAATGCAAATGCAATAAGAGTGGCGGGCAACGGCAGCGCGCCGATGATTGCCAGCAGGCACAGCGCGGCCGAAAGCGGTACGATCTCCACGACGACCATGCAGTCGATGCCGTCCATGAAGTTGACGAGGTTGACGCACCACACGCCGGTGAAAACAGTAATCAAACGCTCAAGCCACAACGGGATGCCCGGGAACACGCGGACTTCTTCCGGGAGCAGCGCGACAACAACGCCAACTGCGAGAAACTGGAACAGCAGCCTTGGCAAGGCTTCGATCGTGCGAATGTCGTCCACCGCGCCGATGGTAGCCAGCAGCGCGACCGCCGCGAACAGCACCCATAGCTGATGAAGTTGCACGGCGTCGAAGCCCGGCAGGTACAGCATGGTGGGTATTGCGAGCAGGGTGACAGCGCCGACAACGGCGATGCCGCCGCCCTGCGGCGTCGGCGTCACATGCGACGAGCGTGCATTTGGCCGCGCCATGGCGTAGCGCACCAATAACGGCATCAGCGCAACGATCAGCCCGGCGCTGAGCAGGATTGCGGCGAGGCCGACGATGGCGAACTCAGGCAGCAGTTGCCACGAAATAGCGATGCGCATGTAAATCCGGGAATTGATTAAACCGTGTTATCGGCAAGCCGCCGATAGAGGTCAACCGTTGCGTACCCGATAGCCTCGGCGGAAAAGCGCGTTTCGGCCATTTGGCGCGCGGCCTGGCCCATTCGCAGGCGCATTTCGCGGTCCGTCAGTAATTTCACGAGCGCTGCAGCCAGCGCCGGTGCATCGTCCGCCGGCACCAGCAATCCGGTTTCGTTGTCGATCACCACCGTGCGGCAGCCGGGCACGTCGCTCGCCACCATGGCGCGGCCGCAGGAGGCGGCTTCGAGCAAACTTTTGGGCAGGCCCTCGCGCCGCGACGGCAACGCGGCCACATGCGCACGCTCCCAGACCGAGGCGATGTCGGTAACATGGCCAAGGAACACGATGCCGGGTTCCTTGCGCCATTCCGCCAGTTCAGCTTCCGGGATCGACGCAAGATTTGCGGGGTCCGGCGTGCCGGCGACCAGCAGTTGCGCATCCGGAATGCTGGCACGCACGATGCGATGCGCGGCGACCAGTGTGCGGATGCCTTTATCAGCGAGCAGGCGTCCGACGAAGCCAACCGTCGGAGGCCCATCTGGCTCCGGTAGAGGTTGCAACTGGAGGACGTCGACACCGGAGCCGGGGATGAGCGCCACGCGCCTGGGCGGAAAACCAAATGCGGACATGAGCTTTTCGTCGTCGGGGTTCTGCACCAATGCGATGCCGGATTTCCGGTTCACGAGATGACGCAGAACGAAGCCGATCATGCCGCGCAACATGCGCGCCTTGAACGTGTCGGCGATGAACGTGTGCCCGAGGCCGGTAATGGCGTTGACTGACGCGCCCGGCAAGCCGAAGGCGGCAATTGCATCCAGCACCGTCGGCTGCAGTGCGACGCGGTGAACGATGTCCGGTTCGACGCGGCGATGGACGCGCCGCAGTGCGCGGATGGTTGCGAGAATGCTGCCGGGTGCGATTCGCCCGCGGGTGAAAGCGACCGGGTGCAAAGTGAAACCTTCGCGCGCAATCGCTTCCGCGCCACTGCGCACATTGGTTGCGACATGCACGTCGAACCCGGCGTCGCGCGCCGCGCGCGCCATCGGCAGGCGATGCGACAGGAAATACCAGTCTTCCGAAACCACATAGAGTAGGCGTTTTGCGGGCAACGGCCGCGTCGCGAAGGCGACGGCTGCGCCGATATCGTCGAACATGCGGTCGGGGATGATTGCTTTATCTGTAGGGCCCATTTCGCGGCAGCCGTGGCCGGTGCGTACGCCATAAGCTGCGGTTCCAATCGCTTTCGCAGCGGCAATGTCGCGCAGGTTGTCGCCAATGGTGACGGAGCGCGTGGCGTCGATGCCGAGTTCGACAATGGCGCGGCGAAACAGCAGCGTGCCCGGCTTGCGGCATTCGCAGCGGATTGAAAATTCCGGGACAGTGCCTTCGGGGTGATGCGGACAGAAGTAAATCTTGTCGAGCGCCGCACCGTCCGCGGCCAGTAGCGTCTGGAGATGCGCGAGGATAATCTCGAGTTCGGCAAGCGTGATGTAGCCCTTGGCAACCTGCGCGCGGTTGGTAACACCGACGGCGAGGAAACCGGCCTTCTTGGCGGCTGCGACGGCTGCGCCGGCGCCGGGCAACAACACAATATCTTCCGGACGCACGACGCCGTTCGCGCCGGGCTCGCGGTTGAGAACTCCGTCGATGTCGAAGAAAATTGCGGGTTTCGAGGTCATAGCCAACGCCGCGCCCACGCCTGCGCCATCAGGACATTCCACATGCCGGTGGCATTGTCGTTACTGCCGTTCTGGTAATTTTGCCAGAGCGTCTGGACGCGGCGCGCATCGAGCATCGGCATCAGTTTGTCGGGCGCGAGCAGTTCTTCGCCCCAGGCACGCAACGGCCCGCGCAGCCACGCGCCAAGCGGAATGGAAAATCCTCGCTTGGGACGGTCGATCATGTCCGCGGGCAGGTAACGGCCGAGCACCTTGCGCAGCAGATATTTGCTGGTGCCGTCGCCGCGGCGAAGCGCGGGCGGCAGCGACCACACGAATTCAATCAGGCGATGGTCGAGCAGCGGCTCGCGGGCTTCGAGCGACACGGCCATCGAGCAACGGTCGATCTTGGTCAGGATGTCATCGGGCAGATACGTCATCATGTCGTGCAACTGCATCCGCGATGTGATGTCGGAAGGCGTTGCGGCGTTGTAGGGCGCGAGCGTGAGGCTTCCCTGCGCGCCGCGAACGATGCCGCGTTCGTCAAGCCCGACGGTGGCAAGCGCAACCGCCGCTTCGTCGGCATTCGCGGCTCGCAGCGCCATGCGCAGGCGCGATGCCTTCTCGGCGATGCGCTCGGCGCGTCCGGCATCGAGCGCGATGGCTGCGGTCTGTTGCAGCACGCTGTCCGGGACCGTGCCAAGGAAGCCGGCCGCGGCCGCGCGTGCCGGGCGGGGCAGTTTGCCGGCGTAACGCCAGATGTAGTCGAGCATTCCGTATTTCGGATAACCGCCGAACAGTTCGTCGCCGCCGTCGCCGGACAAGGCGACGGTGACGTGCTTGCGGGTTGCCTGCGCGACGAGATAGGTCGGGATTTGCGAAGAGTCGCCGAACGGCTCGTCGAACCAGTCGGCGACATTGCTGACGAGATCCCGCGCGGTCGAAGACTCCAGCATGATCTCGGTGTGATCGCTGCGCAGATGGCGCGCGACCTCGCGGGCTTCCTTCGACTCGTCATAGGCCGAGTCCGGCAAACCAATCGTGTAGGTCTTGGCCGGGCGGTCGCTGACGGCCTGCATCAGCGCGACGATGATCGCGGAGTCGGTTCCGCCGGAGAGAAATGCGCCGAGCGGGACGTCAGCCACCAGTCGGCGCTGGACCGCATCGCGTAGCAGTGCATCGAGCCCTTCCAGTGAGTCCGCTTCGCTGCGCGGCGTTGGCGGGCGCTGGGCGATGTCGCTTAGCGGCCAGTAGGTCGAGATTTTCGGCTGCTCGCCGGCGCGGACGGTGAGGATGGAGGCGGGTGGCAGCTTGAAGACATTTTTCAAAATCGTATTTGGTGCAGGCACATAGCTGTAGCGCAGCATGGCATCGAGGGCTTCCGGATCGACGTCCTTGCGAAAATCCGGATGCGCCATCAGTGCGCGAAGTTCCGAGCCGAAGAGCAACTGCCCTTTGAAAACAGCCCAGTAGAGTGGTTTGACGCCGACCCGGTCGCGCACAAGATGGAGTGTTCGGGTTTGCCGGTCGAACAGGCCGAACGCAAACATGCCGACGAATTTTGCAACAGCTTCCGCAACGCCCCACTGGACGATCGCGGCGAGCATCACTTCGGTGTCGGACGTGCCGTGGAACCGATGGCCAAGAACTTCAAGTTCTCGCCGGAGTTCGACGAAGTTATAAACCTCACCATTGTAGGTGATGACGAAGCGCCCGTTGGCGGATCGCATCGGCTGAGCACCGGTGTCGGTGAGGTCCACGATTGCCAGCCTGCGGTGACCGAACCCGACCCCTGCATCGTCATCGCCCCACGCCCCCCCACCATCCGGGCCGCGATGAAAGAGGGCGATAGCCATCTTTAATGCGGTGGCCTCGAGGTCCGGACCGTGAGCGGGACGCAGCAGGAACAACCCCGCAATGCCACACATTATAGTCGTTCCCGCGACATTATCTGGGTGTGCTGCACCCTGCAGACGGCTCTGTCTCGGATGGTGTCATTGGCCATTTCGAAGGCTAACGATTTCGAGACGCGCGCGCTCGGCCAGCGGACTATCGGGATGACGCTGGAGAAACATTTCTAGCGCCTCGATCGTCCGTTTTTTCATGGCGTCGTCATATTCTTCTTTAACCGCGATTTCCGGATCTCGAGCGCGCTGCATCGGCGTTGCCTGCTTTGTTGAAGGTGAGTCTGCCGCTTTCGCCATGGGAAAAGTTCCGTTTAGAACCGCCTCCCAAAGAACGACGCAAAATAACATGGTACCATATGCTGCTGATTGTCGGCAGCGTGTTTGCTGATTGTTCATCAAACTAACCTGTGTTGAGTTTCGCCCACGCGAGTTGCGGACCGCCGACATAGTTACGCCAAAAGGTTCTGTAGGATGGCGAATCATACGCGGCCCCGGTCGGGCTCAACCCGATGTCGCTTCGATGAAATCCCGTGACACCCCGTGTGTGGATGTTCGTTGAAACCAGCAGCTCAGTGAGGAACGCTTGGCCACTGTTGTTAGTTTAGGCGCGACCGGTAACCCAGAAATCGACGGTCTTCTATCCGGCGTCAAGTGGTCGGGTACAGTCACGTATAGTTTTCCAGGTTCGCCCAGTGATTATGGCGTCGGTTACGGCAACGGGGAGCCAACAGCGGCTGGTTTCTCCCAAGTTCCGCTGCAGATTCAGGCGGCTGTAAATTACGCAATCTCTTTAATCGTGAGTTATACAAACCTTAACATTCAGTTTGTCGGTACGTTCGGCGCGGATGTCCGCGTTGCGCAGTCATCCGCAGCCAATCCCACCTCCTATGCCTATTATCCAACGAGCGGCGACCCCGGGGGGGGGCGATGTCTGGTTCGGCACGGCTTACAACTACAGCGCCGCATCGCTTGGAAATTACTACTTCGGTACGGCAGTTCATGAATTGGGCCACGCCTTCGGCTTGAAACACAGCCAAGAAACGGGCGGTGTCGCCAATGTCGCAGTGCCCACCGCACACGATGACCTTGAATTCTCCGTCATGAGCTACCGTAGTTACGTCGGAGCGTCGACTACCGGCGGCTACACCAATGAAACCTACGGGTATCCGCAAACCTACATGGCGAATGATATCCTCGCCCTGCAGGCAATGTATGGTGCGGATTACACTACGCATGACGAGAACACCGTCTACACGTGGAGCCCGGTCACCGGCCAGGAATTCATCAACGGTGTTGCGCAATTAGCGCCTGGCGGGGGAGCCGGCGGATCGGCCAACCGCATTTTTGAGACCGTGTGGGATGGCAACGGCATAGATACCTATGACCTGTCGAATTACACCACGGCGCTGACCATAAATCTCAATCCCGGCGCCTTCTCGGTTTTGTCAGGTGCGCAACTTGCGTACCTCGGCAACGGTCATTACGCGCAGGGCAACGTATACAACCCCTACCTATCTGGAGGCGATGCGCGTTCATATATCGATAACGCCATCGGCGGCAGCAATAACGATACGATCATCGGAAATGCCATTGCCAACAACCTGAGGGGCGGAGGTGGCGATGACACGCTGACCGGCGGTGGTGGTAATGACATACTAGATGGCGGCGCTGGAACCGACACTGCAGTGTTTTCTGGCAACCAAGCCAACTATACAATCACCTACAACGCCGGGACACAGACGTTTACCGTCGTTGATCTGCGTTCGGGTTCTCCGGACGGCACGGATACAGCGAGCAATATCGAGAAATTCCAGTTCGCGGATGGCACTGTTCTATCGTCAATATTCATAACGCCGCTCAACCTGACGGCCACGGGCAACGGCCAGACGCTGAGCGGCGGCGCGCTGGGCGACACACTTGACGATGGCGGGTTTGCCGTCACGCTGCAGGGTGGCGGTGGCAACGACAGCTACCTCGTGCACAACGCGGCAACGGTTGTGA
>CANJBX010000037.1 GCA_947472885.1 Hyphomicrobiaceae bacterium
ACGCCGAATGTCCTTCAGCACTTGTTCTGCGGGCGCTTTGCCCGGTCCGGGTTTCTGTTTCATCTTCGCTCCTTGCGGCTACGATGAACCAGAAATCCTCCCTTCGTGAAGTCCCTCAAATGGTCTCAGGGGTGCTGACGGCGAACACGCGTCAAGGAAGCCGCGCAGGCGCTCAACATTGCCGAGAGCAGCGCGCGGCAATATCTGAAGGTCATCTTCAGCAAGACCGGAACGCGCCGGCAATCGGAACTGGTGCGCCTGATCGGCAACACGCAGATGTTCAGGCCCTGATCCGGGGTTAAGCCCCACCACCATTCAAAAAAGCCTTGCATGCCGTTTTCAGCTTAAAGATATGCGCCGTTAGCGGCGCGTAGCTATTTCGCAAAGCGTTTTGTGACGCTAGGAAGAAGACTGAAACATCAGGGAATTGCGACAATGACGGCGGCAAGCAAATTTACCGGGCGGCGCGAGGATTTTCGTCTCGTCACCGGCCAGGGCCACTACACCGCCGACTGGAGTTTCCCGGATCAGGTCTATGGACAGTTCCTCCGCTCGGATCACGCCCATGCCGAGATCGTCGCCATCGACGTGGAAGCTGCGCGCAAGAGCCCCGGCGTTCTTTGTATCCTGACCGGAAAAGACGCCGCCGATGCGGGCCTGAAAAACGCCCTGCCGCTGTCGCACATGAAAGGCAAAGGCGGCGCGCCGCTGAAAAATCCCCCGCGTATTCCGCTGGCGCACCGGCGCGTCCGGTTTGTCGGCGAGCCTGTTGCACTGGTGGTCGCCGTCAGCGAAGACGCGGCCTTCGACGCCATCGAAAAAATCAACATCGAATACCGCGAACTGCCTGCCGTGATGAACCCGCAGGACGCACTCAAACCGGGCGCGTCCGCGTTGCACGACGACGTGCAGGGCAACCTTGCGATGGAATATGAACTCGGCAACGCCGACACTACCGCTGCCGCCTTCGCCAATGCCGCGCATGTCGTAAAGCTGACGCTCGACGCCCAGCGCATCGCCGGTAATCCGATGGAGCCGAAAGCGGGCCTCGCGAAGTATGATGCGGGCACGCAAACCTACGACATCTATATGCCGACACAGGGCATGTCGGACGTCCGCGCCGGTCTTGCCTACGCCATCGGCGTGACGCCGGAACACATCCGGGTTCATGCGCGCGACGTCGGCGGCGCCTTCGGCATTCGCAACGAAGCCTACCCGGAGTTCATCGCACTCCTGCTTGCGGCAAAGACCACCGGCAAGCCGGTGAAATGGGTTGGCTCGCGTACCGAGAGCATTCTGAGCGATCATCATGGCCGCGGCACGCTGATGACATCCGAGCTGGCGCTCGACGAGAAAGGAAATTTTCTCGGCCTGCGCGGCAACTGGATTTCCGATCTCGGCGCGTATTGTTCGAACGCCGGCCCTTTCATCAGCACGGCAGCCGCGCCGACCGGGATGGCGGTCAACGCCTACAAGACGCCGGCGCTTCACGGCACGATCCGCCTCGCCTTCACCAATGCGACGCCGACCACCGCCTATCGCGGCGCATCACGGCCCAGCGTGGCCTACATGGTCGAACGGCTGGTGGACGAGGCTTCACGCATCACCGGCATCGACCGCATCAAACTGCGGCGGCGTAACCTCATCGCCAGGAAGTCCTTTCCTTACAAGACGCCGGCCGGCTCGACCTATGACAGCGGCGATCCCACGGGGCTGCTCGATCTCGCGTTGAAAGAAAGCGACTGGGACGGCTTTGAGAAGCGCCGCAAGGAAGCGAAGAAGCGCGGCAAGCTGCGCGGCATCGGCTGCGCGGCGTTCATCGAACCCTCCGGCGGATTGGGCCAGGAGGAAATCGCCATCAAGTTCAACATGGACGGCTTGATCGACCTGTTCGCGCTGTGTGGGCCTTCGGGCCAGGGCCACGAGACCGCGTTCCCCGATCTTGTCGCCGCCGTACTCGTCATCGGGTCTGACCGCATCCGCCTGCGTTACAGCGATCCTGATGGCCCGCAACTGGTCGGCACCGGCAGTTTCGGCTCGCGCTCGCTCATCAGCCATGGCGGAGCGCTGACGGTCGGTGCGCGCGAAGTCGTCAAGAAAGGCCTCGATCTTGCGGCGAAGCAAATGGAAGTCGCGGCATCCGACGTCGAATTCGAGGACGGCCACTATCGTGTGCGCGGCACCGACGTGAAGATCAGCTTCGAGCAACTGGCGAAAAAATATGCCAGCGAGAAGGATCATCCGCTCGACACCACCATGAAGATCAACACGCTGGCGACGTTCGCCGGCGGCGCGCATGTCTGCGAAGTCGAGATCGACCCGGACACCGGCGTCATCGAACTGTTGAACTATATCGCGGCGGACGATTGCGGCGTGGTGATGAACCACACACTGGTTGAAGGCCAGATGCATGGCGGCATCATGCAGGCCATAGGTCAGGTATTCGGCGAGAAATGTGTCTATGACCCCGACAACGGGCAGATGTTGAGCGCGACCTTCATGGATTACATCATGCCGCGCGCCGACGACCTGCCGAAAATTTCACTCTACGATCACTCGACGCCGTCGCCGAACAATCCGCTCGGCGTCAAGGGTGCGGGCGAAGCCGGTACCACCGGCGCTGTGCCCTGTATCGCCAATGCGGTATTCGACGCATTGAAGCCACTCGGCATCCATCACCTCGACATGCCGTTCACCCCGAACCGCGTCTGGGATGCGATGCAAGCCGCGCGGCAGGCGAAGTAGCACCGCCGCCGATTGCAGCGTCGAAGTTTTATTTCGCGGAAGTGCCGCCACGGTTCCAGCCGCGCGCGCCTTCGCCGTAAACTTCATGGCCCTTGGCCGTGATAACCACCGTATCCTCGAGCTTGATGAAGCCGCGCGTGGGATGCTGCAACGTGGTTTCGACCGACACCACCATGCCCTCCTCCAGCGCCTTGTCGGCGTCATAGCCGTCATAGCGCACCGGGCCGGTGCCGGTCAGGCGCGGCGCTTCGTGGGTGACGAGGCCCATGCCATGCGCCAGGAAGTCGGTGTGGTCCTTGATTTTGGATTTCTTCAAACGCTCTTCGGCAACCGTGTAGATTTCGCCGCCGATCACACCCGGCTTGATGACGCTGAACGCCGCGCGCTGCACGGCTTCAATCTCGCCCAGCAGGTCTTCCAGTTCAGCATCCGGTTCGCCGAGGATCGCCATGCGCGCGAGGTCGCCGATATAGCCGTTGTAGTTGCCACCGCTATCGAGCGACAGCACATCGCCCTGCTCCCACCGTTGCGGCGACGGCGCGCGGTTGTGGCTGGTGCCGCAGGCGACGAGGCAATACTCGAAGGTCAGTCCGCGATTGACTTCCTCGCGCTTGAGCGCGTCGGCGAGTTCCTGTTTGGTCGTGCCGGGACCGTGATTGGCGATCACCGCCAGCATGCATGCGATGACCTTTTCCGACGCCTGCTTGAGCACGGCCAGCTCGTCCGCGGTCTTGCGCGCCCTTAGCCGCTCCAGCGTAAACACGCTATCGACCAGTTCGCTGTGCGGCATTTCCCGGCGCAGCGCGTCGGCGGCATCGAGCGGCAGGAATGGCATCTCGACGCCGATCCGCTTGGCCTTCACGCCGGATTTCTTGACGTAGGCGACCGCCTTTTCCATCGAGTCGATGGAAGTTGCGCCCTTGATGAATTCCGGCACCCACAGCGGCTTTACGGCATTCTGGTAACCTTCCATGCCGTGGCCGACATAGATCGTCTTGTCGGCCTGGCCCTTGGCATAGACCACCACCGGCAGATAGCGGCTGGTGCCGAACGCATCCATATAGTCGAAGAAGAACGCGCGATGGCCGCCCAGCAGGTACTGAACGTTGTGCTTCGACGTCACCAGCAGGACGTCGATATTCGCCTTGTCCATCAGGGCGTCGAGCCGGCCGGTATCGAATGGCGCGGGACGTGAAACAGCGGCGGTGGACATCGGACGGCGCTCCCTGTGGCGTTATTCTGGCGTTCTCAGGCAATCGCATTAAGGCTTTTGCAGCCGTGATATTAACCACTTAGCCGCCGAAGCTAAAAGCCTTGAATTAGCCACAGGTGTCCTGTACCCATCTGCTCATTCGGGCAAAAGATTCGACTTTTCGGATCTCCCAGCAAGCCGCGTGCACGAAACCCAGCTTACGGTTTCAGCTTGCCCGCCCGATAACTCCCTACACCGACAACCCTGGCCACGCGGGATGTCTTCGAACCCCGCGTTCGGCGTCATCCGCAATGGTGCGGAGCTTTTGTCGTTCGCCTACAGAAAGTGTTTTCTTTGACCACATTTAATGAACTTGGCCTCGCCGAGCAGATCAATCGCGCGCTCATCGAGCAGGAATACGTCACGCCGACGCCGATCCAGTCGCAGGCCATTCCTGTACTCCTCACCGGCCGCGACCTCATCGGTATTGCCCAGACCGGAACCGGCAAAACCGCGGCCTTCGCGCTGCCCATCCTCAACCGTCTGGCCACGCTGCGCATCCCGCACGAACCGAAGACCTGCCGCGTGCTGGTCCTCAGCCCGACCCGCGAACTGTCCGGCCAGATCGTCGATAGCTTCAAGGCCTATGGCAAGTATCTCCGCCTTCGCGTCGCCCTCGCCATCGGCGGCGTATCGATCGGTGGACAGGCGCGCGCGCTCAACGGCGGCGTCGATGTCCTCGTCGCAACGCCGGGCCGCCTGCTCGACCTCATGCAGCAGAACGCGCTGCGTCTCAAGAACGTCGAAGTCCTCGTCCTCGACGAAGCTGATCGCATGTTGGACATGGGCTTCATCCGCGACATTCGCAAGATCGTCGCCAAGCTCCCGACCGAGCGGCAGACCTTGCTGTTCTCCGCCACCATGCCGCAGGACATCGCCGAACTGGCGAAGCAGATCCTCAAGAACCCCGCCAGCGTCTCCGTCACGCCGGTGTCGTCCACCGTCGAACGTATTGCGCAGCGCGTGATCCATGTCGATCGCGGCGCCAAGCTGACGCAGCTCATCGACATCCTGCGCACCGAAGCCGTTAATCGCGTGCTGGTGTTCAGCCGCACCAAGCACGGCGCCGACAAGGTGGCGCGTGGACTGGCCCATGCGGGCATTCCGTCCGAAGCCATCCATGGCAACAAGTCGCAGAACAACCGGACCCGCACGCTCGCGGCGTTCCGCACCGGCGAGATCAAGACACTGGTCGCAACCGACATCGCCGCCCGCGGCATCGACGTCGATGGCGTCACCCACGTCATCAACTTCGATCTGCCGAACGAACCGGAAAGCTACGTCCACCGCATCGGCCGCACCGCGCGCGCCGGCGCCGAGGGCATCGCGATCTCGCTGTGCAGCCCCGACGAGCGGGATTTCCTGCGCCAGATCGAACGGCTGATCCGCATTACCATTCCGTCCAGCAAAAGCACGCTGGTCGGCCAGCCGGTCAATGCCCGCCAGTTGTCAGGTGAAGAGCGCCGTCACGCCGAGCGCGGTCCGCGCAACGGCCGTCCGCAAGGTCGCGGCAACCCAGGCCGTGGCGGTCCGGGACGCGGCAATCAAGGTGGCAATCAAGGCCATGGCAAAACGCAGGGCCAGAACGAGCATCGTCAGGGTCAGCAGAACGCGCGCCCGCAGGGTGACCGTCCGCATCGCGGCGGCCAGCGCGACCAGCAGGGCCGCGACAACGGCCAGCAAAATCGCCGCGACAATCACGCAGCGCCGCAAGGCCCGCGGCCGATTGCGCCGGTTGCGACCGTCAAGTTCAGCCCGGCCTGACACCCGCAGGCTCGCATACCAGAAATAAGAAAAGCCCGGCCATTGGCCGGGCTTTTTTACATCCTTTAACGTCCGGCTACGACCAGTTGGCGCGTTTGCGCAAAGCCTGGCTCGCGGCGTTCGCTTCGGTTGCAATCTGATCCGCCTTCAGCGCCGTGAGCTTGCCGCCGCGCTTGAGAATACGGCCATCGATCACCACCGTATCGACGTTCGAAGGTTGCGCTGCCGTCACGATCATGTGCGCCGGATCGCCGAACACGCCCATATTGAGGCTGCGTGTATTGACCATGATGATGTCGGCGCGCTTGCCGGCCTTGAGCGAGCCGATCTGGTCCCCCATCCCCATGGAACGCGCGCCCTCGATGGTGCCAAGTTCCAGGGTGCGGCGCGCCGAGAGCTTGAATTCGCTTTCGCGTTTGCCGTTCTCGACGTTCTGGATAAACTTCATGATGCCGAACATGTCGGCATTGCCGGTCAGTTCGACAGTATCGACCGAAAGCCCCATCAACACACCGGCCTCGATGAATTCGCTGATCTGCTGAAGGCCGAAACCGATGCGCAGTTCGCTGGTCGGCGACAGACTGACCACCGCGCCAACAGCCGCGACCGCCTTGAGTTCTTCCGGCGTCGCGAAACCGGCGTGAATGAGCTGCATGCCCTTTTCGAGTACACCCGCCTTCACGAAACCGTCGATCTGGCCAATGACCGCCCGCGATCCCGACGCGTGTACCGTGATCGGCAGCGACATCTTCTTTGCCGCATCGATCTCGGCGCGCCAGACCTCGACCGGGATCTTGTTCGCCGAGTTGTTACCGCCCTGTCCGCGCCACGCAAAGCCAAGTGTAATCAGGCCACCGTTGGAGTATTTTGCCCAGTCGTTCTTCAGCTTCACAAGGTCTTCAAGGTTCATCACCTTGTCGTTCGGCTGAGCCTGCGCCGGGCCATAGGAAAACCGCGCGCGGATGCCGGTCTCCTGCAACGCGCGCAAATCCTGCGTTGCATAGTCAAAGCCGCGAATGTTGTGACAGTAGTCATGGACGTAGGTGATGCCGCTGTTGATCGCTTCGGCGGCAGCAAGTCGCGTGCCCTGATACATGTCGCCGGCTTCATACTTGATGCCAAGCGCCGACGTCGTGCGGAAGTAACCCTGCTCGGGTTTTTCGCCGGACATGCTGCGCAGCAGCGTGTTCCACATGTGCCAGTGGGTTTCCACCATGCCCGGCATCACGATGGCGCCCTTGCCGTCGATCACGGTGGCACCCGCGGCCTTGATGTCCTTGCCAACGGCGACAATCGCGCCATCCTTGAAATGCACGGAGCCGCCGGCGATATCGCCGACATCGCGCTCCATGGTCATCACATAGGCATTGCGGATGATGACGTTGCCGCGCGACGGCAGCTTGCCGACCGCCGGTGGCGCAGCGTGCAGCAAGCCGGCGTTGCCGGCCACAGCGAGCGCGCCCAGTGCGACACCGCCACGCAACGCATCACGACGATTGATAAAACGAGTGCTCATCTCTTCCTCCCGTGCACCCGATCTTTACAGGCCTGATACGGCGCCGTTACCGGATATGAAGTGCCGGGCAAGCTTGGCCGCACACAAGGGCTGGCTGCAAGCGATTTATGATGGAAACATGCGCGTGTCGGCGCCCGCGGCGCGGTAGGCAAGCAAGGCCGGACCATATGGCGAAGAAACTGCGCGACCGGAGTTCAGCCGGCAGCAGCAAGCGCGCCGGTGGCTTCACGGTTTGGCGCGACGTCACGTTCCTCCATCGCACGCTCGACCCGGTTGCGGCCGAGATTCTTCGCGCGATAGAGCGCCTGATCGGCTTGCGACAGCAGCGTTGTGACGTCGAACTTGTGCCCGGCGCACAGCGCCACGCCAATACTGACCGTGGCCTTGATGCGCCGGCCGTCGGATACGATGACAAGCTGCTCGAACGCTGCGCGAATGCGCTCGGCAACTGCCGTTGCGCGGTCGCCGCCGACATTCACCAGCACCATGGAAAACTCCTCGCCGCCAAGCCGGCCAAACAGATCGGTCGGGCGCACGGTCGCGTTGACCGATTGCGCTAATTTCTGCAACACCAGATCACCGGCGGCGTGGCCATAGGTGTCGTTGACCGATTTGAACTTGTCGAGGTCCATCAGCAGCACGGCAGACGGCTGCGTATTCAGTATGCGGCTGTTGCACAGGCGTTCGCATTCCGACAGGAAACCGCGCCGGTTCGAGACGCCGGTAAGCTGGTCGATCACCGCATCGGTCTTGTGGCGCTGCTCGGCGCGTTCCTTCGCCATCGCCAGCAGCATGAACGCAATCGAGATCGTGAACAGCAGCGCTTCTGACGAGATAACGATCAGCCAAATGCTGTTGGTAATCTGATTGGCCGGCGACCACGGCAGCAGTGTCGCAAGCGGCGTACGCAGCAGAAACAGCGCGCCATGCGCGAACAGCATGAAGATCGCCGGCCAGCGCGAGACCAGCGCATCATGCCGCGCACGCCAGAACTCCCACGCGGTCATCCAGGTGTAGCCTGCGATAATGCCAGCGCTAATCAGCGCTCGCAGATCAGGCCAGTGCGCCACGCTCGCGATATGGTCGAGGCACAACCATACAAAGGCGCCATACAACAAATAAAACGGGAGTACCGGCCGGTTATCAAATACCCGCGCGCCGATCCACGTCACCGCGAATGACGTCAGCAGCATCGCATTGGCGAGGTCAATGGTCACGAAGTCTGGCAGCGCACCAAACATGCCGAAAAGCGAGATCGATGCCGCACGCAGGAGGTGCGCGCATCCCCACCACGCGACGGCAGTGATGGACGAGTTTTGAACCCAGATAAACAGCAGCAGCAGGCCGAGGATGGCTTCGACGTAGATCGTCACCAGAAACAGCGTGCTGACGTCAATGACCATCCAAATTGTCCTATGCCTGCCTCACGACAGCGCGAAACATCAGATCAAATATTGGCTCCATGATAGTGATGTGGGGCGACAACAATGGGTAAATACTCCTGTAGACGGCGGTCTAAACTGGCGGCAATGGTTGAACGGCCGTTACCGGAAACGGGGCGAATTGATGAAACTGAAAGCGATCTGCCCCGACTTATTCACAATCTGATTGACGCCTGCATTGCAGACAGCTTGAGTTCGCATGGCGTTGGACTAGCGTGGTGTTTTCCCAGAACGGGATTTTCGACGACATGGCTACCCCGGCAGCTTCAGTGCCGCCTACCGCACCCCAGATTGCGGCGCCTGTCATTGTCTGGTTCCGCGACGACCTTCGCATTTCCGATAACCCGGCACTGAACGAGGCTGTCGAAACCGGCCGTCCGGTGATCTGTGTCTATATCCGCGACGAGCATAGCCCCGATCTGCGTGCGCCTGGCGCAGCTACGCGGTGGTGGCTGGCGGGTTCGCTGCGGGCCTTGTCCAGGACACTCACGGAGCGCGGCAACACACTCATCCTTCGCACCGGCAAAGGCTCGGAGATCGTCCCCGGACTGGCACGGCTGGTCGGCGCCGCGGCCGTGCACTGGAACCGCCGCTACGATGCCGGCGGCCTGGCAGTAGACGATACGGTTGCGAAGGCGCTTGCCGCCCGCAACATTCCGGTACGGACATTTCAGGCCTCGCTGCTGTACGAACCGCGCAGCGTCCGGACCATGGCGGGCCGTCCCTACACCGTGTTCACGCCGTTCTGGAGGCAGGTCCGCTCGCTCGATATGCCGCGCGCACCGTTGCCCGCCCCGGCCCGTATCACCTCCTCGCCCCAGACCAACGGACTTGTCACCGACCGGATCGAAGATTGGCATCTCGAACCGACCAGGCCCGACTGGGCCGGCGGACTGCGCAAGGCGTGGACACCCGGCGAAGCCGGCGCGCGAGCACGCACCGAGCAGTTCCTGACCCATGGATTGCCGGGCTATGCCAAGCTGCGCGACCGGCCGGACCTGAGGCATACGTCCCGGCTATCACCACATCTGAAGTTTGGTGAGATCAGTCCATTCCAGCTTTGGCACGCCGCGCGGCTGGCCATCACGTCGTCCCGCGGCGGCACGCGGCCGGATGCTGCCGACCTCGAGAAATTCCTGACCGAGCTCGGCTGGCGGGAGTTCTCGTACCACCTCCTGCATCACCATCCGAAGCTGCACAGCGACAACTACCAGCGCCAGTTCGACCGCTTCCCGTGGAAGGATGACAGCGCCGCGCTGACTGCCTGGCAAACCGGATCGACCGGCTATCCGATTGTCGATGCCGGCATGCGCGAACTCTGGACCACCGGCTGGATGCACAATCGCGTGCGTATGCTGGTCGCATCGTTCCTGGTGAAACATCTGCTGGTCGACTGGCGGATCGGCGAAGCCTGGTTCTGGGACACGCTGGTCGATGCAGACATCGCCAACAATCCGTCCGGCTGGCAGTGGGTCGCTGGCTCAGGCGCCGACGCCGCCCCCTATTTCCGCATCTTCAACCCGGTGCTGCAGGGTGAGGCCTTCGATCCGGAGGGCGATTATGTGCGGGCCTGGGTGCCGGAGCTTGCGCAGATGCCACGGGAGTTTGTCCATGAGCCTTGGCGGGCGCCCGCCATGACGCTCCGGACGGCCGGAATTACCATCGGCAAGACCTATCCCGAACCGGCGGTCGATCACCGCGCCGCCCGCGACTGGGCGCTGGCCGCATTCGCTGCTTTGAAACCCGCCGTCGCGTGACACGTATCTGGAGGACAAAGAGATTTTCCACCGGGGAGAGTTATGCAAATTGCGGTGATTGGAAGCGGCATTGCGGGAAGTTCAGCCGCTTGGGCCCTGTCGGAACAGCATCAGGTCACCGTTTACGAGCGTGAAAGCCGCCTCGGCGGTCACACCCATACCGTCGATATCGACTACGGCGGACAGCCGGTTTCGGTCGATACCGGCTTCATCGTCTACAACGAGCACAACTACCCCGAACTTACCGCGCTGTTTGCCCATCACGGGGTCGAGACGCTGGAAAGCGACATGAGCTTTTCGGTGTCTGCCGGCGGCGGTAAGTTCGAGTGGTCGGGCCGCGGCCGTACGCTCCTCGAAACCCTCGACGGCGTGTTTGCCCAGCGCCGCAACCTGATGCGCCCGTCCCACTTCTGGATGCTGCGCGAGATGAGCCGCTTCAACCGCGAGAGCGTCATCGACCTCAAAAGCGGGATGCTCGCCGGCCAATCGCTCGGCCAGTATCTCTCCCACCGCCGTTATTCACACCGCCTCGTCCACGATTACCTCGTGCCGATGGCTGCGGCGATCTGGTCCACGCCGGTTGATCGCATGCTGGATTTCCCGGCCGAGAACTTCGTCGCATTCTTCGATAACCACCGCCTGCTCCACGTCGAGCGTCCAGTCTGGCGCACGGTGCGTGGCGGCAGCCGCAACTATGTCGAAAAACTCGCGCAACACTTCCGCGCCCGCCTGCGGCTCAGCACCGGCGTTGCAAGCATCACCCGCACCCGCAATGGCGTCACCGTGGTGGACGACAAGGGCCACACCGACAGCTTCGATCAGGTCGTGATCGCCGCGCATTCCGATCAGGCGCTGGCGATGCTCTCCGATGCCAACGACAGCGAGCGCGCGATCCTTGGTGCAGTGCGATATCTGCCGAACGCGGTTTACCTGCACCGCGATCCGCGGCTGATGCCCAAGCGCAAGCGCGCATGGTCGTCATGGAACTTTCTGCGTGGCGAAGGCCGCGGTGAAGCCGGCGACGATGTTGCCGTCACCTACTGGATGAATGCGCTCCAGCACATCGATCCGAAAAAACCGCTGTTTGTCAGCCTCAATCCGCCGTTCGAACCGGCGCCTGAAATGACCTTCGCGCGCTTCACCTGCCATCATCCGCAGTTCGACGCCGGCGCGTTCGCGGCGCAGGCCAGGCTCGACAGCATTCAGGGCGTTCGCCGCACCTGGTTCTGCGGCGCATGGACCGGCTACGGCTTCCATGAGGACGGACTGCGTTCCGGTCTCGACGTGGCGCAATCCCTCGGCGCAACAATCCCGTGGCGCGGCACGCCGCTGGCGCAGGCGGCGGAATAGTCCATGCAGACCGCGCAGCAAACCGTATTCCCCGCCGCCGCGCTTTATATCGGCGACGTGATGCATGCGCGGCTCAAGCCGGTCGGCCACCGTTTCCGCTATCGCGTCATGAGCATGGTCATTGACCTCGACCGGCTGCAGGAGGCGAGCACGATTTCGCCCCTGTTCCGGGTCAACCGGCGCGGCTTCTACAGTTTCCACGAAAGCGACCACGGGCCCCGCGACGGCGCCCCGATCAGGCCCTACCTCGACGCGGTCCTGGCCCGGAACGGGGTCAACATGACCGGCGGGCAGGTGTTGCTGTTATGTTACCCCCGCCTGTTCGGTTACGTCTTCAACCCGCTGTCGATCTACTATTGCTATGACCGGATGGGGGCGTTGGCGGCGCTGGTCTATGAGGTCCGCAACACCTTCGGAGAACTCCACAGCTACGTCCGGCCGGTCACACCGGGCGAGGTGTCGGACGCCGGGATCCGGCAGGAGGAAGACAAGGCGTTCTACGTCTCCCCCTTCATCGCCATGGCGATGCGCTACCATTTCCGGTTGACCGAACCCGGCGACCACGTAAAAATCCGTATCCTCGAAACTGATGCCGATGGGCCGCTGCTTGCGGCGGCGTTTTCGGGCAGACGACGGGCGCTCACCACCAGCAACCTGTTCTGGATGCTGGTTCGGTTGCCGTTCATGACGGCGAAGGTGATTGGGGGCATTCACTGGGAGGCGATGCGACTGTGGCTCAAGGGGCTGCCGATCCAACCGCGCGTCCGGCAAGCGCAGGGTTAGCCATCAACGAACCGATACGGGTCATCCCGCAGACGGCCAAGGAAACCTTGGTCAACCTGCCGGTCACCGCACGGATGGCGTTTACATTCGCGGCCCGGCTACGGCGCGGCACGCTCGACGTGCTGCTGCCCGACGGACGCAAGTTCCAGTTCGGCGGCATGGAGCCTGGCCCATCCGCCGCGATGGTTATTCACAACATGACGTTCGCCCGGCGCTTTCTCGCCGGCGGCGATCTCGGCATCGCCGAAGCCTACCTGCGCGGCGAATGGGAAACCCCGGACCTCACGCAGTTCCTTTACATCTTCTGCGTCAATCACGACCTTGCCGGTTCGCTGATCGAGAACAACCCGGTCGGCCGGGTCATGCAGCTGTTCCGCCACTGGCTGAACCGCAACACCAAGCGGCAGGCCAGAAAGAACATCCACGCGCATTACGATCTTGGTAATTCGTTCTATTCAGCCTGGCTCGACGAGACGATGACCTATTCGTCGGCAATCTATGAACGCGGCGAGGAAAATCTCGCCGCCGCGCAGCTGCGCAAATACCAAAGCCTTGCGGAGCAAATCCGCGTTGCGCCGGGACAAACCCTGCTGGAGATCGGCTGCGGCTGGGGCGGCTTTGCCGAATACGTCGCCAAGAACCACGACATACGCATGGTCGGCCTGACCATCAGCAAGGAACAACACGACTACGCACGCGAGCGCATGTTCAAGGCGGGCCTCGCCGACCGCGTTGAAATCCGCATGCAGGATTATCGCGATGAGCGCGGCACCTATGATCGCGTCGCTTCCATCGAAATGATCGAGGCGGTCGGCGAACAGTTCTGGCACAAATACTTTACGCAGTTGCGCGACCGCCTCAAGAGCGGCGGTTTCGCCGGCATTCAGGCCATCACCATTCAGGACAAGATCTATCCATCCTACCGCCGCGAAGTGGATTTTATCCGCCGCTATGTGTTTCCCGGCGGCATGCTCCCGGCGCCGATGATCCTCAAATCACTCGGCAGCAAGATCGGTCTACCGTTCGTCGGCGAAAGAATTTTCGGCGAGGACTATGCACGCACGCTATCGGAATGGCGCGGGCGTTTCCGCACGGCTTGGCCGACACTGATGCCGCTCGGCTTCGACGAACGCTTCCGCCGCCTGTGGGAATATTACCTGGCCTACTGCGAGGCCGGCTTCCTCTCCCACAACATCGACGTTCGCCAGATGGTGTTCGCGCGGGCGGACTAAGCGGAGTTTGCGGGCAGTCAGGTCGCCGGTAAGCTGAACCTCGCCGTCCGTTAGAGATGGGCTGGGGAGACACGTCTGATGGACGATGACCGAATAGCAATTATCCAGGAACAGACGGAGATGGGCGCTGGCGGCGCATTCTCTGTTTTCATGCTTTGTATCGGGGCGATGGTAATGGCGCTAGAATTGCTCGTGGATACCAGCGCAATACGGCAAGCGGCTATGGGTGCTGTGTGGACGGGGTGGAATGTAATATTTGGGCTTATAGTCGCGATGAACCGACAGCGGAGCTATGTCGTGAAACGCGTGCGGCCCAAAGAGGTCGAGAATTGATCGGGGTTCGACAAAAGTCGCGTTATCGGGGCCGCAGGCACCACCCGTAACCTTGTTACGCCAGAAAACCTAAATCCACCAAAGACGTTATCTGGAGACCGTTTGTTTTGCAAAAACGGGTTTCTTGGAACGTCCATTCGCATAGCCCGCCAGCGCCGTTGTGCTTGTCCAAAGCGGAACCGCGCCCTAGGTTCACGCTTCCCACGACCTATATTCAAGAGGTCAGGTCCATACGGCCATCGTCCACCCGGCCGGCTCACTTCGCTCAGGATTCCCATGCAATTCTCCGACGGCATCATCCACGCAATCGGCAACACGCCGCTGATCAAGCTCAAGCGCGTTTCCGAGGCGACCGGCTGTAACATTCTCGGCAAGGCCGAATTCATGAATCCGGGCCAGTCGGTCAAGGACCGTGCTGCGCTGTTCATCATCGAGGACGCCATCGCCAAGGGACAGCTCCGCAAGGGCGGCGTGATCGTTGAAGGCACCGCCGGCAACACCGGCATCGGACTCGCGCTTGTCGGTAACGCGCTCGGCTATCGCAGCGTCATCGTGATCCCGGAAACCCAGGCGCAGGAAAAGAAGGACGCCCTGCGGCTGTTCGGCGCTGAATTGCTGGAAGTGCCGGCCGTGCCCTACGCCAATCCGAACAACTACGTGAAGCTATCGGGACGTCTTGCCGAACAACTCGCCAAGACCGATCCGAACGGCGCGATCTGGGCCAACCAGTTCGACAATGTCGCCAACCGCGACGGCCACACCAAAACCACCGGACCGGAAATCTGGAACCAGACCGCCGGCAAGGTTGACGGCTTCATCTGCTCGGTCGGTTCGGGCGGCACGCTCGTCGGCATCGGTATCGCGCTCAAGGAGCGCAACAAGAACGTCAAGATCGGCATTGCCGATCCGCGCGGCGCTTCGCTCTACAATTTCTACAAGAACGGCGTGTTGAAGGCTGAAGGCTCCTCGATCACCGAAGGCATCGGCCAGAGCCGCATCACCAAGAACCTCGAAAACGCGCCAATTGATTTCGCCTATCAAATTCCTGACGAAGAAGCCGTACCGATCATCTTCGATCTCCTCGAACACGAAGGCCTGTGCCTCGGCGGCTCGTCGGGTATCAATATCGCCGGCGCGGTGCGGCTGGCGAAAGAACTTGGCCCGGGCCACACCATCGTGACGGTGCTTTGCGATTACGGCACACGCTACCAGTCCAAATTGTTCGATCCGAAATTCCTGCGTTCGAAGGACTTGCCGGTGCCGTCGTGGCTTGAGCGCCGCACCGACATCAAGGTGCCCTACGAGAAAGTCTGATTCATGACCACAGCAAGCCCGGTATCAAGCCCCTGGCTGGTTTCGACGCAATGGCTGGCTGACAAGCTGGGTTCTCCGGATGTCGTCGCGGTCGATGGTTCGTTCTACCTGCCGACCCAGAAGCGTGACCCGGAAGCCGAATATCTCGCCGGACATATTCCGGGTGCCGCGCGCTTCGATGTCGATGCGATCTCCGATCACACGAACCCCGCTCCGCACATGCTGCCGTCGCGCGAATTCTTCGCCGATGCCATGGGCAAGCTCGGCATCGCCGAAACCGATACCATCGTCTGCTACGACGGCCTTGGCCTGTTCGCTTCGCCGCGCGTGTGGTGGACGTTCCGCCTGTTCGGCGCGAAGAACGTCCACATCCTCGACGGCGGCCTGCCACGGTGGAAATCCGAAGGCCGCCCGCTTGAAACTGGAATATCCAAGCGCACGCCAAAGAAGTTCAATGCCACCGGGCCCGCGCCGCTGGTCGCCTCGCTTGAAACCGTGAAAGCCACGCTCGCCGACAAATCCGCGCAGGTCGTCGATGCCCGCGCCGCCGACCGCTTCCGTGGCGAAGCGCCGGAGCCGCGCCCCGGCCTGCCGTCCGGTCACATGCCGGGTTCGTTCAACGTGCCCTCCTCCCTGATGCTGGAGAACGGCTCGCTGGCCTCGTCCGAAAAGCTCAAGGCCGCATTCGCGGCCGGCGGCGTAGATATTACGAAGCCGGTCGTCACCAGTTGCGGTTCGGGCGTATCCGCGGCGATCCTGTGGCTTGCACTGGACTCGCTCGGCCACACACCCAAGGCGCTTTACGATGGCTCGTGGTCCGAATGGGCGGCGAAGTCCGACGCGCCGATAGCGACCGGCTCGAAATAATTACCGCCACGAATGGATTGAATGTGGGAAATTTTGCTCCCACACGTCATTTTGACGCTAACATTTTACTGTGCAGCGTGGTTTTATCCGAATCCACGCAGCCATTCGGGATCATGCTGCGGAGAACCGCGATGATCTTCCGCCAGCTCTACGACAGTGTTTCAGGCACCTACACCTATCTGATCGCCAGCCGCCGCGGCGGCGAGGCGCTGATCATCGACCCGGTGCTGGAGAAGGTTGACCGCTATCTACAGCTCGTAAGGGAACTCGACCTCCAGCTTATCAAAGCCGTCGATACCCACGTTCACGCCGACCATGTGACGGGCCTCGGCGTACTGCGCGACCGCACGCAGTGCATCACGGTGATGGGCGAACACAGCAACGTCGATGTGGTGTCGATGCGTGTTGCCGAGGGCGACAAGCTGACCATCGAAGGCGTCGCGCTCGATGTCATCTACACACCAGGCCATACCGACGACTCTTATTCCTTCATCATGGGCGACCGCGTGTTCACCGGCGACACGCTGCTCATTCGCGGCACCGGCCGCACCGATTTCCAGAACGGCAGTGCGCGCGCGCAATACGAATCCCTGTTTGGAAAACTGCTGCGGCTGCCCGACGACACGCTGGTGTTTCCCGCGCACGACTACAAGGGCGATACGGTTTCGACCATCGGCGAGGAGAAGGCCTACAACCCGCGTTTGCAGGTGAAGTCGGTCGATGAATACATCGCCCTGATGAGCAAGCTGAATTTGCCGAACCCTAGGATGATGGACGTCGCGGTGCCGGCCAACCTGCGCGTCGGACTGGCGCAGGAGGAAATTGCGCGGCGCGGCTGGGCATTCTCCGCCGCCGATGCCATGACCATGATCGGCAAGCCGGACGTTGCCTTCATCGACCTGCGCGAACGCGCGGAGCGCAAGAAGCACGGCATCATTCCGGGCTCATTGCACGCGCCCTACCCGGACCTGCGCGAGAACATCGAGACCGGCGGCATCCTGCACGATCTCGCCACCGCGACCTCGAAGCGCATGCTGTTTTACTGCGCATTCGGCGAACGCTCTGCGATGGCGGTGCAGGCCGCGCAAGGCGCGGGATTAAGCGCCGCCTGCCATATCCAGGGCGGCATCGACGCCTGGAAAAAGGCCGGCGGGCCGCTGGCGAACTGAGACCTACTTCAGGATCTGGCTCAGGAACAGCCTGGTCCGCTCGTGCTGCGGATTGGAAAAGAACTCCTGCGGCGTGTTGATCTCGACGATCTGGCCGGCGTCCATGAACACGATGCGGTCGGCGACCTGGCGGGCAAAGCCCATCTCGTGCGTCACGACAACCATGGTGGTACCGTCATTGGCGAGTTCGACCATCGTGTCGAGCACTTCCTTGACCATCTCGGGATCGAGCGCCGACGTCGGCTCGTCGAACATCATGATGCGCGGGTTCATGCACAGCGCGCGGGCAATCGCCACGCGCTGCTGCTGACCGCCGGAAAGCTGGCCCGGGTACTTGTCGGCCTGCTCGGGGATCTTGACGCGGGCGAGATATTTCTTCGCCAGCGCATCGGCCTCGCGTTTCGGCATCTTGCGGACATGGATCGGGGCCAGCGTACAATTCTCCATCACCGTCAGATGTGGAAACAGGTTGAACTGCTGGAATACCATGCCGACCTCGCGGCGCACCTCGTCGATACGCTTGAGGTTCGTACTCAGTTCCATCCCGTTCACGAAGATCTTGCCGCGCTGGTAATCCTCCAGCGCATTGACGCAGCGGATCAGGGTCGACTTTCCCGAACCCGACGGGCCGCAGACCACGACGCGTTCGCCGCGCTTGATCGTAAGATTGACGTCCACCAGCACATTGAAGGTGCCGAACCACTTGTAGAGGCCCGCGATTTCTACCGCGTTGCCGCCCGGTTCCGCATGCTGGTTCTCGATATCGGCCATGGTGGTTTCCTAGCGGCGGTCGGCGCGGCCAAGCCGGCGCTCGACACTTTCGGCGTAGCTCGCCATCAGATAGCAGCAGAAGAAGTAGACAATGGCGGCGAAGGCATAACCCGTGAGGCTGGTATTCGGTCCCGACCATTTCGGATCGAGACGCGCGACCTCAATCGTCTTGAGGAAATCGAAAATGCCTACGAAAAATACAAGGCTGGTGTCCTTGAACAGCGCGATGAAGCTGTTGACGATGTTCGGGATGGTGATGCGCAACGCCTGCGGCAGCACGATGGAACTATTGAGTCGCCAATACCGAAGACCGAGCGCCTTTGCCGCCTCGATCTGCCCCTGTGGAATGCCTTCAAGGCCGGCGCGTACCACTTCCGCCTGATAGGCCGCTGCGAAAATCACCATGCCGACCAGCGCGCGTAACAGCTTATCCGGCGAGAATTCCGGCGGCACGAACAGCGGCAGCATCACGCTGGCCATGAACAGCACCGTGATCAGCGGAACGCCGCGCACGAACTCGATGAATGTGATCGAGAGGAACCGCACCGCCAGCATGTTCGACTGACGCCCCAGTGCCAGCAGGATTCCAATCGGCAGTGAGACGACGATGCCGACTGTGGCAACGACAATCGTCACCAGCATGCCGCCCCAGAGGTCTGTCTCGACCCGCGGCAATCCGATCAGCGGCCAGCCCGATAACAGGATGTAAGACACGACCGGCAACACAACGAAGAAATAGACCGCTCCCAGTCCGCGGCGGGGCGCATCGAGCCACAGCATCAAGCCGCTACCGAAGGCCAGCAGCAGGAAGAACAGATTTACGCGCCAGCGTTCAGCCGGCGGATACGACCCGTAGGTGAAATAGCCGATCCGCTCATGGATGAAGGCCCAGCAGGCACCGACCTCATGCCCCTCGCGCGGCAGACAGGCCGTCGGGTCTTTCGCGGACCACACCGCATCGATCAGCAGGAACTGGATGATCGGAACGGCGATCCAGACCAGCACGCCAGCCGTGAAGAACGTCAGCACCGTGCTTCGGATCGACGAAAACAGGTTGGTGCGCGCCCAGCCAATCGCCCCGACCTGCGTCACCGGCGGTGGCAACACCTTGGCCGGCACGCGCTGGACGAACACCATGTCTTCCGCTGACGTGACTGTCATCGCGCCACCAGCCGGGTTCGCGCCTGATAGATGTTCATGGCGAGCGAGGTGATGAGACTGATGACGAGATAAACGGCAAGCGTGAGCGCAACCACCTCAATCGCCTGCCCCGTCGATGTCAGCACCGTGCCGGTGAAAATCTGCACAAAATCGGGATAGCCGATGGCAACCGCCAGCGTCGAGTTCTTGGTGAGGTTCAGATACTGGTTGGTCAGTGGCGGAATAATCACCCGCGATGCCTGCGGAATAACGACAAGCTTGAGGATTTGCCCGCGCCGCAGGCCGGCTGCGGCAGCGGCCTCGGTCTGCCCCTTGGAGACCGACAACATGCCGGCGCGGACGACCTCCGCGATAAACGCCGCCGTGTAGATCGAGATCGCAATCAGCAGCGCGACAAATTCAGGGAGAATTTCCGCGCCGCCGCGAATATTGAACCGGCCGATCTCGGGATAGGTCCACGTCGCATGAACGGCGACCAGCGCCGTGACCAGTGGCAACGCCACAATCAGAAACAGCGATGGCAGCACCACCGGGATCGATTTACCGGAACGTTCGCGCTGCCGCTTTGCCTTCGTGTACAGGACAATCGCAATGGCGATTGCAACAGCAAGCGCAACCAACACAAGCTCCGGGTGCCCGCTCAACGTCGCGCGCGGCAGGATCAAACCACGGCTATTGAGGTAGGCGCCGCCCGGCAGAAGCAGACTGTTACGGAAATCCGGCAGCGCCTTGAGCACGGCGTTGTACCAGAACAGCAGATGCAGCAGCAGCGGAATGTTGCGGACAATCCCGACGTAGCCCTTGGACAGTTTCGCAATCAGCCAGTTGTTCGATAATTGCCCAATGCCGATGACAAAGCCGATGACGGTCGCCAGCACGATCCCCAGCGCCGCGATCAGCAGCGTGTTGAGAAGCCCGACCCAGAACGCACGAAAATTGGTCGATGTCGAAATCGAGTAGTCGATCAGAGTCTGGCTGATGTCGAAGCCCGCAACCGCCGACAGGAATCCAAAGCCGGACGTGATCTTGTTGCGCGCGAGATTGTCGGTGACGTTATCAAAAATCACCCAGCCGAAGAACAGGATAACCGCGCAGAGCAACACCTGCACGACAACCGAGCGCAATCTGGGGTCATAGAATAGCGCGTTCTTGGGCGGCCCCAGATGCTTGCCCTGAGGCGTGCCCTGGGCGGGAACTGCTGGTTGGCCAGGCGCCATCGCAATGCGCCTTCCGGCGCGTGTTACCGCACCGGCGGCGCGATCTGGATGCCGCCCTTGGTCCACAGCGCATTAAGGCCCCGCGTCACCTTGAGCGGCGACGACGGCCCGAGATTGCGTTCGAATACTTCGCCATAGTTTCCGACATGCTTGACGATGCGGTAGACCCAGTCCTTTGTCAGGCCGAGCTGTTCGCCGTAGCTGCCTTCCGTGCCGAGCAAACGCTTGATGTCCGGGTTTTCGGATTTCATCTGCTCGTCGAGGTTCGCCTTGTTGACGTTGTATTCCTCGGCATTCAGCATTCCGAACAGCACCCACTTCACAACATCGAACCACTGGTCGTCGCCGTGGCGCACGAACGAGGAGAGCGGCTCCTTGGAAATGATTTCCGGCAACACGACATGCTCTTCCGGCTTGGAGAACTTGATGCGCACGCTGTAAAGCGCCGAAGCGTCGGCGGTGAAGGCGTCGCAGCGGCCTGAATCGTAGGCCTTCAGCGCCTCATCAAGCTGCGCGAAGGCAACCGATTTCAGCTTCATCTTGTTGGCGCGGAAATAGTCGGCAAGGTTGAGCTCGGTGGTCGTGCCCTGCTGCACGCAGATCGAGGCATCGTTGAGTTCGAGCGCGGAATTGACCTTGATCGACTGACGGACGATGAAGCCCTGCCCGTCATAATAGTTGGTGCCGGCGGCATTGAGGCCAAGCTGGCTGTCGCGGGAACTCGACCAGGTGGTGTTGCGGATCAAGACGTCCACGTCGCCGGATTGCAACGCGGTGAAACGATCCTTGGCGGTCAGCGCGACGAATTTCACCTTGGTGGGGTCGTTGAAAATTGCGGCGGCGATGGCGCGGCAGTAATCGACGTCAAAGCCGGTCCAGTTACCTTGCGCGTCCGGCAGGCCGAAGCCGGGAAGCTGCCCATTGGACCCGCACGAGACCGAGCCCCTCGCCTTGACCTGGTCGAGCAGGCCCGCCGCCATGGTGGGTGCAGCCAGTGCAGGCATGGCCAGTGCGAAAGTTGCGGCAATGGTCATGGTATTCAGTGACCGTTTCATGGGCCTGTCCTCTGGGTCTGGATCTTCGTTTCTGTCTCTCATTCTATCACAGAACGGCACAGTTGCACGGTCAAGGGGTTGACGGTATCGCTCGTGAATCCGGCTAATAGAACGCGATGCCGGGGTCGAGATTGAGGAACTGCTGCGATGGCCAAGAAGAACAGGGATGGAACCGGCGCGCCCCTTAAGCCTAACACCAAACTTACGGTCGGCGGCCGCGACCCCTTTGCCCACCACGGCTACGTGAACCCGCCCGTCTATCACGCATCGACGCTGCTTTATGAGACGGCAGAGGACTTTCTGGCCAACAAGGGCCGCTATCAGTATGGCCGGCGAGGAACCCCCACTTCGGAAGCCCTCGAAAATGCCATAGCGGAAATCGAAGGGCCGATGTGCGGCGGCGTGTCGCTGTTGCCGTCGGGGCTTGCGGCGACTTCCTCGGCACTGCTGTCGGTTCTCAACAGCGGCGATCATGTGCTGGTGAGCGACAGCGCCTATGGCCCGACCCGCAAATTCTGCAACGATGTCCTGACGCGGCTCGGCATCAGTACCACCTATTACGATCCGCTGATCGGCGCAGGCATCGAAAAGCTGATCCAATCGAACACCAAGGCGGTATTCACCGAAGCGCCTGGCTCGCTCTCCTTGGACATGCAGGACATTCCGGCGATTGCGCAGGCAGCTCACGCCAAGGGCGCGCTGGTGCTGATGGACAATACCTGGGCCAGCCCGTTGTATTTCGCCGCGCTCGAAAAGGGCGTCGATATCTCGATTATCTCCGGCACCAAATACATCGGCGGTCATTCCGACGTGATGCTCGGTGCGGTGTCGTCAACCGCGGCGCTGGCGACGCGCGTCAAGGATACGGTGCAGACGATGGGGCTTTGCGTCGGGCCGGATGACATGACGCTCGGCCTGCGCGGCTTGCGCACCATGGGGGTGCGGCTGGCGCATCATCACATCGCAGGTCTGAAGGCGGCACGCTGGCTCGAACAACGGCCGGAAGTGCTGCGCGTGCTGCACCCTGCGCTTGAGAACGATCCCGGCCATGCGATCTGGAAGCGGGACTTCACCGGCGCTTGCGGATTGTTCAGTGTGGTGTTCAAGCCGATGCCGCAGGAAGCCGTGAACAAGTTTCTCAATGCGCTGACGCTGTTCGGCATGGGCGCGTCGTGGGGCGGCTATGAAAGCCTTGCAATCCCGTTCGATCTCACCCCAATCCGCACCGCGACGAAATGGGCGCCGGGCGGGCCTTGTGTGCGTTTCCACATCGGGCTGGAGGACCTCGACGATCTGCTTGCCGATATGGACCGCGCTTTCGTGGCGATGAAGGCGTAGCGCGGCTACATCACCGCGCCGCCACCCTTCTTGCGCAGGATGAATTGCAGGTTGCGCAGATAGACGAACACGCCAAACGCCTGTCCGATGATGAACACCGGGTCCTTGCGATAAAGCGCGTAGCCCAGCAGCATCACGCCGCCGCCGATAGAGAAAAACCAGAACGCCATGGGCACAACGCTGCGCCCGGCCCGCTCCGACGCGATCCACTGCACCACGAAGCGCATGGCGAACAGGAATTGCGCGAGGTAACCGATCAGGATTCCAAGTTCCCAAGGCTTTGCGAATACGTCGAAAAGATAATCGCCAACGGCGTGCGACAGATCAGCGAGCATCGTTCTTCACCTCCGCTGCGGACGGAATATGTTTGCGGCGCTGCATAAGCCACCACACGCCACCGAGATCAAGCAGGCCAGAGGCAAGCCTGTCCATCATGCCGTAGTTCGATTTGCCATGACCGCGCTCGCGATCCACGACGTCGAGAAACTCCACGTTGAAACCCTCGCGGCGGAACAGTGCTGGCAGGAAACGGTGCAGGCCATCGAAAAACGGCAGCGAGATGAATGTGTCACGGCGGAATGCCTTGAGGCCGCAGCCGGAATCGCGTGCTCCGTCCTTGAGCACCATGCGGCGCACTTCATTGGCGACGCGCGACTGCCATTTTTTCGAACTTGTCGCCTGCCGATCAACACGTTGGCCTGCGACGAGACCAATGTTCTGGTTGCCACCCAGGATGGGCGCGAGCAGCGCCGGCAGGAACGCCGGATTGTTCTGCCCGTCGCCGTCGAGCGTCGCCACCACCGGCGCACGCGCCGCCAGCACGCCGGTGCGCACCGCCGCCGACTGGCCGCAGGACACCACATGGCGGATCAGGCGCAGGCGCGGCATGGTTTGCATCAGCGCCATGAGTTCGGCTTCGGTGCCGTCGCGCGATCCGTCGTTGACGACCACGATTTCAAAATCATACCCGGCCAGCGCGGCGGCGATTTCCTGCACCAGCGGCCCGATATTGCCGGCCTCGTTCTTGACCGGCAGGACAATCGACACCGCCGGAGATGGCGCAGCAGCTGTCGAATTGAGGGCGTCAGACATGGGGTGTCCTCAGGCGGCGCCGGGCATGGGCCGCGAATGAAGTGAGGTCTTATGGGGCGAACCGGCAGCGGGCAACCCCCCATCGGGGATGACGTTAATTCCTAATATTCCGGTGACTTAGCCCCGGTCGGCGCGGAAGATCGCCAGTGAAACCCGCCGTCCCGAGCCAAGGCTGTAGCCATCGACACGCCGGGCGCTGGAGTAGCGCAGCCCGATGGCCTCGGCACGCTGCACGAAGGCCCGCTCCTGTCCGCGCTCGACCACCGCAAAGCGGCAGCCCCCTGCCAGCAGGAAATCCGCAGCGCCAATGGCGTCACTTTGATGCGTGGCAGTCCCCGCAAGGAAGACGAGGCCCGGCTCGTGGTAGCCGGCGGTGACGAGCGACGGCACGCAATCGACGCCGCGCAGATAGCGCGCGACCTGCGCGCCCGGAAACAGCTGCGGCAACCGCGGAATAGTCGCGCCGAAGGTCGCGATGGAAAGAAAAACCGCCGCCGCCGCACCGCGCAGCAGCGCGTGTTCGGCACCGTCCTGCCCGTAAAGCCACCAGGCGCGGAACGCGAAAATGATCGCCAGCGCCGCGAACGGCCACGCTAGGAAGCCAAGTTGCTGCCCAACGATCACGTTGGCCGTAATGATCACGGCCGTGATCGTCGTGGTAATGAGCAGCCACCATACCGTGCCGCGCGTCAGCCACAGTCGCGACGACAGGCCATGATGGTCGATAACCCCGGCAATCAGGATCGCGATGGCCGGATACAGCGGCAGCACGTAGTGCGGCAGCTTGGTCGCGACGATTTCGAAGACGATCCAGGCCGGAACGATCCACGCGAGCAGGAACTTTGCGCCCGGCTCGCGGCGCACCGCCCAGATCGCAGGTATCGCCAGTCCGGCAAGAATGGCGCCGGGAAAGAACGTCACCCAGAACAGTACCAAATAATAGCCCGGCGGCATGCCATGGCTTTCCTGGCCGGTGCCAACTTTCGCCAGCATATCGTCGCCGACCGATTGCGAGAAAAAAGTCATGCCACTGCGCATGATGATCGCGATGAACCACGGCAGAACCAGCAGAATAAGCCACGCGATACCCGGCAACGGCTTGAGCCGCAGCAGGTAGCGCGGCGCAGAACGGTCAACAATGGCGAGCGTTGCGATGGCGAGCCCGACAAACATCAGGATCAGCGGCCCCTTGATGAGCGCGCCGACCGCGAGCGCAGTCCAGAACACGGCGGGCAACAACCACGGATGGCTTGCGGTGCGCGTGATGCCCTGCTCGGCCAGATACGCCCGGCCAAGCGCACCCATGGCGGCCACGCAGGTTGCCAACAGCGCGGCATCGGTCTTGGCGAGCCGCGCCTCGACGCCAAGCAGAAAACACGACGCCATCATGATGCCGGCCAGCAGCGCGGCGCGGCGCGACACAAACCCGAGCGCGGCCCAATAGGTCAGCAGCACTGCGCCGATGGCACCCAGCAGCGACGGAATACGGTAGGCGCCGATGGAAACCGTTGCGCGGCGCACGCCGACCGCGTTGGCGGCATTCACCACCACCGACTGCAGCCAGTAAATCCCGACCGGCTTCTTGTAGCGGCTCTCTTCCTGAAAGCGAATATCGACATAGTCGCCGCTCTCGATCATCTGCTTGGTCGCCTGCGCGAAACGCGCTTCGTCGCGGTCAACCGGCGGGATCTGGAAAAAGCCCGGAATAAAGGCAAGCAGCGACAGCGCGATCAGGAATGCCGCGGCGCGGGCGTGCGAACGGCCGACAAAGTCAGCCAGCCCCGCAAGGTTCAATCTGTAGGTTGTTCCCGGCCCGGAGCCGATCGTCGCCGCCATTGCGAATCCAGATGCGCTTGCTCACCCAAGTACGCACGGACAATAGAGAAAATCGCCTGCGCCGCAACCTCGCGGGATGTCGCAATCTACTGCACACGCACCACGACGCTGTCGGCCATGCCGCGCGCATCCATCACCGTCAGCCGCACAAAACCCGGCCCGTCGGGCGCATAAAACAGCGTGCGCTTGTCATTCGCAGTTGGAAGTGGCGCACCGTTGACAAGCAACGTCAGCGGCTGCGTTCCGCCGGCAATTTTCAGCGCCATCGGATCGAATTTTCCGTTGGCCGACGCCAGTTCAAGCCTTGCGCCGTTCGGCGGGAACATGATGCGCAGCGGCCGTTCGGTTTCGCTCGGCAGGCCGTTTGGCCTAAACCGCTGCAGCGGCAGCGGCAATTTGGCGGTAGCTGCGAAAATCACGTTCTTCGGCGCCTGAGGAAGTGGCGCCAAGGTCTTGCCCAGGCGCGAAAAAGCCTCGAACAGAATAGGCGCCGCAGCGGTCCTGCCGACCATGCCGGGCACCGGCGCGCCATCGGCACGGCCGACCCAGACGCCAACCGTGCGTTTGCCGTCGAAACCGACCGCCCAGGCGTCGCGGTAGCCGTAACTCGTGCCGGTCTTGAAGGCGATGCGGCCGGCGGCGGCGTTTTCCGGCGGCGGCGTGCCCAGCAGCGCATTGGCGACGTACCACGCCGCGACCGGCTCCATCAGCCTGCGTTCGCTATCTGCTGGCGATGCCGCGCCCTGCTCGCGCAGCGCAACCGTTGTTCCGAGCCGCGCAAGGCCGGAATAGAGCCGGACAAGGTCATGCAGTCTTACGCCGACGCCGCCCAGCCCCATCGCAAGACCGGCTACCTCGCCCTTGGGTAAAACCAGCGCGCCACCCGCCTGCGCCATGCGCGCGGTCAGCCGGCTCGCCCCGACCTTGTCGAGTACGACAACCGCCGGAACATTGAGCGAGAGTTGCAGCGCCTTGCGGATCGTCACCGTACCCTGAAACGTCAGGTCGAAATTTTCCGGCGCGTAGCCGCCGTAGCGCACCGGCCGGTCATCGACCAGGGTTTCGGGATGGATGAAACCATCCTCGAATCCGATGCCATAAATGAAAGGCTTGAGCGTCGAGCCGGGCGAACGCAGCGCCTGCGTCATGTCCACCTGCCCCGCGCGGCGCTTGTCGAAATAATCGGACGACGCGACCTTCGCCAGCACTTCGCCGGTGCCGTGGTCGATGGCGAGAACCGCGATGGAAATATCCGGCCCCATGGCACGCGCGCGCTCACGCGCCATTTCCTCAAGGCTCTTTTGCCATACGGCGTCGATGGTCAGGCGGTAGCTCGACCTGCTTTCTCCCTTACCCTTATCCGCGGCGACCGCCGCCTCCGCCGCATGCGGCGCCAGCATCGGCATCGGCACGCGTGCCGGCGGCACGACTTCATATTTGGCGCGCTCCAGATCGCTCGCCTGCAACACCCCTGCCGCGGCCGCACGATCCAGCACGCGGTCACGCGCCGCACGCGCGGCGGTAACCGAGCGATCCGGCCGGCGTGCTTCCGGCGATTGCGGCAGCGCGACCAGCAGCGCCGCCTCGCCGAGCGTCAACCGCCGCGGCTCCTTGCCGAAATACGCAAGCGAGGCCGCGCGCACGCCCTCCAGGTTGCCGCCATAGGGCGCGAGGCTGAGATAGAGGTTGAGGATTTCATCCTTGCCGAGCGTGCGCTCGATTTCGATGGCGCGCACGATCTGCCGCAGCTTGGCGGCCACGCTGCGTTCGCCGCGAGGCTCCAGCAGGCGCGCGACCTGCATGGTCAGGGTCGAGCCGCCAGAGACGATACGCCGTTCGCTCAGAAACTGCCGCACCGCGCGCCCAACCGCGAAAGGATCGACGCCGTTGTGATCGCGAAACCGCTTGTCCTCGTAGGCGATCAGCATGTCGAGGTAGCGCCGGTCGACCTCGTCCGTGCGCGCCGGCAACCGCCAGCGTCCGTCGGCCGTTGCGAACGGTCGCAGCAGGCGGCCTTCGCGATCCACGACCGTGGCCGAGAACGCGAGCTTCTCACCGAGCGGTGCGGGACCAAGCGACCACACCCACGCCCCGAAAGCCCCGCCTGTCACAACAGCTAACCCACCGACAACCAAAGCCACGCGCCGCGCATTCCTGCGCAGCGCGCTGACTGGCTTCGGTGCTGGCGACGACTGGCTCATTTTGCCGATGTCACCTCAACGCTGCCGGTGCCGGTGCGGCCATAGCGGTCGGGACGGTACATGTCCTCCACATAGGCTTGCGGCAGCACGTATTTGCCGGGCGACACCGCGCGCACGACATAGGCCGCCGTGAACACCGCGGCGTCCTTGCTGGTCCGGTCGAACGCCGCGCCGAAATGATCGTCACGAAATTCGGCATGGACCGGCGGCGCACCGTCGGCGATCCAGTCGAGAGTCGAAGTCTCGCCCGACGACACCAGTTTCGGATTGTCGATCTCGAACCCCGCGGGGAGATAATCGGCGACGATCAGGCGGCCGAACTGCGGCGCAGGCTCGGTGATCTTCAGCACCACCACCATGCGGGTATTCTGCTTGACCTTGGTTGCATCGACCTTCACGCCATCGAGCGTGAAGTAGTTGCGCTCGATCTTGAAGCCGCGTTCGGCGGCGGGTTCCGGCGTGACCGGCGCGCCGGAGACGGACACCACCGCCTGCAGCGTGGCCTCGCCGGTGTTCTCGATCCTGACGCCGGCACCCGGCACTTCCGCCGCGCGGAACGTCCGGTAGAGCGCGGCCTGACGCGCCTCACCCGCAACCCGCAGCGAGACACGCGCTTCCTTGCCGAGCGCACGCGCCGCCATCACCATCCACGCATTCTCCTGCGTGGAGGTATAGACGGCGGAAGCCCGCGAGGTTTCGACGCGCTGCACGGCGTTCATGATGGTCGCCTGCGGCGCATTGCCTTCGGCGGCGAGCGTCACCAGCGCGGCGGAGTCACGCAGCACCGAACCATAGTCGATGCGGCCATACTCGTTGCGCGGCAACGGACCGATGGACGCAAGCGCGGCGGCGTAAGCCTTCTCCGCGCGACCACGATCACCCAGCATCCCGAGTGCGGCGGCGATCTGTGCCTTGGCAATCGGCGTCTCGATGTCGTTAAGCTTGGTATCGACGAGATAACGCAGGTCGCCGACGGGCGCCACGCCATTGCGCGCCAGCACATAGAGCGAATAGGCAAGCTCCTTGCCGCCGTCCTTGTTCGGCTCCGCGGCATTGTTGACGTAGTTGCGCAGCCGGTCGAGCGCCTGCTTGAACGCCATGTCGGGGACAGCAAAACCCCGTTCCCGCGTGCGCGTCAGGAAGTCCGTGACATAGGCATCGAGCCAGGCGTCGTCGCCGCCGACCGACCACAGGCCGAACGAACCGTTCGAGCCTTGCCGCGCCAGCAATCGCTCTATGCCGTCCTTGATGCGCTGATCGACCGACGTATCGAGCGCGAGGTGCGACTCGGTCGAAAGTTCGTTGACATAAAGAAGCGGCATCGCCCGCGACGTGATCTGTTCGGAACAGCCGAACGGATAACGGTCCAGCGCCTTGAGCAAGGTCGCGGCGTCGAGCGCGGTCGAAGGCCCGACCGAGAGCGCCACGCTGCCAGTACCCGCCACCAGATCCGCGAACAGGTCGTTCGAGATCGTCAGGCTTTCACCTTTGGCGATGGGCTTGACGGTGCGGCGGGTCAGCGTCTGCGTCGCAGGCCTGGCAGCCAGCACGTAGTTGCGCTCCAGCGCGTAACTCTGTGGCCCGTCGATCCGAACCTTGATCGCGGCATTGCCCGCCGCGGTCGCGGTGAGCGGCAGCGAGACGGAGTTGCGCTGCTTGGCGCGCAGCGAGAGAAGGCGCGGCCCGCTTGCGCTGCTGATGGGTCCCGTCGCGGAAACCGTGACGCGATAATCGCCCGCCTGCCCTTCGACGTTATCGACTTCGAGCTGAATCGATGAGGTATCGCCGGTGAGCAGGAAGCGCGGCAGGGTCGCGGTCAACACGACCGGATCGCGGATCGTCACGTCGCCATTGGCACGGCCGACCTTGTCCTTCGACCACGCCACCGCCATCACGCGTGCGGTACCGGCGAACTCCGGAATATCGAAGGCGATGTTCGCGGTGCCATCCGGCTTTACGGTGACAATGCCGGAGTAAAGCGCGAGCGGCGCCTGCGTCGGCGGACTGCCCTGGACTTCGGTCGCCGCAACGTCGCCGCCGGAGCGGATCTGTCCGCGCGTGCCCTGCATACCGTCGATCAATTGACCATAAACATCGCGCAGGTCGGCGCTCAATGCGCGCTGGCCGAGATAATAGTCATCCGGCGCCGGCGGCTTGTAGCCGGTCAGATTGAGAATGCCGACATCGACGGCGGCGACGACGATGCGCGCCTCCTCGCCCGGCGTCAGCCCGCCGATCCTGACCGGAATGTTCAGCCCGGTGTTCGGACGCACCAGCGGCGGCAATTTCATATCGACGGTGAGCGTGCGCGCCTTGCGGTCGATGGAGAACCACTGCACGCCGATGGCGCGGCCCGGCATGCGCTGCGCGGCGGCATCGAGCGGACGGCGCACCGTGGCGACGACATAAGCGCCGTTGCCCCAGTCGTTGCCGACCGTCACCGGGATCCTGTTGACGCCAACCTTCACATCGGCGCGCAGGGTCGCCAGCAGCTTGTCGCCGACGATGTTAATGGTCGCAAGGCCTGCGGTGCGCGCGGTGACGGACAGCGCCATCGCCTCACCCGCCCTGTATTCCGCCTTGTCGAGCGCGATCTCCAGCGCGTCCGGCGTATCGGCGCTCGCCTCGGCGTAATAGCCGGCGTCGAACTGCACGGACGTCATCGGGCCGCCCGGATCGGCGCTGGTGACTTCGAGGCGATAACGTCCCAGCGTCACCGGCACCGCGATGCGGCCCGGCGTGGCGGCGGCAAGGTTGAGCGTGCCGTCGGCAATGCGCTTGGTCGACTTGATCGCTTCGTAGTTCCACGAACCGTCGCGGCGATACCACTGGTAATTGCTTTCGACCTTGAGGAGTTCGTAGCGCATGCCGGTACGCGCCAGCGCCTTGCCGTCCGGCGCGACCGCGACCACATCGAACGTCGCCATCTCGCCTTCGCCGAGCGACTTGCCGGCGAACAGCGGCTTGACGCCGATCATGGTGGCGGCGAGCGCGACGGGCAGCGTCAGCTTGCGCTCGACGGCGCGGCCGCCGCTTTCCGCCATGCGGATGACGATTTGCGCTTCGAGCGGACGCGTGGTTTCCGGCAGTTTGTCGAGGGCGATCTGCAAGGTGGCCTTGCCCTGCGCATCGGTCGAAGGCAGGTCTTCGAGCGGCTGCTCGAGGCTGACGGTTTCCTCGTCCTCATCCGAGGTGCCGAACTGATAGCCGGCAAAGCCCGGCCTTCCCTCGGCCGGCTTGATCTTCATTTCGCCTTCAAGGCTCAGTTCGGAGGCCGGCGCGCCATAGAGATAGCGGCCATCGACCGTGACCGAGACCGGCGCGGTCTTGGAAATCGCACCCGCCGGGGTGGCGAGTTCAAACTCGATGCGATCTGCCACGTAATCTTCGACGAGGAACGACGTCTCGCCAATCGCCGGACGCTTGGGATCGGTGAAGGCCTTGACCTTCCAGGTGCCGGTCGAGGCCGTCGGTGAAATCGTGACGTCGAGGTTGCGCCCGCCGACGCCCTGATCGGCGACGGTCACGCGGCGATACTCGACGCCATCGGGACGCTCCAGCACCAGCGTCAGCGGCACGCCGGTGGCGGCAATGCCCTTGCCGTCGCGCGCCAGCGCCGTGACGTGAACCGTCTCGCCGGTGCGGTAGACACCGCGCTCGGTATAGACGAAGGCATCGAGACCGGCAGGTGCAGCGCGGCCGGTGACGCCGCGGTCGGAAAGATCGAACGCCGGCGACTTGAGGCTAAGGAAAGCGTAATCGCCCTTGGGATCGGTGGCGACGATCATCGCCGGCGACAGCCCGCCATCGCCACGCGCGAGGCCGGGATCGAACATCAGGTAGCCGTTGGAGTCGGTCTTTTTGGTGCCGAGGATTTCGTTGTTGCGCGCCAGCAGGCGCACCTCGATGTCGCCCTTGCCGGTCGCGCTCGCCAGCGAATGGACATAGACGTGCACGCCGTCGCCACCCGAATGCGCGGTCAGGCCGAGGTCCGAAACGATGAACCACTGGGTCGCCAGTGAATAATAATCGTCGGGGCCAATGCCCGGCGGCTCCGCCGACATTACATAGACGCCGGGCGCGAGATCGCCGACCGCTTCGCTGACCGGGAATGCGGTCGTCACGTCGGCATTGAGTTGCGGCTCGACGGCGAGATCGCCCTTCCACACCCTGGCGCCGCGCTCATCGGCGAGGCGGTCGAATTCAAACCGGCTGAGGTTGCGCTGGAAGTCCTCGCCGACCACGGTGTTGAGGAGATTGCGGTCGCCGATGCGCAGGATCTGGATCTTCACGCTGCTGGCGTTGACGCTGACGACCGGAATGCCGCGCTGGCCGGTGCGCGGCAGCACATAGGCCTTGCCGGCAAAGCGCGCGAACGGCTTGCGGTCCCGCACATAGATATTGAAGTCCGCCGACTTCGGGAGCGTCTCCTTGACGACCGACGGCAGGCCGGGCCGCAAGGTCATGGCATAGCGTTCGCCGTGCCTGAGCCCCTCGACGCACAGCTGGCGGTCGTCGGTGGAAAGTGCGGGCTTGTCCTGGCCCGCGACGACGACGAAGGGCGAGAAATCCGCCCGGCGTCCGGGCAGGCTTTCGGAGAACTGGAAGCACACACGGGGCGAAGCGGAATCGGAGTCCACCGTGTAATCCAGCAGGCGGAAGCCACGGTCCTCGCGCATCTTCTCGTAATTGGCACGCAACTCTGCGACTTCCTTGAGTTCAAGCGACATCCGCAGCGTGTCGAGCGCGGGACGCCAGACCTTGCGGTCGGAGAACGTGCGGCTCAGCAACGCCAGCGCATCGGCCTCCTCGTCCTTATTGGTCGTGCGCTGGTAGCCGATGTAGGCCGCCGTGGCGGCGCGCTCGATCAGGCCGGCGCGCTCCTGTTCGTTGGGGGCGAAAATCTGCAACACCGTACGCGCCAGCCGCAGCCAGTTGGCGGCATCGTTCGGCGCGACGGTCGCGATCTGGCCCAGCAGCAGCATGCCGTTGCGGGCGTCGTTTTTCTGGAAGGCAGCATCCGCCTCGCGCTTGAGCGCGGCGGCGGGCTTGGCAACCGTGCCGGAGTCGGCCTTGATCTTGGCTTCAAGCCGGATCGCGCTGTCGGCGAGATCGTCGCGCTGGAATGGCTTGTCGGCGGCGGTGGCGGAAAACGACACAAGGGCGATCAACGCAGCGACGAACCCGGCGCCAAATTTGGCGCGCACAGACGAAAGCATGGTGACCTCCCGTGACCCCCGAACCGGGGCTCTTCAACCGCGACTATCACTGCACCGCTGAATCGTGTCGAGGGTTTGACGGAAAATGCACGGGTTCGGGGATTTTTGATCCCGGCCCGGAAAGCCGGTGTTAGGCCGATTTTAGGGGGTACTGCCCAGAATGGCGGGGCGCGGGTGGCTGCGCGCGGCACCCGCTCCGTTGCAAAACCACCCTATCCCCGCGCCGCGCTTGCGGCTAAACGGGAGCGCGCGTGGACCGGGACCCCGTAGCTCAGCTGGATAGAGCAACGGTTTTCTAAACCGTCGGTCGCAGGTTCGAGTCCTGCCGGGGTCGCCACGCCTTGATTATCAAGCTCTTTTTCGTCGCGCTGAATGCGTGGATTTGGCAAACTGGTTTTGAGATTGCCAATAAATGTTCCCGAAATAGCTAGGCTGGCATGCCCCTTGATGTCGACAAAATTTCTTCCACCCGAGATCGCATGACTGCCTTCGCATCCCCCACCGCGACGGGGGGCGCAAAATAATATCCAATCATCTCCACATGGTCCTGCTCCGCCATCGCTTTGCCGGTGCTGCTGATCCGGCTGTAACTTGCCAGCAATTCATCAAACGTTTTCACCATGATTGGATAAGGCTTGAAGTCGATAATTGATCCCGCCAACCGGCTGTTGGTCGTAGTGCCTTCGTGATAAATGACCGGCTTCCCGCTTGCTAGACATTGGTCTCCCAAAGACGTGTAGCGAGCAATAACGCTGTCGCAAGCAGATGCCAGCTCGTATGCAATGTAAGGGCGAGAAAAATCGGTGCTCACCACGATATTTGGCAACGTGGCAATCTCGCTAAGTATCTCAGCAAAAACCGGAATGCTTATCCAGTCAGCATTCTTACCGCGAATTACGAACGAAGAATTGGGAAACGCGCGAGCGATCCGCAGAATATCCTCGTAAAACGAAATGTTGTTCGCCCAGTTGTTCGTGGTGTTCTGGGAATTTCGTATGGGATCCGGATCTGAGTGCCAGTCCAGCACGAGCGTCGCATGCGCGGCACCGACGGGAAATCCCTGATGACGCTGAACAGGGCGATTCAATTCCCCGATACGAACATCACCCACGATGTGCATTTCTGAGATGCATGCATAATCGTTGCCTTTCAAGGCATCGCGCGAAGCGATGCTGTGAACAAAATAGTCATCAATAATAATTGCCCTGTCCGGAAGAAAAGCCTGCATTAACCGCTCCTGCGATGCGGCAATCTTAATTCCCCTGGATTGCAGTGCGTATGCGAACCAGACAGGAAACAGATACTCGTATCCCAGGAGAGCGACTTTCGCATATTTGAAACGGCTCAGACTTTCAGCTGCACGCGCCACCCTGGCCCGCATAACTTCAAGGATGACCGACGTAATGAGCGGCAAACCCAAACGTCGGCCGCACTTCAAAGCATTTAACCAGCGAGACCTTCCGCCGGTAACAGGAGGAAGCGCCAGATAAAGCGGCGCAATGCCTGCCCTCTGATAAGCCGCATCCACATCAATCCGGGTCGCCGCACCAAGAAAATCGGCAATTTCCACATGAAGGATTTGCTGGCGACCGAGGCGGCTATTCGGGTCATCGCTATAGTATTGATCTTTTTCAAAGAGCCTGTCCGGAGAAAACTTGAATCTCTTGAATCGTTTATGATTCAAGGGAGGCGGTCCGATTCTTTTGGAGATCGCCGATGTGGACGAAGGAAAATCGCGGGCGCTATGACCGAAGCAAACTTCGCTATCCCAGCGACGTGACGAA
>CANJBX010000038.1 GCA_947472885.1 Hyphomicrobiaceae bacterium
GGAATCCGCCCTTCAAGATCGACGTATGAAAACAGCGACCCCGATCTCTCATCCATCCCGCGCATCGCTCACCTCCGTCCTGCGTTAACAAGACGGAATCACGCTAGCGGGCCCAAGGGAAGACCCTTTTTCAACATCCTGCTAATGCGCGCTTTACCGGCCAGCGCAAATTACGCCGTCAGCGCCAGCACCGTCACGGCCGCCTGCATTTCAGCGTGGCGGCGGACCTGGCGGGCGAGCGCTTCCTCGTCCTCGCCCCATTTCTCGAACTGCCAGTCCTCGTCGGCTTGCGAGGCTTTCCAGGCCGCCTCGCCGTCCATGAACCGCTCCGACACCGCCAGCGCCAACAGCGCCGAACCTGTCAGCGTCGTGATCGTCGAGACCGCGCCGAGCCGCCAGATGTCGTGCGGGATCGCTGCCGCAGCAGACGCAATCGCGCCCGGTGGCTGGTCGAGATAGGTGATGGTCTTGGTGACGAGAAAAAGCGCGCCGAGTTTCTCGTGCGCGAACTTCAGCACCGGGTCCCACAATTCGCCCTGGCGCGCGACCAGACCTTCCGGCTGGCCGGCGCGGTAGCACACCAGATCGCTGCCGAGGTATTTCTCGACCTCCGCCGCGACGTCTTTCCGGTTCACGGCGACGCCGTCGATGATGGAGTTGGAGAGCCGCGTGAGCGGCATCGAGGCCGGGTCGATGTGTTCGCCCTGCGCTTGCCATTCCGCGCTAATCGCCTCTGCAAGTGCCTGCGCGGGCGCGGCCAACAGGTTGCGCGACGGAGTTCGCACGGGCTTGCCGTCTAGCAGGACGGAATAAGCCCCGTTTTCGGCCTTTCCGGCGGTGGATTTTTCGTAAAACCGCTTGCGCAGCAGCGAACGCATGGAGCGCTGCGCGGACTTCATGGGGTCCAGCGGTTCGTTCAAAAAGATCTCTTCAAAGATATCGCGCATCGAATTCCAACTGTGTTTTCAGCGAATTAGCACGGCCAGGTCCAAAACCAGACATTACCGTTGTGTGACATGGATAATATTTATTAAACAAACTGATGTAACTCCATTCCGCAAAAAACACCTCCCACCGTTTGGGGCCGGGGTTACGCGATGAAAATTACGGGGAAACTGCTCACGCCGTTCGGCGCGCTTGGCGCGGCCCTTGTCGTTGTGCTTGGCCTTGGGCTCTGGGTCAACAACCGCACCATCCAGATCGACGCCAAAGCCGATTTCGCCAAGCGACAGATGATCCTCGCGAGCGAAGCGCGGGCGCTCAGCCGTGCGATCCAGCGCGATGCCATCAACATGGCGTTCGACGACCCCTCGCTGCAGAAAGGCTTTCTCGCCAGCATCGCCAAACGCTCCGCGGAGATGTTGAAGAAGGCGAAGGCGCTCTCGGAAACATTCAGCGCCGAAGATCGCGCCAAGATGACCGACTTCCTGCAAACCCAGGAAGCGGTGGTACGCGAAATCAACAACGTCAATGCCATCGCCCAAAAAGGCGAAGGCGCGGCTGCCTACGCCGCGTTCCGCAAGCATGTGAGAGACGCCGAGCGCCACGCCTCGAAGCTCGTCGATACTTTTATCGACGTCAAAGAAAAGGAAATCGACGCGCTAAGCGTCGAAGTCGCGGAAACACAACGCGAAGGCATCGCTGGACTGATCGCCATCGGACTTCTGGCTCTCGTCGCTTCGCTTGGCGCCGCTCTCTATGTCGTGATGCGCAAAGTCGTGCGGCCGATGCGCACGCTGGCGATCGACGTGCGCGCCATCGCGGGTGGAAATTTCGATCATCAGCCAGCCGGTGTCAGCCGGGTTGATGAAATCGGCACCGTTGCCAAAGCGCTTGACGAATTCCGCGCCGAACTTGCAGGCATGCAGCGCCTGCGCGAGGAACAAGCGGTGGCACTCGACGAAACGCGCCGCCTCTCCGCAGAGAACGAAGAGCATCAGGCAGCCGCGACAAGAGAGCGCGAACGCCTTGCCGCAGAAGATGAAGCCGCGCGGCAAGCCGCGCGCCGTCGGCGCGAGCAGACGGAGGAGGAAAAGGCGCAGGCAGCCCGCGTCATCGCCACGATGTTACAGTCGGTCGGTGCCGGCCTCGCACAACTCTCGCAAGGCAACCTCACCCACCGTATCCAGGAAACGTTCTCGGACGAGTACGCCAAGCTGAAGGAAGACTTCAACCTCGCCATGGCCGAGTTGCAGGAGGCCATGCGCATGGTCTCGAACAACATCAAAAGCATTCACGCGGGTACCGGCGAAATCTCGCACGCTGCCGACAGTCTCTCGCAACGCACGGAGCGCCAGGCAGCGAGCATCGAGGAAACCGCCGCAGCCTTGCAGGAAATCACCACGACGATGAATTCCACCTCCGAGGGCACGCAGCAGGCCACTAGCATCGTCACGCAGGCGAAGTCCGGCGCGGAATCTTCCGCCGGGGAAATGAAAGCCGCTGTCTCCTCCATGAACGACATCGAAAAGTCGGTCGAGGCGATTGCGCAGATCATCGGCACCATCGACGAGATCGCCTCGCAAACGAACCTGCTCGCGCTCAATGCCAGTATCGAGGCCGCACGCGCAGGCGACGCCGGCCGCGGCTTCGCGGTCGTTGCGGGTTCGACGTTCGCCGTTCGAAATTACCGGCTATTGATGCACTCGCGCGTGTATTGGCCCGCTGCGCCGGCCGGCAGGCCCTGCACCGCAGCCTGGTGCGAGCAACGGATGGCGCGGTCGTTGGAGGTTTCGCGGGCGGGCGAGCCCTCCCCGATTCTGGGACGCATAGCGCCTTGATCGGTTCGCGAACTCTCCCCAACGGAAGGCGGTATCGGGCCCATGCCGGGCGTCGCCTGCGGCGGCGTCGCCGGCAGGATCGGGGCCGGACCTGTTGGCGAGGCCGGATTGTAGATTTGCGCCGTGGCTGCAGAAATCTGCAGCAGCATCAGAAGCGCCACACCAAGACGACTAAACATGGGCCTGTCTCCTGCGCCGCCCCTTCGTAACATAAGACCGGGCACAGGACGCCAACAGATGGATCACGCAAAAGTTTCAGGAAGTGCGTGCGCCCTGCCCTATTCTTCCGGGGATTCAACAATCGGGTCGTAGCGCGCAGCATCGAACCCGAGCAGGTTCCACGATTGCGCCATGTGCGGCGGCAACGGCGCTGTAATGTCGATCACACCTCCGCGCGGATGCGGCACGACAATGCGGCGGGCGAGCAAGTGCAGCTTGTTCTGCATGCCGCCGGGCAAATTCCAGTTTTCCTTGTTGAAATACTTGGCATCTCCGATGATGGCGTGGCCGATGTGGACCATGTGTGCACGCAGCTGGTGCGTGCGGCCCGTAACCGGCTTGAGCGAAATCCACGACACCTGCTGTCCTGCGGTTTCGACTACGGCGTAATAGGTGACAGCGTGGCTCGCACCCTCCTCGCCATGCTTGGCGATGCGCATGAGCGATTCATCTTCGCGCTCGTCCTTGGCAAGGAATGTCGAGATGCGGCCCTGCTTCGGTTTCGGCACGCCCGGCACCAGTGCCCAGTAGAGCTTGCGCGCCGAACGCGTACGGAACGTCTGGGCAAGCGCGGCGGCAGAAAACCGATTCTTGGCGACGAGCAGGCAGCCTGACGTATCGCGGTCGAGGCGATGCACCAGACGCGGGCGTTGGCCATCGCGCGTTTGCAGCACGTCGAGCATGCCGTCGATGTGGCGCACCATGCCGGAACCGCCCTGCACGGCCAGCCCCATCGGCTTGTTAAGCACCATCACGTCGGCGTCTTCGTAGAGCGTGATCGACTTGAGGAATTCGCGCGTCTTGTCGTCGGCTTCTCCGCTTGGCGTGCGCGGCGCATCGACCTTGAGCGGCGGAATGCGAACCTTCTGTCCGGTTTCGAGCCGGTCCTTGCTGTCGGCGCGCTTGCCATTGACACGCAGCTCGCCTTTACGGACCACGCGCTGGATATGCGAGAACGACAGGCCGGGAAATTTGGCTTCAAGGAAGCGGTCGACCCGCATGCCATTTTCGTCTTCAGATACGACAACGGTCTGCACACCGACGGCCTGCTGCGGCGCTGCCGGTTTTTCTTCACGCGGTGCGCGTTCGAAGTTTTCCTCGCGCGGGGCATGTTCTTCGCGGGGGCCACGCGCCTCGGTACGGGGACGGCGCTCGGCACGCTCGCCGCCACGGACCTCACTCTCGCGATCCTGCCGCTGGAAGCGCGGACGCGCGTCGCCGCCTTCTGCCCGCTCCGGCTTGCCAAATTGCGGCGGACGCTTGGAGCGATTGGGATTGACCGGGCCGCGTGCCGGCCGGTCGTCCTCGCGGTTCCATGACGGCTTTTCGGGGCGGGTCTCACGGCGCGGACCGCCGGGCTTGCCAAATGACTTGCCGGGGGACCTGCCGGCGGACGGTTTGCCAAAAGGCTTGCCCGCACGGTCGGGCCGCGTCAGCCGCTCGTCCGAACGCGCTGTTCTGGGCGTGCGCTCGTCGGAACGGCCCGCCCTGGCGAGGCGCCCCTCGGGGCGGCCGGGCCTGCTGGAGCGTTCATCGGGACGGCGAAATGGCTTGCCGGAACGCGGCTTGCCGGATGTGGGGCGCTTTTTCATGGTGCGCTACGGGTAGCGGAAAAACCGCCCGCCGTCACGCCATCTGCAACCTCTCCGAGCTGTGATCCAGCTATCTCCGGGGCTCTGCTAGGCTACCCCCAAGGCCTGTCAAAATGGGCCGCCAGCACGGGGAAACGTCATGCTCCGAATTCTGCGCACCATTGCGGCCGTCAGCTTCCCGCTCCTTGCGGCGAGCGCCAGCCTCGCCGGCTCCATGCCGCCCGACATTGCCGAAAAGCTCGCCGCCATCGGCCGCGTCATTGCCGTACCGCCGGTCAACGCGATCTATGCGCCGCTATACAAGCAGGAACCGTTCGCCGGTATAAAGATCGCGCGAGACGTCAAATACGGCCCCGCCGACCGCAATCTACTCGACGTGTTCACGCCCGAGGCAGCAAGCGGCGGCACGCGGCCGGTACTGCTCTATGTGCACGGCGGCGGCTTCATCCGCGGCGACCGGCATACACCGAACTCCCCGTTCCTCGACAATATCGCGGTCTGGGCGGTCAACAACGGCATGGTCGGCATCAACATGACCTACCGGCTCGCACCGCAATCGACCTGGCCGAGCGGTCCGGAGGACATGGGTGCTGCGGTGCGCTGGGTACGCGCCAATATCGCGAGCCAGGGTGGCGATCCCTCACGCATCTACATCATGGGTTCGTCAGCCGGCGCCGGCCATGTGGCCGCTTATGTCGCGTTTCCCGAATATCACGCCACACCCGGCACAAGCCTTGCCGGCGCGATCCTGCTGTCCGGCTCGCCGTTCGACCCGGCGGTGTTCGACAACATGAAAGCCTATGAGCCTTACTTCGGCGCGGATACGTCGAAATACCCGGCAATGTCGCCGACGCCCGGCCTGCTCAAGTCCTCGCTGCCGCTGATGGTGGTGTGGGCCGGCCTCGACCCGCCGGGGATCGAGAGGGAATCGATCAATCTCAACGACGCGCTGTGCAAGGCGCAGAAATGCCCGACCAAGGTGTTCCTGAAAACGCACGACCATATTTCGGTCGCGAATGCCATCGGGACGGACGACACCGAATTGTCGGACCAGATCGCGGCATTCATAAAGCTGGGCAAGCCGACGAACTGACCGGCTCGGCTACGTTGTCGCACCCGTCGCGCGGTACGCTGACAATCCGCGGCGCATGATGAACAATTGCATCGGGCCGCATTCTATGGTGGCCCGAGCACACGGCATGAAGCTCGTGGCACGCACAAGGGGGGAAATGATGGCCAACCGTATTTTGACGACCCATGTAGGAAGCCTGCCGCGCCCGGCGAAGCTGATCGCACTCAATCATCAGCGGGTCGTTGGCGACAACGTCGATGAGGCCGCCTTCAACAAGGAGCTCAAGGCCGCCGTGGTCGATCTCGTCCGCAGGCAGAAGGACGTTGGCGTCGATCTCATCAACGACGGCGAGTTCGGCCACACCATGGGGTGGGACTACGATTACGGCTCATGGTGGTCGTATGTGGTGCGGCGGCTGGACGGCGTCGTCGCGGAGCAGAAGCCGCTCTGGATGCAGCCCTTGACGGCGCAGACTAAGAAGCCGATGGCGCCCAAGGATTTCCAGGTCGGCGAGTGGATGGATCGCAGGGACTGGAAGATCTTCGAAGAAGCCTACATGGACCCGCGCTCCGGCTGCGCGCTGCCCGAACAGTACATGACCCATTTCAGCCCGGTGGTGAAAGGGCCGATCAAGTACAAGGGGCACGATGCGGTCAAACGCGACATCGCCAACCTCAAGGCCGGTCTCGCCTCCGCCGGCATCAAGGAAGGTGGCTGGATGAATTCGATCGCGCCCGCGAGCTGCTCTCGCATGGCCAACGAACACTACAAGTCCGAGGAAGAGCTGATGTACGCCTGCGCGGATGCGATGCGCGAGGAATACAAGGCGATCATCGACGCCGGACTGATCCTGCAGCTCGACGATCCGGCAATCGGCGAGAACTGGGATCAGCAGAAGAACGAACCGAGCGTCAAGGGCTACAGGCGCTACACCAAGATGTGCATCGACGCGCTCAACTACTCGATCCGCGGACTACCCGCCGACAAGATCCGCTTTCATCTCTGCTGGGGAAGCTGGCACGGCCCGCACACGACCGATATCCCGATGCAGCACCTGCTCGATCTGATGCTGAAGGTCAACGCCAACGCCTACTCGTTCGAGGCCGCAAACGTCCGCCACGAGCACGAGTGGAAACTGTGGAAGGACGTCAAGCTGCCGAGCGGCAAGGTGATCATGCCGGGCGTCGTCACGCACTCGACCAATGTGATCGAGCACCCGGAAGTCGTCGCGGACCGCATCGTCAATTTTGCCGGCGTCGTCGGCCGCGACAACGTCGTCGCGTCAACCGACTGTGGCCTCGGCGGGCGCGTGCATCCGCAGCTTGCATGGGCCAAGCTCGCAGCGCTTTCGGCGGGTGCGAAACTCGCCAGAAAGCAGCTGTGGTCGAAAAGCTCCAAGGCCGGCGCGCGGCGGACTTCCGCCACAAAGAAAAAGGCCAGCCTGCCTGCGCGCCGCGTAAAGCGTCGAGCATAACCGGCACTTCGGCGCTGCGCGCTATTGCGGGCAGCGCCGCATGTCTTTGACGCGACTGCCATCCCACATCACGACGAGCGTGTCCTTGTTGCGGACTTCGAGCGAGATCGGTGTCATCGAGACCGTGCCTTCGTTCGAGCAGCGCGCCTGAATATGCCGCACGGTGCCGGTCTGATACATCCGCTTCACGATGCAGGCCGCGACAAACCAGTCGATTGTCGTTTTGGTAATGATCATCGGCGCGGTTTCCGACGTATCGCCCATGACCGCACAACCTGCCGGTCGATCGACCAGCGGCCGATGAGATCATCGGTGGCGGCGAAGGCCGGCGTTGCCGTAGCAAAGGCCGCAAACGCGGCAAGATTGCGAAGCCTCATTCCCCGCCCCGCTCTTTCCGGAGCTTCGCCCAATACTCCAGCCGCTTGCGGATATCGCGTTCGAAGCCGCGCTCGGGCGGATCGTAGAACGTCTGGCGGCCAAGCTGTTCCGGGAAGTAGTCCTGCCCGGAAAACGCATCCTCGGCGTCATGGTCATATTGATAATTCGCACCGTAATCTTCGGCCTTCATCAGCTTGGTCGGCGCGTTGAGAATATGCTTGGGCGGCAATAGCGATCCGTTCTGCTTGGCCGCGCGCATCGCCGCGCCATAGGCCTTGTAGGCGGCGTTTGATTTCGGCGCGGTCGCAACATAGATCACGGCCTGCGCGATCGCGAGTTCGCCTTCGGGAGATCCCAGAAAGTCATAGGCATCCTTCGCTGCATTGCAGACGATCAATGCCTGCGGATCGGCCATGCCGATGTCCTCGACCGCCATGCGCACGATGCGCCGCGCCAGATACAGCGGGTCCTCGCCAGCGTCAATCATGCGGCAGAAGTAATACAGTGCGGCATCGGGATCTGAGCCGCGCACCGACTTGTGCAGCGCGGAGATGAGGTTGTAGTGGCCATCCTGCGACTTGTCGTAGATCGGCGCGCGGCGCTGCACGATCTCCTGCAGCTTGGCGACATCGAAGACTTCGCCGCTGCGCGCGGCACGCCAGATTTCCTCGGCCAGCGTCAGCGAAGCCCGGCCATCGCCATCCGCCATGCGGATCAGCGCCATGCGCGCTTCCGTATCGAGCGGCAAAGCCCGGCCCTCGATTTCCTCCGCACGCGCCAGCAGCTTTTCGATGGCTGCGGCATCCAGCGACTTGAACACAAGGACGCGCGCACGCGAGAGCAGCGCCGCATTGAGTTCAAATGACGGATTTTCCGTGGTCGCGCCGACCAGCACGATGGTACCGTCTTCCATCACCGGCAGAAACGAATCCTGCTGCGCGCGATTGAAGCGATGCACCTCATCGACGAACAGCAGCGTACCCCTTCCTATGTCCCGCCGGGCACGCGCAGCATCGAAGGTCTTTTTGAGATCGGCAACGCCGGAAAACACCGCTGAAATCTGCTCGAACTGCAGTTCGGTCGCATCCGCCAGCAGCCGCGCCACCGTCGTCTTGCCGGTGCCGGGCGGCCCCCAGAAAACCATGGAGCCCAGCGTGCGCGTCTCCAGCATGCGTGTCAGCGCGCCATCCGGTCCGAGGAGATGGTCCTGTCCGACAACATCGGAGAGTTGTTGCGGACGCAGCTTGTCCGCCAGCGGGCGCGGCGCATCGCGTTCGAGCCCGGCCGCCGCGAACAGGCTCTGGCCGTGAACCTCGCCCCCGGACTTCCCTTTGGGGCGCGACGTCATCCGGCGAACGTGACGGACATCTGGCGTCCGCCACGTTGAATGGTGATCTGCCACGCGCGCGCCTGCGCTTTTGTGATGCGGTCGAGATCTCGCGTCGCGCCGATGGCCGTATTGTTCACCGCGATCACAACGTCACCCTTCTGGAAGCCGAGGTTCTGCGCGATGGAGCCATCGGTAATGTCGATAATGACAACACCGCTGAGCGAAGCGTCGAGCCGCAACTCGTCCGCCAGCGCGGGCGAAAGGTTGGAAACCTTCGCACCGAGGAACGGCGAGCGAGACTGGATGGTGATCTCGTCACGCGGCGAATCCGGCGCGGTCTGCAGGGCAATGGTGAGCTTGCTGTCCTTGCCGCCGCGCACGATCCCCAGCTGCGCGGAACCACCCAGCGCCTTGGTGGCAAAGCGATAGTCGAACGAGTTGGGATCTTCAATCAACTGGCCATCAACGGAAACAATCACATCGCCGGTACGCAGGCCAGCTTTTGCGGCGGGGCTATTCTCGACGACGCTGGCAACCAGCGCGCCAGCCGGACGCTTGAGGCCGAGGTTCTCGGCAATTTCCGCGCTCAGCACCTGCAGCTTGGCGCCGAGATAGGGCCGCTTCACGACACTGTTGCCGCTGCGAGCCGACGCGATGACAACGCGCACCATGTTGACCGGGACCGCAAAGCCAATGCCCTGCGAGCCGCCGGAGCGCGAATAGATCGCGGTGTTGATACCAGCGAGTCTGCCAGCAAGATCGACCAGCGCACCGCCGGAATTGCCGGGATTGATCGCAGCATCGGTCTGGATGAAGAACTGATAGTCGGTAATGCCGACCTGGGTGCGCGCAACCGCCGAGACAATGCCATGCGTCACGGTCTGGCCGACGCCAAACGGATTGCCGACGGCAAGCACGACATCGCCGACCTGCAGCGCATCCGAATCGCCGATCTCGATGGCCGGGAATTTTTCGGCCACGTCGCGCAGCTTCAGTACGACGAGATCGGAACGCGGGTCCTTCAGGACGATGTCGGCATCGAACTCGCGCTTGTCGGACAGCGCAACCTTGATCTGGTCGGCGCCCTCGACGACGTGGTTGTTGGTGACGACAAGGCCGCTGGCATCGACGATCACGCCCGAGCCGAGTGCGCGCTGCATTTGCGGCGGTGCGCCCTGCCCGCCGGGTGCGCCCGGCGCACCGAAGAAGCGGCGGAATAGCGGGTCTTCGAACAGCGGATTGTTGCGGACCTGCACGGCCTTCGCGGCATAGACGTTGACGACCGATGGTGTGACGCGCTTGACGACCGGCGCATAGGACAGGCGCAGCTGGTCCGGGCTCGGCACCACGCGGTCCTGTGCAGCGGCCGGCTGGGCCAGCGCAACCAGCGCCAGCGCGCCCGCAAATGCCGCTTGGGCAAATGCTGTCTTGGCCGCCCACTGGGTATTCTTCATCGCTTGCCTCCGAACCGGGATACCCCAGATATAGCTGCACCATCTGGCCTTTTGAAGGCCAGATGGCGCGAAGGCGGCAGCGTGCCCCCTGCTATTCCACCGGCGGAACCGTGCGCAGCCAGGCAATGATCGCGTCGATATCCTGCGGCGTCATCCGGGCATAGAATGGATAGCCCATCGGCGGCTTCAGCTTGCTGCCGTCACGGTGAATGCCCTGGGTGATCGCAGCCTTGATCTCGGCGTCGCTCCACGCGCCAAGGCCCTTTTCCTTGTGCGACGTAATATTGCGCGCAACCGACTTGCCCCAAGGCCCCGGGAATTCCATGCCGCCCGCGCCGATTCTCTTGAAATCGTGCGCGCCCTTTTCCATCGGTGTGTGGCATTCCATGCAGTGCGCCGCGGTCGCGAGATAGAAGCCGCGCTTCACCGGATTGGCCATGTCGGCTTCCGCCATCGGCTTCTCCGCGCCCGGCGGAATGCTGCGCTGGAACGCCATCTTGTAGACCGGCGCCGGCGTTGCATTCTTTACCGGCGTCACCGTGCGCAGATAGGCAACGATGGCGTCCAGATCCTTCTCGGTAAGGATTTCATAGAATCCCGTCGGCATGATCGGCGCGACGCTGACGCCATCGGGCCGCGTGCCCTTGCGCAGCAGTGTCTTGATCTGGGCATCGGTCCACTTGCCGACGCCGGGTTCCGGATCTGGCGCGATGTTGGAAGCCGTCACCTTGAACGGCGGCTCGTCGAACGTCAGACCACCCGACAGTGCCTTGCTGAAGTCAGGCCCCTGCGGGCCCATCGGCGTGTGACAGTTGTTGCAGGTCATCACCGTATTGACGAGATAACCGCCGCGCTCCGCCGGCGTTTGCGCCAGCGCCGGTGATGCAGCCAGAACCAGCAAACCGATTGCGACATGGCGAAACATGCGGCCCCTCCATCTTCGATTCAAAATCAGACCGATTCTAAACTGAACGGGACCACATTACCGTGACAAAAATCACAGACAATCCCGCCATTCCAGATTGGCAAATAACGGGTTTCGATTTTCCACAACGCAAGACGCCTGTTTTACGGCACCGCTAAAGTACGCCAGCGGCAGCCAATACGCGGGCGATCCCGTCAAGTCCACGCGCCTTGGCATGGCCGTGGTGGCAAGCCGGGATTAGCGCGATGCCGCATCGCCATCGGCTGCGTGGACAACACGCGTGATTGCAAAACCCGCCAGCAAAACAACCGCACAAACAAAAAGAGCAGCGCAAAGCGCCGCTCTTGATATCTCTGCGAGACGCAGGGGCATTTACGCCGGGACGGTCTCTTGTGCTTCGGCCTTCTGCTGCACCGGACCGGAGTCGAGACCCTTGGCATCGACGTCGCGATCAACGAACTCGATCACCGCAGCAGCGGCGTTGTCGCCATGACGGAAACCCGCCTTCATGATGCGAATGTAACCGCCGTGACGCTCCTTGTAGCGCGGACCGATCACTTCAAACAGCTTCTTGACCATGCCGATGTCGCGGATCTGCGAGATCGCCTGACGGCGGGCATGCAGATCGCCGCGCTTGCCGAGCGTCACGAGTTTCTCGACGATCGGACGAAGGTCTTTCGCCTTCGGCAGCGTGGTCGAAATCTGTTCGTGCTTGATCAGGGCCGCTGCCATGTTCGCAAACATCGCGCGACGGTGCGACGCGGTGCGGTTGAACTTGCGGTGGGCGTTTCCGTGACGCATCGCAGTATTCCTTCAATCCTCTGCCCGCCATGCGGGCGCTAAACAAAAACTCAGTAGTGGTCTTCGAACCGCTTGGCGAGTTCGTCGATGTTCTCAGGCGGCCAACCGGCCACTTCCATGCCGAGATGCAGGCCCATCTGTGCCAGCACTTCCTTGATCTCGTTGAGCGACTTGCGGCCAAAGTTCGGCGTACGCAACATTTCGGCTTCGCTCTTCTGAACGAGATCGCCGATGTAGACGATGTTGTCGTTCTTCAGACAGTTAGCCGAACGCACCGACAGTTCGAGTTCATCGACCTTCTTGAGGAAGGCCGGGTTGAACGCGAGATCCGGGATCGCCTCGGCAGCGCCGACTTCCTTGCGCGGCTCTTCAAAGTTCACAAACACGTTGAGCTGGTCCTGCAGGATGCGCGCGGTATAGGCGAGCGCATCTTCCGGACCAACGGCGCCGTTGGTTTCGATCTGCATCGTCAGCTTGTCGTAGTCGAGGATCTGGCCCTCACGGGTGTTCTCGACGCGGTACGAAACCTTGCGCACCGGTGAATAAAGGCTATCGACCGGGATGAGGCCGATCGGCGCGTCTTCCGGACGGTTACGCTCGGCGGCGACGTAGCCCTTGCCGGTGTTGACCGTGAATTCCATGCGAATCTCGGCGCCTTCGTCGAGATGGCAGATCACGAGGTCGGGATTCAGGATCACGACGTCGCCGACGGTCTGGATGTCGCCCGCGGTGACAATCGACGGGCCGGACTTCTTGATCACCATACGCTTCGGGCCTTCGCCCTGCATCTTGATGGCGATGTCCTTGATGTTCAGGACGATATCGGTGACGTCTTCGCGCACACCGGCAATCGAGGAGAACTCATGCAGTACGCCGTCGATGTGGACGGACTGAACAGCCGCGCCCTGCAGCGATGAGAGAAGAATGCGGCGCAACGCATTGCCGAGCGTCAGGCCGAAGCCGCGCTCGAGCGGCTCGGCGACGACAGTCGCCAAACGCTTCGGGTCAGAACCAGGCTGCACCTGGAGCTTGTTCGGTCGAATCAATTCTTGCCAATTTTTCTGGATCGTCACTTGTCCACCTATCGCGCTGAGCAGTTACGCCCTGGCCCACGCGTCCCACGCCGCATCCGTGGAACAATCAGCAAACGGCGGCGCAGCGAAAAAGCTTCGCGTGCCGGAAGAAACGCTTAAACGCGACGGCGCTTGCGCGGACGGCAGCCGTTGTGCGGGATCGGAGTAACGTCACGGATCGACGTCACCATGAAACCGGCAGCCTGCAACGCGCGCAACGCGGACTCGCGGCCCGAACCCGGACCGGCGACTTCCACTTCGAGGGTACGCACACCGTGCTCCTGCGCCTTCTTGGCGACGTCTTCGCCGGCGACCTGAGCAGCATAAGGAGTCGATTTGCGCGAACCCTTGAAACCCATCGTACCCGCCGACGACCAGGCAATCGTGTTGCCCTGCGCGTCGGTGATCGTGATCATCGTGTTGTTGAACGACGCGTTTACGTGCGCGACGCCCGAAGCGATGTTCTTTTTCTCGCGTCGGCGGACGCGCGTGGCTTCTTTGCCCATTCTAAATCCTCTCGGTGTCCGGTGCGGCCCGGCGCCGTTCGTTCAATTGCAATAAAGCGCAGTTATTTCTTCTTGCCGGCAATCGCCTTCGCCGGGCCCTTGCGGGTGCGCGCATTGGTATGCGTGCGCTGCCCACGAACCGGAAGACCGCGACGATGACGCAGGCCGCGATAGCAACCGAGATCCATCAAACGCTTGATGTTGACGGCAACGTCACGGCGCAGATCGCCTTCGACCATGTAGTCGCGGTCGATGATTTCGCGAATCTGCAGCACTTCCGAATCGGACAGCTGCGACACGCGGCGCGCGTGATCGAGATGGACTTTTTCCATGATCTCTTCGGCCTTTTTAGAGCCGATGCCATGAATGTACTGAAGCGCGATGATTACGCGCTTGTTGGTCGGGATATTGACACCAGCGATACGGGCCACGGCCGCTACTCCTCAAGCCAGCAAGGACCGCTGGCCGCTCTGTTCTTCACCTGTTCCAGGGGATAAACGCATATACGACGCTCCAGCCCACTTCGTGGCGCCAGGCATCGTCCAAAACAGTCTCCTACTGGGTGACGCGTATTTACGGGTTCCGCCCCATATCGTCAACCTCTGGAATCCGATTTCTTGGACTATTTCCGGGCCTTGCGGGCCCTCCTTACCTTCTTACCAGCACGCCTGGATTTACTTTTTCCACGCGGCGCAGGCTTCTTTTTGGAGACCTTTTTCGGGGTCTTTTTTGCAGTCTTCGAGACGCCTTTGCGGGTAACTTTTTTGACGGCCTTTTTCGGAGCCTTTTTGGCCGCTTTTTTGGTTTTCGAGGCCAATTTCGCCTTTGATTTTGCCTTCGCGCCAGATTTGGTCTTGGCCGCGGCCTGCCCACGCTTGGCCGCGCTCCCAGCCGCCTTGGGCCGGAATGCAGCTTCCGCGAGTATCCGGCCGATGGCCGAGGTCACATCGTCGATTGGTTCCATCCCATCGACGGTCCGCAGCATGCCCTTGCCGGCATAAAAATGGACCAGCGGGGCTGTCTGGGCGCGGTAGGCATCGAGTCGCTTCTTGAGCGACTCAGCGTTGTCATCGGCCCGCACAGCCTCCCCGCGCGCCGTCATTTCGGCGACTCGGCGTTCGACACGGTGGAGCAGGATGCTTTCATCGACCTTCAGCTCGATGACGGCATCGAGATCGAGGCCCTTCTGGTGCAACAGCTTGCCCAGCGCCTCAGCCTGGGCTTCGGTGCGCGGGAAGCCATCGAGAATGAAGCCCTTGCGGGCGTCAGGCTGTTCGATTCGGTCAGCGATGATCGCAACCACGACGGCGTCGGGGACGAGTTCGCCCCGCGCCATGATTTCCCTGGCTTGAATGCCGACCGGCGTGCCGGCCGCAACGGCAGCGCGCAACATGTCCCCCGTGGAGAGCTGGACGATGCCGTACTTTTCTACGAGACGCTGGGCTTGTGTGCCTTTTCCCGCCCCCGGGGGACCAAGCAGTATCAGCCTCACCTGCGCCTCCCCCGAAGCTTCGACTTCTTGATCAAGCCTTCGTACTGGTGCGCCAGCAGATAGCCTTGAACCTGCGCCACCGTATCCATCGTAACACTGACAACGATCAGGAGCGAAGTGCCACCAAAGTAGAATGGGACGGCGGCGTATGAAATCAGAATTTCAGGGATGAGACAGACGACCGCGAGGTAAGCCGCACCGATCAACGTTATGCGCGATAACACGTAGTCGATGTACTCGGCGGTGCGCTCGCCCGGGCGAATCCCCGGAATGAAGCCGCCGTGCTTCTTGAGGTTGTCCGCGGTCTCGGTCGGGTTGAACACGATCGCGGTGTAGAAGAACGCGAAGAATACGATCAGGCCGACGTAGGAAATCAGGAACAACGGGCGGCCGTGGCTGAAATTGGTCACGATCCACTGCAGCCATTCCGGTCCTGCCACCCCGGCCGAACTAAAGTTCGCAATCGTGGTCGGCAGCAGCAGCAGCGACGACGCGAAGATCGGCGGAATCACGCCCGAGGTATTGAGCTTGAGCGGCAGATGCGAGGACTGGCCCTCGAACATGCGGTTGCCGACCTGGCGCTTGGGATACTGGATCAGCAGGCGGCGCTGCGCACGCTCCATGAACACGATGAAGGCGATCACGACGACGGCCATCACGATGACAAGCAGAATGAGGCCGGTCGATAATGCGCCCTGACGGCCGAGTTCGAACATGCCGACCAGCGCGGACGGAAGCTCGGCGACAATGCCGGCGAGAATGATGAGCGAAATGCCGTTGCCGATGCCGCGTGCGGTGATCTGCTCACCGAGCCACATCAGGAACACTGTGCCGCCCGTGAGCGTGATGACGGTGGAAATGCGGAAGAACAGTCCAGGCTCGGCGACCACCTGGCCCGCGCTTTCAAGGCCGATGCCGATGCCATAGGCCTGGAAGCACGCCAGCACGACGGTGAGATACCGCGTGTATTGATTCATCAGCTTGCGGCCGCTCTCGCCTTCCTTCTTCAGGTTTTCGAGTGTCGGCGACACGGTCGTCATCAACTGAATGATGATCGACGCCGAAATGTACGGCATGATGTTGAGCGCGAAGATCGCCATGCGGTTGATGCCGCCGCCGGCGAACATGTTGAACATGCCGAGGATGCCGCCGGCCTGGGTGCGGAAAATCTGGTCCCATGCGGACGGATCAATGCCGGGCAGCGGTATGTATGTGCCAAAGCGGTAGACCAGCAACGCGCCAAGCGTGAACCAGATGCGCTGCTTCAGCTCGGTGGCTTTGCCGAGTGCAGAGAAGTTGAGATTCGCTGCTAGTTGTTCCGCTGCAGAAGCCATGGCTCGCTCCGGTCGCGCCCCCATGATTGGGGGCATCATGAGCGGCGCTTTTTGCCTGTCAGGGCCGTCCGCGCCCACTCACGGACAGTTTATATCGATCACTATATAGGGATTGCCAGCGTCAGATCACTAGCCTTTCGGCCAGCATTCGAAAGCCTAAATGCTTAGGCTTTCGGCTTCTTGGTGCCGCGCGTATCGACCTTCGGCTTTTCGGCCTTCGGTGCCGCGTCGTCAGCCTTCTTGGCAGCCTTCTTCGGCTTGTCGCCTTCGGCCGGAGCCGCAGCTTCAACAGCCTTCGGCTTGTCGCCGCGGGCTTCGGCGGCAGCACGCTGCGCGTTCTTGCCGCGCGGCTCTTTGACTTCCTTGGTCTTCGCGAGAATCTTGACCGAACCGCCGGCCTTCTCGACGGCGGCAATCGCCGACTTCGAAGCGCCGTGAACCGAGATCGTCACCTTCGACTTGATTTCGCCATTGCCGAGCAGCCGGACGCCATCGCGGGCGCGGCGCAGCAGGCCGACATTGACCATCATGGCGGCATCGAGTTCAGCGCCGGCCTTGAGCTTGCCGGAGTCGATCGCCTTCTGGATGTTGCCGACGTTCACTTCGCCGAGATCGAGCGCGAAAATGTTGTTAAAGCCGCGCTTCGGCAGACGACGATGCAACGGCATCTGGCCGCCTTCGAAGCCCTTAATGCGCACGCCCGAACGCGCGGTCTGGCCCTTGCCGCCACGGCCACCGGTCTTGCCCGCGCCCGAACCGATGCCGCGGCCGATGCGGAAGCGAGCCTTGCGTGCTCCCGGGCGGTCGGCGATTTCGTTGAGCTTCATTGCGCTCTCCTTAAACTTTCAACACGCCATCGGACCTTTGCCGACGGCGATAAAGATTACTTCTTGTCTTCGACGACGCGAACGAGATGCTGAACCTTGGCGATCATGCCGCGGGTCGAAGGCGTATCGACGAGTTCCGACACGCGGTTCATGCGATTGAGGCCGAGGCCAATCAACGTTTCGCGCTGCGAGTGATGACGGCGCAGCGGGCTGCCGATCTGCTCAACTTTGACGGTTTTCTTAGCAGCCATAGCTTGCTCCCAGACCTAACTATTAATCCGCCATCTGCTCGACATCGCCACCTGGGCGGCGCGCCTGCAGCGTGGACACCTTGACGTTGCGACGTGCAGCGACGGAACGCGGCGAATCCTGATGCTTGAGCGCATCGAAGGTCGCACGCACCATGTTGTACGGGTTCGAAGAACCGATCGACTTGGCGACCACGTCCTGCATACCCAGCGTTTCGAACACAGCGCGCATCGGGCCACCTGCGATGATGCCGGTACCAGCCGGCGCCGCACGCAGATAAACCTTGCCCGCGCCGTGACGGCCGCGGACGTCGTGATGCAGCGTGCGGCCTTCGCGCAGCGGAATGCGGAAAAGGTTACGCTTCGCAGCTTCAGTCGCCTTGCGGATAGCTTCCGGCACTTCGCGCGCCTTGCCGTGACCAAAGCCAACACGGCCCTTCTGGTCGCCGACGATGACGAGCGCCGCAAAGCCGAAGCGCTTGCCGCCCTTTACGACCTTTGCGACGCGGTTGATGTGGACGAGTTTATCAATGAACTCGTCGCGCTCTTCCCGGTCACGGCCTTTTTCGCGTTCACGCGGTGGACGTCCCATAATCTGTTCCTGTCCTCTAGAACTTCAATCCGCCCTCACGGGCGGCATCGGCGAGCGCTTTGACTCGGCCGTGATAGCGATAGGCGCCGCGGTCGAACACGACCTCGGAAATACCCTTGGCGGTGGCGCGTTCGGCGAGCTTCTTGCCGACGGACTGAGCGGCGGCAACGTCAGCGCCGGTCTTGAGCGAGGTACGCAGATCCTTCTCCATCGAAGAGGCAGAAGCGAGCGTCTCGCCTTTGCGGTCGTCGATGAGCTGAGCATAGATGTGCTTCGAAGACCGGAACACGGAAAGGCGCGCGCGGCCCTTTGCCGTGGCCTTGACGGCCTTGCGGACGCGGCCTTGACGCCGCGCAGTAGTTTTGTCGAGCTTTGGCATCTAACCCACCATCACTTCTTCTTGCCTTCCTTGCGGAAGATGAATTCGCCGGCGTACTTCACGCCCTTGCCCTTATACGGTTCCGGCCCGCGGAACGCGCGGATCTCGGCAGCCACCTGGCCGACACGCTGCTTGTCGGTGCCGGTGATGACGATTTCGGTCGGCTTCGGCGTCACGATCGCGATCCCTTCCGGGATCGGATAGACGACGTCGTGGCTATAGCCGAGCGCGAGCTGCAGATTCTTGCCCTGCACGGCCGCACGATAGCCAACGCCGTTGATTTCGAGCTTGTCTTCGAAACCCTTGGTAACGCCGGTCATGAGATTCGAAACCAGCGTACGCGAGGTGCCCCACATGGAGCGTGCGCGCTTGGTTTCGGAACGCGGATCGACCTTGATCGAACCGTTTTCCATCTTGACCGTGATCTCATCGGGCACGACGAACTGAAGCGCGCCCTTCGGACCCTTCACCTTGACCGTCTGGCCTTCAACCGAAGCCGTGACGCCCGAGGGAACCGGGACCGCTTTTTTTCCAATACGCGACATTATCCCTCTCCGATCAGAACACTGTGAAAAGGATTTCGCCGCCAACATTGGCGTCGCGAGCTTCGTGGTCCGCCATCACGCCCTTCGGCGTGGAAAGAATGGCGACGCCAAGGCCGTTGTTAATGCGCGGCAGATTCTTGACCGACGCATAGACGCGGCGGCCCGGCTTCGAGACACGCGAAATCTCGCGAATAACCGGAGCGCCTTCGAAATACTTGAGTTCGATCTCCAGCTCCGAACGGCCTTCCTTCTCTACGCTGGCGTAGCCGCGGATGTAGCCTTCGGTCTTCAGCACTTCGAGCACGCGCTCACGCAGATGCGAGCCAGGCGTCGAAACCTTAGACTTCTTGCGTTCCTGCGCATTGCGGATACGCGTAATCAGATCGCTGATTGGATCATTGACAGCCATATTCTCGATCCTTCCTTACCAGCTCGACTTGACGAGGCCGGGAACAAGCCCCTTCGAACCAAGCTCGCGCATCGCAATACGGCTCATCTTGAACTTGCGATAATATGCGCGCGGACGGCCGGTGACTTCGCAGCGGTTACGGATACGAACAGGCGACGAGTTGCGGGGCATCTCGGCGAGCTTGAGGGTCGCGGCAAAGCGCTCCTCGAGTGGCTTCGATTTGTCCTTGGCAATCGCCTTCAGGCGCGCACGGCGGGGGCCGAGGGCCTTGGACATCTTGCGCCGCTTCTCGTTCTTCTCAATCGAACTCTTCTTAGCCATTCAAGTCTCCATATGATCCGCGTCTAAGGCCGCTCTTCGCGCCTTACTGCCGGAACGGGAAGTTGAAAGCCGTCAGCAGTGCGCGCGCTTCGTCGTCAGTCTTCGCGGTCGTGCAGACGGTAATGTCCATGCCCCAGATATCGGTGACCTTGTCGTAGTCGATTTCCGGGAAAACGATGTGTTCCTTGATGCCGAACGTATAGTTGCCGCCGCCATCAAAGCTCTTGGGATTCAGGCCGCGGAAATCTCGCACGCGCGGCAGCGCGACGTTGATCAGGCGGTCGATGAACTCATACATGCGAGCCTTGCGCAGCGTGACCTTGCAGCCGATGGCCTGGTTTTCACGCAGCTTGTAGGTCGCAATCGACTTGCGAGCGATGGTGACGACCGGCTTCTGGCCGGCAATCATTGCGAGTTCGCTAGCGGCGTTCTCGACCTTCTTGCGGTCGCTGACGCCTTCGCCAATGCCCATGTTGAGCGACACCTTATCGAGTGTCGGCACCTGGAACTTGTTGGAATAGCCGAACTGTTCAATCAGCTTCTTGCTGATTTCCTGTTCGTACTGCGCCTGCAGGCGCGTGGTCTGGGCGGAAGTATTAGCCATCGATCTCGGCTCCCGAACGCTTGGCAACGCGCACGCGCGTACCATCCTTCTGAATCTTGAAGCCGATACGCGTCGCCTTGCCGTCCTTGGGATCGGCAAAAGCGATGTTGGACAGGTGGATCGGCCCTTCCTTAGAGACGATGCCGCCTTCCTGCGTCTGCGACTGTTTCTGGTGGCGCTTCACGAGGTTGACGCCGCGCACCAGCGCAACGCCCGCACTCGGACGCACTTCAATCACTTCACCCGACCGGCCCTTGTCGCGGCCAGTCAGCACGACAACCTTGTCGCCCTTGCGGATCTTCGCAGCCATCACAGCACCTCCGGGGCGAGCGACATGATTTTCATATGGTTCTTGGCGCGCAGCTCGCGCGGCACAGGTCCGAAGATACGCGTGCCGACCGGCTCCATCTGCGTGGTGATGAGAACGGCGGCGTTACGGTCAAAGCGGATCACCGAGCCGTCGGCGCGGTGAATATCCTTGGCGATACGAACCACAACCGCCTTCATCACGTCGCCCTTCTTCACGCGGCCGCGCGGAATTGCTTCCTTCACGGACACGACGATGACGTCGCCGATGGTGGCGTACCTGCGCTTCGAACCGCCGAGCACCTTGATGCACATGACGCGGCGCGCGCCGGAATTATCGGCAACGTCCAGGTTAGTTTGCATCTGGATCATAGTGAACCTCTTTAACTTCTAAACTTCGCCGCTTGCGCGGCGCGTAATTACTTCGACTTCTCAGCGACAGGCTTGCCGTGCTTCTCGCCGCGCACCACGATCCAGCGCTTGAGCTTGGAAATCGGGCGGTGCTCTTCGATCCACACGACGTCACCGACGCCGTATTCGTTGTTCTCATCATGCGCGTAATACTTCTTCGTATTACGAACGGTCTTCTTCAGAACCGGGTGGGTAAAGCGGCGTTCGACACGAACAACCACCGTCTTCGCTTGGGTGTTGCTGACGACGGCGCCCTGCAGCATACGCTTTGGCATTTCGGGCTCCTTACTTCGATTTCTTGTCGGTCGTGCGCTTACCCTGCGCGACCGTCTTGATACGGGCGATGTCGCGGCGAATGACGCGCGAACGGGACGTGTTCTCGAGCTGACTCGTGGCCCGCTGAAAGCGCAGGTTGAACTGCTCCTTCTTGAGCTTGATCAATTCGTCATCGAGCTGGTCGATAGTCATGACCCGGAGATCTTCTGCCTTGGCCATATTCATTACTCCGCAATGCGCTCTACGAAGCGCGTCTTGATCGGCAGCTTGGCGGCCGCAAGCGTCAGCGCTTCTTTCGCGACCTGAGTGGTCACGCCGTCGATCTCAAAAATCACGCGGCCCGGCTTGACGCGGGCCACCCAGAATTCCGGCGCGCCCTTGCCCGAGCCCATGCGGACTTCCGCGGGCTTCTTGGACACCGGCACATCCGGGTAAACGCGAATCCAGACACGGCCGACGCGCTTCATGTGACGCGTCAACGCGCGGCGAGCCGCTTCGATCTGGCGCGCGGTAACGCGCTCAGGCTCCATCGCCTTCAGGCCGAACTGGCCGAAGTCGAGGCTATTCGCGCTCGTCGCCAGCCCCTTGATGCGGCCCTTGTGCGCTTTGCGAAACTTTGTCCGCGCCGGTTGCAGCATGACACTAAACCTCTTTCAAATTCTCTTTTGGCCTTAGCCGCGGTCCGAACGCGGACGGCCGCCGCCAGCTTCGGCTTCGCCGAGCTTCTTGTCCTGTGCCATCGGATCGTGCTCCATGATCTCGCCCTTGAAGAGCCAGACCTTGACGCCGCAGGTGCCATAGGTGGTGAACGCGGTGGCAACGCCGTAGTCGATGTCTGCGCGCAACGTATGCAGCGGCACGCGGCCTTCGCGATACCATTCGATACGTGCGATTTCGGCGCCGCCGAGACGGCCCGAGCAGTTGATACGAATGCCGTCGGCGCCGAGACGCATCGCCGACTGAACGGCGCGCTTCATGGCGCGGCGGAACGCAACGCGGCGCTCAAGCTGCTGCGCAATCGATTCCGCGACCAGGGTCGCATCGAGTTCTGGCTTGCGGATTTCGACGATATTGATGACGACATCGCTGTCGGTCTGCTTGGCAACCTGCTTGCGCAGCTTCTCGATGTCCGCGCCCTTCTTGCCGATCACGACGCCCGGACGGGCCGAGTGAATGGTAACGCGGCACTTCTTGTGCGGGCGCTCGATGATGATGCGCGAGACAGCAGCCTGCTTAAGCTCCTTCGAGAGATCCTTGCGGATCGCCATGTCCTCATGCAGCAGCTTGCCGTAATCGTTCTTGCCCGCGAACCAGCGCGAGTCCCAAGTACGGTTGATGCCGAGGCGCAGGCCGATCGGATTGACCTTCTGACCCATGAACTTCTCTCCTACGCTGCAGCTGCAGCTTCGACTTCACGAACAACGATCGTGAGGTGCGAAAACGGTTTGTTGATGCCGCTGGCGCGGCCGCGAGCACGCGCGTGGAAGCGCTTGATCACGATGGACTTGCCGACGTGGGCCTCGGCGACGACCAGATCGTCAACGTCGAGGTCGTGGTTGTTTTCGGCGTTAGCAATCGCGGACTCGAGGCACTTGCGCACGTCGAGCGCGATGCGCTTGCGCGAGAACTCGAGATCGGCAAGCGCGGTCGCGACCTTCTTGCCGCGGATCATCTGGGCGACCAGGTTGAGCTTCTGAGGGCTCACCCGTATCACACGGCTGACCGCCTTGGCTTCATGTTCGCCGAGTGCGCGTGGGTGTTTCTTTTTGCTCATTACATCAACCTCGATCAGGCCCCGGTCCGGTTGGCTTTGCGATCCGCGGAGTGGCCGTAGAACGTGCGGGTGGGCGAGAATTCGCCGAGCTTGTGGCCGACCATTTCCTCGTTGACGAGGACCGGAACATGCTTGTGGCCGTTGTAGACGCCGAACGTGACACCAACGAACTGCGGCAAGATCGTCGAGCGTCGGCTCCACGTCTTGATGACATCGCGGCGACCCGACGAACGCGCGGCTTCTGCCTTCTTAAGCAGATAACCGTCAACGAACGGACCCTTCCATACCGAGCGCGACATATCGACCTCGCCTTACTTCTTCTTCCGCACGTGGCGGCTTGCAATGATGAACTTCGTGGTGCGCTTGTTGGTGCGCGTCTTCTTGCCCTTGGTCGGCTTGCCCCATGGGGTAACCGGATGACGGCCACCCGAGGAGCGGCCTTCGCCGCCGCCGAGCGGATGATCGACCGGGTTCATGGATACGCCGCGGTTATGCGGACGACGACCCATCCAGCGCTTGCGGCCGGCCTTGCCGATCGAGACGTTCATGTTGTCGGGGTTCGACACCGCACCAACCGTCGCCATGCAGCGGCCGTGAATGAGGCGCTGTTCGCCCGAGTTCAGGCGCATGATGACGTAGTCCTGGTCGCGGCCGACGATCTGCGTGTAGGTGCCAGCCGAACGTGCGAGCTGGCCGCCCTTGCCGATCTTCATCTCGACGTTGTGGACGATGGTGCCGACCGGCATGTTGCCGAGCGGCATTGCATTGCCCGGCTTCACGTCGACGTATTCGCCGGAGACGACGGTGTCACCTGCGGCCAGACGCTGCGGCGCCAGAATGTAGTTCAGCTCACCATCGGGATACTTGATGAGCGCGATGAAGCCCGTGCGGTTCGGATCGTACTCGATCCGCTCAACCGTTGCCGGCTGGTCGAACTTGCGGCGCTTGAAGTCTACCGTGCGCAGCGCCTTCTTGTGGCCGCCGCCGCGGAAACGCACCGTGATACGGCCGTTGTTGTTGCGGCCGCCGGTCGAGTGCTTGCCTTCGGTCAACGTCTTGACCGGCGCGCCCTTGTAGAGGCCCGAGCGATCAATCAGGACGAGCTGGCGCTGGCCAGGAGTCGTCGGTTTGAATTTTTTAAGTGCCATGCGACTGCGCCTTACAATCCGGTGGTCACATCGATGCGGTGACCTTCTTCGAGGGTCACGATCGCGCGTTTGACGTCAGACTGAATGCCGCGCGACCCGCGCGACATCTTGAGCTTGCCCTTGCGGACGAGCGTGTTGACCTTCTTGACCTTCACGTCGAACAGCTTTTCGACGGCTTCCTTGATCTGCGGCTTGGTAGCGGTCCGCGAGACCTTGAAGACGACCTGGTTCTGCTCGGACGCTATCGTCGCCTTTTCGGTGATGACCGGCGAGAGGATGACGTCGTAGTGGCGAGGAGAGCTGCTGCTCATTTGAAGCGCGCCTCCAGCGCATCGATTGCATCCTTGGTCAGCACGAGTTTGTGCCGGCGCAGGATGTCATAGACGTTGATGCCCTGGATCGGCAGGACATCGACATTCGGGATGCCGCGAGCGGCGAGCCGGAAGTTGTCCTCGATCTCTGCGCCGCCAATGATCAGCACATTGTCGAAGCCGAGCTTGGTGAAGCGGTCGCGGAGCGCCTTGGTCTTGCCATCGGAACCCGAGATCGCATCGACGAGGAAAATGCCGCCGTCCTTGGCCTTGGCCGAGAGCGCGTGACGCAGCGCAAGTGCGCGCACCTTCTTGGGAAGATCGTGCGCGTGGCTGCGCGGGGTCGGGCCGAACGAACGGCCGCCGCCACGGAACAGGTTGACGCGCGCAGAACCGTGACGGGCAGAACCCGTACCCTTCTGCTTGTACATCTTCTTGCCGGTACGCCAGACTTCGGCGCGGTTCTTGACGTCGTGGGTGCCGCGCTGGCGCTTGGCGAGCTGCCAGTTGACGCAACGCTGGATCAGGTCCTGACGCGGATCGAGACCGAAAATCTCGTCCGAGAGCTTGACCGAGCCGGCCTCCTTGCCGTCGAGGGTGGTGACTTTCATTTCCATGTTATGCGCCCTCGCCCTGCTGTGCTTCGGCCGCTGGTGCAGCCGGCGCATCGGTCGATGCCGCTTCACGGAACTTGCCTGGCTTCGGCGCATCCTTCGGAAGCGCCTTCTTCACGGCGTCGCGCACCCGAATCCAGCCGCCCTTGGCGCCAGGAACGGCGCCTTCGACAAAGATCAAGCCGCGCTCGACATCGGTCTGGACGACCTTGAGGTTGAGCGTGGTGATGCGATCGACACCCATGTGGCCAGGCATCTTCTTGTTCTTGAAGGTCTTGCCCGGATCCTGACGGCCGCCGGTCGAACCGATCGAACGATGCGAAACCGAAACACCGTGGGTGGCGCGAAGACCGCCGAAATTCCAGCGCTTCAAGCCGCCGGCGAAACCCTTACCGATCGAGGTGCCCGTCACATCGACGAACTGGCCTGCGATGAAATGGTCCGCGGTGATTTCAGCGCCGACCGGGATCAACGCGTCTTCGCTGACGCGGAATTCCTGGACTTCGCGCTTCGGCTCGACCTTCGACACGGCAAAGTGGCCGCGCTCGGACTTGCTGATGGTGCGCGCGCGGCGCGTACCTGAACCAAGCTGGAGCGCGACATAACCGTTCGCGTCCTTGGTGCGGTGGCTCAAGACCTGACAATTGCTCAACTTCAGCACAGTTACAGGTACATGTTCGCCGGTCTCGGTAAAGACCCGCATCATGCCCATCTTCTGTGCGATCACGCCGGAACGCATCGGAATGTTCCCTTTTCTCGCCGACTAGAGTTTGATTTCGACGTCAACGCCGGCCGCAAGGTCGAGCTTCATCAAAGCATCGACGGTCTGCGGCGTGGGGTCGACAATGTCGAGCAAACGCTTGTGGGTGCGCATTTCAAACTGTTCGCGGCTTTTCTTGTCGATATGCGGCGAACGGTTGACGGTGAATTTTTCGATCTTGGTCGGCAGCGGAATTGGGCCGCGAACCTGCGCACCAGTCCGCTTTGCGGTCGCCACGATTTCGCGTGTCGACGCATCGAGGATGCGGTGGTCGTAGGCCTTAAGCCGGATGCGTATGTTCTGGCCGTTCATTTCTCTGCCTCTCCCCATCGTACCCGGTCGAATACCAGGCACTCGGGACTAACTAGATCGTCCGAAAAGAGCCGATGACAGGGGCGAACCCCGGCCATGCAGTCTCAATTACTCAATGATGCTCGCAACGACGCCCGCGCCGACGGTACGACCGCCTTCACGAATGGCGAAACGCAGCTTTTCTTCCATCGCGATCGGCACGATCAGCGTCACTTCCATGGCGATGTTGTCGCCCGGCATGACCATTTCCGTACCTTCCGGCAGCGTCACCACGCCCGTCACGTCGGTCGTGCGGAAGTAGAACTGCGGGCGATAGTTGGTGAAGAACGGCGTATGACGGCCGCCTTCTTCCTTGGTGAGGATGTAAGCCTCAGCCTTGAACTTGGTGTGCGGCTTGACCGAACCCGGCTTGCAGAGAACCTGGCCGCGCTCGACGTCTTCACGCTTGGTGCCGCGCAGCAGCGCGCCGATGTTGTCGCCAGCCTGACCCTGATCGAGCAGCTTGCGGAACATTTCAACGCCGGTGACGACGGTCTTGGTGGTCGGCTTGATGCCGACGATTTCGACTTCTTCGCCGACCTTGACGATGCCACGCTCGACACGGCCGGTGCAGACGGTGCCGCGGCCCGAGATCGAGAACACGTCTTCAACCGGCATCAGGAACGGCTGGTCAATCGGACGCTCCGGCTGCGGGATGTATTCATCGACGGCCTTCATCAGCTCAATAATGGCATCGTGGCCGAGCTTCGCGTCCTTGTCTTCCAGCGCCATCAGGGCCGAACCCTTGATGATCGGAATCTTGTCGCCCGGGAAGTTATACTTCGAGAGGAGTTCACGAACTTCGAGTTCGACGAGTTCAAGGAGTTCCGGATCGTCGACCATGTCGACCTTGTTCATGAACACAACGAGCGCCGGAACGCCGACCTGGCGGGCGAGCAGGATGTGTTCGCGGGTCTGCGGCATCGGGCCGTCAGCGGCCGACACGACGAGGATCGCGCCATCCATCTGCGCGGCACCCGTGATCATGTTCTTCACGTAGTCGGCGTGGCCGGGGCAATCGACGTGAGCGTAGTGGCGGTTCTTGGTCTCGTACTCAACGTGAGCGGTCGAGATTGTGATGCCACGCGCCTTCTCTTCCGGCGCCTTGTCGATCTGGTCGTAGGCAGTGAACGTCGCGCCGCCCGTTTCGGCGAGGACCTTGGTGATCGCTGCGGTCAGCGATGTCTTGCCATGATCGACGTGGCCGATCGTGCCGATGTTACAGTGCGGCTTGTTGCGTTCGAATTTTGCTTTGGCCATCGGATATCTCCGTTCCAGTTATTCGAGTGAGTGAATTGATTGGGATCAGGCGAACTTCGCCTGAACTTCCTGAGCGACGTGTTGCGGTACTTGTTCGTAGTGATCGAATTGCATCGTGAACGTCGCACGTCCCTGCGACATCGAACGCAGGTTGTTGACGTAACCGAACATGTTGGCGAGCGGCACCATCGCGTTGACGACGTTGGCGTTGCCGCGCATGTCCTGACCCTGAATCTGGCCACGACGCGAGTTCAGATCGCCGATGACCGAGCCGGTGTAGTCTTCCGGGGTCACCACTTCGACCTTCATGACCGGCTCGAGCAGAACCGAACCGCCCTTCTGGAGCGCGTCACGCAAGGCAGAGCGCGAAGCGATTTCGAACGCCAGCGCCGACGAGTCGACGTCATGGAACTTGCCGTCGATCAGCGTGACCTTGAGATCGACCACCGGAAAGCCGGCGAGAATGCCGGAGCCCAGAACCGACTCGAGACCCTTTTCGACGCCCGGGATGTATTCCTTCGGCACCGCGCCACCGACGATGTCGTTTTCGAACACGAAGCCCGAACCAGCCGGCAGCGGCTCGACGACGATCTTGACCTGCGCGAACTGACCCGTACCGCCGGTCTGCTTCTTGTGCGTGTAATCCACAGTGACAGCCTTCGAGATGCGTTCGCGATAGGCAACCTGCGGCGCGCCAATGTTGGCATCGACCTTATAGGTACGGCGCAGGATATCGACCTTGATGTCGAGATGCAGTTCGCCCATTCCCTTGAGAATGGTCTGGCCGCTTTCCTGATCGGTCGAGACGCGGAACGACGGATCTTCAGCCGCAAGCTTCGCCAGTGCGACGCCGAGCTTTTCCTGGTCGGCCTTCGACTTCGGCTCGATTGCGATTTCGATCACCGGCTCCGGGAATTCCATCTTTTCAAGGATGACCTGCTTGTCGGGATCGCACAGCGTATCGCCGGTGCGTGTCTCCTTCAGGCCAGCCAGCGCAACAATATCGCCGGCATAGGCTTCCTTGATGTCTTCGCGGTTGTTCGCATGCATCAGCAGCATGCGGCCGATGCGCTCTTTGCGCTCTTTGGTCGAGTTGACCGCGCCAGTACCGCTGGTCAGGGTGCCCGAATAGATACGGCAGAATGTGATGGTGCCGACGAAGGGATCGTCCATGATCTTGAAGGCGAGCAGCGACATCGGCGCGTCGTCCTTCGGTTCACGAATGACTTCTTCGTTTTCCTTGTCCGGGTTGATGCCCTTGATCGCCGGAACGTCGAGCGGCGACGGCAGGTAATCGACAACTGCGTCGAGCAGCGGCTGCACGCCCTTGTTCTTGAACGCCGAACCGCACAGCACGGGATAGAAAGCGCCGGTGATGACGGCCTTGCGGATCAGGCGCTTGATCGTGGCTTCGTCCGGCTCCTTGCCGTCAAGCCATGCGGCCATGACGGTGTCGTCGAGCTCGACGGCAGCCTCAACCATTTTCTCGCGATATTCCTTCGCCTGATCGAGCATATCGGCAGGAATTTCGATGGAATCGAACTTCGCGCCGAGCGACTCGTCGTTCCAGATGATGCCCTTCATCGTCACGAGGTCGATGAGGCCCTTGAACTGGCTCTCTGCGCCAATCGGCAGCTGGATTGCAATCGGCTTGGCACCAAGACGGTCGATGATGTCAGCGAGACACTTGAAGAAGTCGGCGCCGGTCTTGTCCATCTTGTTGGCGAACACGATGCGCGGAACTTTGTACTTGTCGCCCTGACGCCATACGGTTTCGGTCTGCGGCTCAACGCCCTGGTTTCCGTCGAGCACGACGACGGCGCCGTCGAGTACGCGCAACGAACGCTCGACTTCAATGGTGAAGTCCACGTGGCCGGGAGTGTCGATGATATTCAGGCGCTTGCCGTTCCAGAAAGCGGTCGTCGCGGCCGACGTAATGGTAATGCCGCGTTCCTGCTCCTGCTCCATCCAGTCCATCGTCGCGGCACCTTCGTGCACTTCGCCGATTTTGTGGCTCTTGCCGGTATAATAGAGAATCCGCTCAGTCGTCGTCGTCTTGCCCGCATCGATGTGGGCCATGATGCCGAAGTTGCGGTAGTTCTCGATTGCGTGAGCGCGAGCCATAACTATTCCTTGCGTCCGTTTTTTCTACGACGCCTTACCAGCGATAATGCGAGAACGCGCGATTGGCTTCCGCCATCTTGTGCGTGTCTTCGCGCTTCTTGACGGCGTTACCGCGATTGTTCGACGCGTCGAGCAATTCAGCAGAGAGCCGCTCAGTCATTGTCTTTTCGTTGCGGGCACGGGCCGCGATGATGAGCCAGCGGATGCCCAGCGCCTGACGGCGCTCGTTACGCACTTCGACCGGAACCTGATAGGTCGCGCCGCCGACGCGCCGTGAGCGCACTTCGATGGACGGCATGACATTATCCAGCGCCTGCTCGAACACGGTGAGCGGGCTCGCCTTGGTCTTGCTTTCGATCAGATCGAAAGCACCGTAGACGATGGTTTCTGCCACCGACTTTTTGCCTTCGTACATGACCGTGTTCATGAATTTGGACACGACCAGGTTCCCGAACTTCGGGTCGGGATGAATTTCGCGCTTCTCTGCACTGTGACGGCGTGACATCTGTGAATTTTCCCGGCGTTATTTCGGACGCTTCGCGCCGTACTTCGAACGGCGCTGCTTGCGGTTCTTGACGCCCTGGGTATCGAGGACGCCGCGCAGGATGTGGTAGCGCACGCCAGGCAAATCCTTGACGCGGCCGCCGCGGATCATGACCACCGAGTGTTCCTGAAGGTTATGGCCTTCACCCGGAATGTAACCGATCACTTCGAAGCCGTTGGTGAGACGAACCTTGGCGACCTTGCGGAGCGCGGAGTTCGGCTTCTTCGGCGTCGTTGTGTAGACGCGCGTGCAAACGCCGCGCTTCTGCGGGCTCTGCTGCAGCGCCGGCACGGTCTTGCGCGCCTTCTGAATTACCCGCGGCTTGCGGATCAACTGGTTGATTGTCGGCATTCTTTAAGCCTTCACCTTCATTCACTCACTCACAGCGTCCGCGCGGCGCGAATTAGCCACGCGCAAAATGAATTCACGCCGTTCGCATTATTTGCGAAATGGCGTTCATCCATCGACAGAGGACCACCACGCCAGCACCCCGAAAGGCAGTGAGCGGTGCGGTCATGTATCCGTATCTGACAGTTTCATGTGTCAGCGACAGCGTTTGAGCTTCTTTTGTCGAGGCCAAGGGCACTGGGCTGGTTCTAGAAAGCTATTCGCTCTCAATAACTTAGCCAATCAGGCCACCGTTCCGACGCAGCGAAGCTCACCGCCTGTCGTTAAGTTGCGCGTGTTTATCGGCGCATGAGGGTGAAGTCAAGGCCGACACGCCGAAAAACGCGGTCCTGCAAGCACATCTGGCCCGCGAAACGGTCTGGAGAGGCATTTTTTCAGGACTTTGGACGGTAAGGTTAGGACCAGATCGACCCTGCCCCGTCATTTCAGCCCTGGAGCGGCTAAACCAGCACGGAGAATCGGTTGTGGCGATTCTCCCCATCGCCAACATCCACTTAGGGGATAGCCCCCGGAAACACAGAGGCCGCCCACCGGGCGGCCTCTGGACGTCTATATAGGGTTTTACTGGCCCCTGGCTCTACTCGGCCGCAGGCGTCGGCTCTGGGGCCGGTGCCGGCAATGCCGGAGCTTCGAGTACCTGAGCCGCCGCAGCCTTGGCCAACGCCTCTCTCTCGCGCTCGTCGAGAATCAGCTTGTCGCGCTTGGACGCGACTTCGCGGAGCTGGTTCATCATGGCGCCCGTGCCCGCCGGGATCAGCCGGCCGACAATGACGTTTTCCTTCAGGCCGTCGAGGCTGTCCGCCTTGCCGGCAACCGAGGCTTCGGTCAGCACGCGGGTCGTCTCCTGGAACGAGGCCGCGGAGATGAACGAGCGGGTCTGCAACGACGCCTTGGTGATGCCGAGCAACACAGGGTGGCCGGTCGCGGGCTTCTTGCCCTCGGCGACAGTCCTGGCGTTGATCTCGTCGAGCTCGATCTTGTCCATCTGCTCGCCTTCGATCAGATCGGTCTCGCCGGCGTTGTCGATCTCAACCTTCTGCAGCATCTGGCGAACGATCACCTCGATGTGCTTGTCGTTGATGCCGACGCCCTGCAGCCGGTAGACGTCCTGAATCTCGTTGACGAGATAAGCGGCCAGTTCTTCGACGCCCTTGACCGCAAGAATGTCGTGCGGGGCCGGGTTGCCGTCGAGGATGTAGTCGCCCTTCTCGATGGCGTCGCCATCCTGAAGATGGATGTGCTTGCCCTTCGGGATCAGGTACTCGCGTGCCTCTTCTTCCTTGTCGTTCGGCTCGATCGAGATGCGGCGCTTGTTCTTGTAGTCCTTGCCGAAGCGCACGGTGCCGGAGATTTCGGCGATGACCGCAGCTTCCTTCGGACGACGGGCTTCGAACAATTCCGCAACGCGCGGCAGACCGCCGGTGATGTCGCGGGTCTTGGCGCTTTCGGTCGGGATACGCGCGAGAATGTCGCCCGCCTTGACCTTGGCACCGAGATCCACCGACAGAATGGCGTCAACCGCGAGCTGGTAACGGGCGTCGCCGCCACGGGCCAGCTTGAGGATCTTGCCATCCTTGCCCTGCACGACCATCGAAGGACGCAGATCGGCCGCACGGCTCGATGTACGCCAATCAATGACGACGCGCTTGGCGATACCCGTCGATTCGTCGAGCGTTTCGGCAAGCGACTGACCTTCGACGAGGTCTTCGAACGCCACCAAACCTTCGACTTCCGTGAGGATCGGACGGGTGTAAGGATCCCACTCGGCAATACGCTGGCCGCGCTTGATCTCGTCACCTTCGTCGATCTTCATGCGGGAACCGTACTGAATACGGTGAACCGCACGTTCGGTGCCGTCCTTGTCGATCACCGCGACGGTCATGTTCCGCGACATGGCAACAACGTCGCCATCCGAGTTACGCGCCATCGCCTTGTTCTTGATGGCGATCTTGCCGTCGAAGTTCGATTCGATGAACGACTGCTCGTTGATCTGCGCCGCGCCACCGATGTGGAACGTGCGCATGGTCAGCTGAGTACCCGGCTCACCGATGGACTGCGCCGCAATGACGCCGACCGCTTCACCCATGTTCACCGGCGTGCCGCGGGCGAGATCGCGCCCGTAGCAGGCACCGCAAACGCCGTTGGTGGAGACGCAGGTCAAGACCGAACGGATCTTCATTTCCTGCACACCGGCCTGAACGATGGCTTCGACTTCCGGTTCGGTGAGGAGCGTGTGCGCCTTCACCACAACCTTGCCAGTCGCTGCATCACGGATGTCTTCCGCCACGGTGCGGCCAAGGATGCGGCTCGCAAGCGAGGCCACGACCGTGCCCGAGTCCACGATGGCGCGCACCTTGATACCGCCCGTGGAACCGCAGTCTTCCGACGTGATGATGCAGTCCTGCGCGACATCGACGAGACGGCGCGTGAGGTAGCCCGAGTTCGCGGTCTTCAACGCGGTGTCCGCGAGGCCCTTACGGGCGCCGTGGGTCGAGTTGAAGTATTCGAGAACCGAAAGACCTTCCTTGAAGTTCGAGATGATTGGCGTCTCGATGATTTCACCCGACGGCTTGGCCATCAGGCCGCGCATACCGGCGAGCTGGCGCATCTGCGCGGGCGAACCACGCGCGCCAGAGTGCGCCATCATGTAGATCGAGTTGATCTGCGCTTCACGTCCATCGGGGGTCTTCTTCACTGAAGAGATTTCTTCCATCATCTTGGAAGCAATTTCTTCGGTGCACTTCGACCAGGCATCGACGACCTTGTTGTACTTTTCGCCCTGCGTGATCAGACCTTCGTTGAACTGGGTTTCGAAGTCCTTGGCCAGTTCGCGGGTCTTGTCGACGATCTTCCACTTCGAGGCGGGCACGACCATGTCGTCCTTGCCGAACGAGATGCCGGCCCGGAACGCATTGTAGAAGCCGAGCGCCATGATGCGGTCGCAGAAGATCACCGTCTCCTTCTGACCGCAGTGACGATAGACCGTATCGATGGTCGAGGAGATCTCGCGCTTGGTCATCAGCTTGTTGACGACCGAGAACGGGGTCTTCGGGTTGCGCGGCAGGATCTCACCGAGCATGACGCGGCCCGGCGTGGTGTCTTGCCAGTACTGCTTCCGCTTGCCGTTTTCATCGACGCCGTTGTAGCGGTACTTGATCTTGGTGTGCAGCGAGATGACCTTTTCAGCCATCGCGTGCTCGATCGACGCCATATCGCCGAACGCCTTGCCCTGCCCCGGCTCACCTTCGCGCATCAGCGAGAGGTAATAGAGGCCCAGCACGATGTCCTGCGACGGCACGATGATCGGCTGACCGTTCGCGGGATGCAGGATGTTGTTGGTCGACATCATCAGGACGCGCGCTTCCAGCTGCGCTTCAAGCGACAACGGAACGTGCACGGCCATCTGGTCGCCGTCGAAGTCCGCGTTGAAGGCCGCGCAGACCAGCGGATGAAGCTGGATCGCCTTGCCTTCGATCAGCACCGGCTCAAACGCCTGAATGCCGAGGCGGTGAAGCGTCGGAGCGCGGTTCAGCAGCACGGGATGCTCGCGAATGACCTCGTCGAGAATGTCCCAGACCTCGGACTTTTCCTTTTCGACGAGCTTCTTCGCCTGCTTGACCGTGGTGGACAGGCCCTTGGCGTCAAGCCGCGAGTAGATGAACGGCTTGAACAGCTCAAGCGCCATCTTCTTCGGCAGGCCGCACTGATGCAGCTTGAGTTCCGGGCCGACGACGATGACCGAACGACCCGAGTAATCGACGCGCTTGCCGAGCAGGTTCTGACGGAACCGGCCCTGCTTGCCCTTGAGCATGTCGGCGAGCGA